>JAYVOP010000374.1:0-12058 GCA_043757865.1 Verrucomicrobiales bacterium | reverse complement strand
CTGAGTGGCTGGAGGTAGTGACGCGGCTAGAGCCGGACGTGCTCGTCTGGGAATGGGCGGACGCGGCAGAGAGCGTGCAGGCAGCGCGGCGGGTCGTGTTAGGGGTGGTGCGGGCTCGGCTGGGTGGATTACAGCCCCAGGATAAGCCGCTGACCCAGCCGCCACTGGTTTGGCGGCAGTGGTTAGAGCGGAAGTTTGCCAAGTTAGGGCCGCTGGCGCTGGCGCATTTGGAGGCGGTGTGGGATTGCTCCGTGGAGCAGGCGGTGGTGGAGCACTATGTGCATGAACGTGGTCTGCGGGAGAAGCACCCGGAAGCGCTCTTGCCCAACGGGCGGGCGGAGTTTGCCAAATGGTTATTGAAACAAGGTGCACGGAAATTTTCCTGGGCTCCGGTGGATCTGCTGTGGTTCCTGCAAGCCGCCGCAGAGCAAGAGGCACGCTGGGAACCCCTGACGCTCAGCCTCACTCCGGCGGCTCAGGCGCACCGTCCTGACTATGCTAGTCCGTCCGTGGCCGCAGGGGTTAATGGCGTGAATGTGCTCGGCCATTTCACCATTCGCTCTGGCTTGCAACAGTCCGCGTTGCGCACCGTGGCGGGGCTGCGGAGCGTGGGCTATGACGTGGCGCTGCGGAATATTCCCGTCTGCACCGGGCGTGATTCTAGCATCGCTGGCGAGGCCTATCTCTCCCCGGAACGATACCCCGCTTCCATCCTGCATCTCACGCCTGACCCTTTTTATGACGATACCTTCGCCCGCGCTGGCCTGTGGCCTCGCCCCGGCATCCCTCGCGTGGGCTTGTATGCGTGGGAGTTGCCTAACTTACCAGCGGCCTGGGATGTGCGGCCACCCTGGCTTTCAGAGATCTGGGTTTACACCCATTTCGTCGGCCAATCCTTTCGGCATTGGGGCCTGCCAGTGCAACGCATTTTCCCTGGCATCAGCGTGCCGCCACTCACTGGTAGGGCGCGCGCACGCTTTGGATTGCCAGCGGATCGGTTTCTCTTTCTCTTCATGTTTGATCTTAGTAGCACCTTGGAACGCAAGAACCCAGCCGCCCTCCTAGCCGCTTGGCAGCAAGCCATGCGGCCAGATGACAACGCGCGGCTGGTGCTCAAAGTCAGTCGCGCGCGGGAGTTCCCGGAGGCCTGGGCCACCGTGCAGACTGCGGCTGCCGCTTGCAATGCGCTCGTCATCACGGAAATGCTAACAGATCAAGAGATCTGGGAACTGGAGGCCGCGTGTGATGCCTATGTCTCACTGCATCGGGCGGAGGGATTCGGCTTTACGCTGGCGGAAACAATGCTGTTAGGCAAGCCCGTCATCGCCACGGACTACTCGGGCAATGCGGAGTATCTGCACGCTGGCAATAGCTTCCCCGTGCAATATAAATTGGCCCCCGTGCCGCCCGGCTGCGGAAACTATCCGGAAGGCTCCACGTGGGCCGCGCCGGATGTGAGTCACGCGGTGCATCTCCTGCGCCAAGTGCTGACGGATCGCCCGGAAGCCAGCGCGCGCGCGCTGGTGGCTCAGCGGGAGGCACGGGAGTGGTTCGATCCCGTGCGGTCCGGGCAGGCGATGGCTAATCGGCTGGAGGCGCTTTTGGCCGCAGCCCACGCCACGCTTTCGCCAGCCGGGAAATGAGGGAGGACGGACGTTGGGGGCTGGCCTGTTGAGCTTTGGCCAGTGCCGCTTTGGCGCGTTCCGCCCGTTCCTTCCAGGTCTCTGCGCGCTGCCGTTGCTTCGCCAAAGCGGCCTGGCTTTGCGCTAGTAATTTAGCCAACACGGGTTGCGTGGTGGTGAAATGTTGCTGCTGCGCTAACTCCATGGCAATAGCCGGAGCGGGCATCACTTCCAGCGCCTCTAGCCAGCCATCCAAGGTGGTGCGTGGTGGCACGCAGACGCCTAACGGCAGCGCGGGCAACGGGGCATTGCTACAAACCGCCAGCCAATAGACGGCTTCCGGCACGCCTGCGGCAAACGGCATGGCAGCGTAATCCGCCACCACTAAGCCACGGAGCGATCCCGCCGGGGCCTCCGCACTCTCCATCCAGGAGCCCACCACATAGCGTTGGCCCACCAAGGCCACATATTTAAAATGCGGCTCTAACAATGCTCTAAATTCCGCTGCCGACAGCTCCTTTTCGTGATGCGGATTCTGCGATTGATGCCGCTCGGAGTATTCCGCGCGATCTGGCGTGGAGATCAGCAGTAGGCCGTCGCGCGTGAGCACGCGGGAGATTTCTGTGAGAAATTCCGCTTGAGCAGGCAGGTGCTCCAGCGTCTCAAAACTCACCACCCGCGCCACGCTCTGCGCGGGCAGCGGAATGGCGGTGGCGCTGCCTTGGAGAAAGGCTAAGTTAGCCGCGCCATAGCGCTGTTGGGCCTCCGCCACGGTGGAGGCGCTGAGATCCACGCCCGTGACATGGGCCGCCTGTCGGCTCAATAATGCCGAGCCATAACCTTCCCCACTAGCCAGATCTAGCACGCGCTGACCCTGACAGACTTCTGCGGCTAGAGCGTAGCGATGCAAGTGCTCTGTGGCGATGCGACGGCCCGCAGGAAAGGTGGTCAGCAGCCGCTCTCCCGTAAATTCTGCGCTCCCTAACAGCGGCTTCCGGGCGATGAAGGCCACGGATTCTGGAAAGAGCAACCGATGGATCTGCACCTCATCAAACCCCGCCGTCATCAAAGCGGCCCAGGTGTCCGCGCCAAATTCCGTATGCACTTGATAGCCCTCCGCCATCTCACCCGCCAGCCCATGATAGCTCGGCTGCGCGGGGTTAGCAGGACGGGTGAGTCGATGCGGCAGCAATGGCACCGTGAACGCTAACCACCCACCAGGCCGCAGCGCCCGGCCGCATTCCTGTAACGCCGCCGCATAGTTAGGCACATGCTCTAGCGTATCCGAATGCAGGATCACATCCCAACTGCCATCCGCCACGGCCAGCTTTTGCAAATCAAGGTCCGGCCAGCTCCACAGTTGATGTCCCGCCGCACGCGACAGGTAGGCGGAGAGGCTGCCAGCGGGGTTGATTTCCAAGATGCGCAGCCGGGAAAATGTGGGGTCATCCCGACAGAAATCTTCAAAGTAGAGAGGCGAGCCAAAGGTCTTCAACAACGCGGCGGCTAACGTCATGCTGCGCAGATTCGCCTGACAGGATGAGCAATGCAACCCTTGCTGGCGGTCGATCAGCCGCGTTTCCTCAGCGTTTAACTCCCACGCTGCGATCAGCGCGGGGGCGAGCACAGGAGCAAAGTCAAACTGCGTGCCGCCACAGATAGGGCACTGGTTAGGGGTCGTCATGGCTTTGGTTTGGGGGTGGATTTGGCCTGTTGTTTGGCCAGCGTGTGCCACCAGCGGCGGAAGGGAGCGGGCGCTAATTTCCAGGCCACTAAGCGCTGCAACCAAGGTTGCTCCAGGAATTGCGCGCGTTGCTGCGCCAGCGTTTCCTGATCCGCTTGACGCTTCTTGCGCTCGGCGGACAACTTCGACTCTGCGTTGAGCCGACGTTGCTCAGACAACACGAATCGCGCTAAGAGCGCATTGCCTGCGGACTCACGCACGGACTGGCCGACGACTGAACGGTAAAGTTTCGCGTAGCGGGAGGCGGTTAGGGTGTCGGTAAATTCCGCTTCCACCCGCGCTCTGGCGTTGCCGCCTAACGTGGCCCGCAGGATCGGATCTAGCAGGAGCGTGCGTACGTGCTGCGTGAGTTCCGCGCCTGCGCGCGGAGTTGCTAACAACCCGTCTTGCCCATGCCGCACTTGTTCAGGAATGCCGCCCACGGCAAAGGCCGCCACGGGCCGCGCGCAGGCCATGGCTTCCAGCACGGTCAGCGGAGCATTCTCGGCAATGGAGGGGAATAACAGCACGTCCATGGCCGCATACGCCGTGGCCATTTCCGCCCGGCTCTGGCGGAAGGGCAAGGAGATGATGCCGTCCTCTTGCACCTCGCCACCGATGTTTAAAAAGACTAGGTTAGGGAACTGGGGACGGAGTGCGGCTAGCACCTCGCGCACGTAGTTTCCGCCTTTCCAAGGATGGCTGAGCGTGCCGCAACTAGCCACTCCGCCCAGGATCAACGCCTCCGCTGGTAGGCCCAGTTGCTGCCGGACGGTGGCGCGGTCTGCGGGCTGGAAGGTGACCGCATCCACGCCATTGGGAATCACGGTTAGGGGATGCTGGCGCAGGAAACTTTCCCCCACGCGCTGGGCGGCCCACGCGGAACACGCCACCAAGTGGAGGCGACTCTGGGAGGCGATGAGCGCCTTGTCCCGCCAGAGTTCCGCCGTGATGTCGCGGGTTAGGGCGGGGCCGGGCAGCGTGAGATCCGGGCAGTGGCCGCAGCCCGTTTTCCAACGCTCACAGTCCAACGAATGCGCACAATAGCCGCTGATGGCTTGCAGATCATGCAGCGTCCAGACCACGGGCCGGAAATGGGAGAGGCCGATGAGCGACCACGGATTAAACCACCCGCCATAGAGATTATGCAAATGGAGCACCTCTGCATTTTCCACTAGCGGATGCGTCAGCAAAGTGTGGCTGGCGCTGGACCAGTAATCGGGATAGTCCTCTTGCCCTGCTAGGCTGGGCAAGGGCGGCAGCATTTCCAACGGCACGCCCTCGCTCAAGGGTTGTGCCTTCCGCCCCACCAGCAACTGCGCGCTGTGTCCAGCCACCTGCTGCTGCTGAATCAATCCTAACGCCACCTGCTCCGCCCCGCCATGCACGTCCCAGGCATTGAGGTGCAGGATGCTCAGGGCCGCCTTCGATTCATCTAGGAAACGCAGCGCTGCCGCCGTCTCCGACGTGGCTGCCCAAGTGGTCGCACTTTGATAATGCCGACACGGCAAGGCTCCATTTACCAGGGCCTGCCACTTTCCTAGCACGGTATGCGCATGGAAGAAATTGAAGTCATAATCCTGATAAGGCGGCCCATTATGAAACGGCTGCGCGCGCAGCACCGCGCCCCGCACCAGTGCGCAACCAAAGCCATGCCCGCCCACCCGCTGCACGCCCGCCGTAATCTGCGCAGGCTCTGGACGTCCTTCGGAGGGATAATTCCAGGCCACCAAATCCAAATGATCCCGGCTCAAATAACTAGCCGAAACACTCATCGCCTCCTCCGTTAGGCTGGCCAGCAACTGCAAAATGGCATCGGCAGGTGGCTCGTTATCGTCCTCCAAAGTGAATACCAAATCTGCCGTAGTGCGGCCCGCCAGATGGTTATAGATCTGCGCACACACCTCCCGCACTGCCGCCACCTGCGTCTGCCGATCTTCTGCTGCCAGACCCGGCTGCGCAGGCTGCCAACGCTCCACCTGCACGGACGCGTAATCCGCCTGGGCCGCCCACGCCAGCACCATGGCTGAGAAGGCCTCATTACCCGAAGTGTCTAGCAAATGCAGTCTCATGCGCTCATGCGGGAAATGCTGCCGCTCTAGCCAGCGCACCGTCAGCGGCCACGCCCACGCCCTCCCGGACAGCGCGATACAGCCATCCAGCGTGGCCGGAAGATTGATTCCACAAGACGGATTAGTAGCTAGCATTGCCACCCGTGCGAACGAAATGGCCTCCAGGCAAGGGGCAATTACCGTCCGGGTGAGCCTGGGGCAGGGCTTCCGCATCAAAACTTGCGGGGGGTGATCTTGCGTCGAAGCTGAAAACCCCAGAATGAGGGTTAGTTGTGATGGGTAGAGGATTCAAAGTCCACAGGAGAGAGGA
This sequence comes from Verrucomicrobiales bacterium, assembly GCA_043757865.1. Taxonomy (GTDB): domain Bacteria; phylum Verrucomicrobiota; class Verrucomicrobiia; order Verrucomicrobiales; family V1-33; genus JAGNEJ01. Next base: position 6,331 of record JAYVOP010000374.1, on the reverse strand, counting down.
AGCCAGCGCGCTGTGGAGACGGATGGGGTTGTAGAAGGTCTTACTCAAGGCCTCTAGGCTCAACATCTCCTGCCCGCCACCCGGCTTCTGCTCATGGGCCAGCACATGCATCATCACCCCTAGCAAAAACGTGCGGAACTTCCCCCCGCGCCAGGTCCATCCGCTTCCACGCCTGGGATTTCAACCAGACGAGGAAAAATTCTTGCGTCAGAGCCGCCTCCTCCTCCGCTCCCTATCCCCGCGCTAGCAAAAACGCCTCCATCGTCCGCCGACACCCCCGACACATCGCGTTCGACGCCTCCCGGCCAGCCGTCTAGCCATCTAGCGTCGCCTGCACCAATTGAGTCCATTGCGTGGTCAGAAAATTCATCTATCTTCAAAGTGGCAGCACCCTACGGTGACTGCCAAGGGGAAATCTGGGCCGCTACGCAATGCGTACCCGGCGGCTCTTGGCTGGCAATCAGTTCCGCAGGCCGGAAACAGGCGCGTGGATCTTGTGATCGTTTGCGGCTTTACCAAAGTCTAGATCAATCCCAAAGACCACCCAGCCTTCCACGTTAACCGCGTCCTTCGTGACGCCGAAGAGGCTCACAAAACCGAGGTGCGTGTGGGCGTTGCACCGAATCTGCGCGGACGGGCCCATGAGGAATTTATGCTCAGGATGACTACGCTCTCCAGCGATGGTCTCGTGGATATACTTCGTCTCTAGGCCGATGCTGAGGGGGGCGTTGATGGTGTAGCTGAGGCAGCCAGCGGCTTGCAGTTCGGTGGTTTTTTCCCCACTGGTTTCCTGCTCATGCTGCGGCACAGGTGCTTAGGCTAAAAGTCGTTTTTTGCAGGGCCAGTTGATCCTTGCAGAGGCCGATCACTCCTCGGTGGTCATTTTATTCAGCCGCCGTTTGATCTTGCGCACCAGCAGAGGATTCGCTTCCATTTCTTCCGTTAGCAACGTGAGGAGATTGAGGGTCTTGGATGAAATGTGATGTTCCATGCCTTCGACGTCTTGGTAGATCGTCTGCTCATCAATGCCGAACTTTCTTAGCAGGGTAGTGAGAACAGCGTGGCGCTGAATGATGTGGAGCGCGATCTCAGTGCCTTTCTCCGTGAGCGTTAGGCCGCGATACTTTTCGTAAATCACAAACCCCTCTGCGCCCAAACGCTGCACCATGGCGGAGACGGACGCTTGGCTGACCCCGAGGTTAGAGGCGATCTCGATGGCCCGGGCATAGCCTTTGGCTTGAATCAAATGGTGAATTTGTTCCAAGTAGTCTTCTACAGCAGTAGTAGTAGTAGTAGTAGTAGTCGTGGTCGTCTGGGGGGTGACAGGCATGAACGGATTCCTAACTGAGCACCGGGTTAAGCTCAAATGGAAAATGTTTCGCCTTGACTGCAATATTTAGCCCAGGCTAAGTCTATTAACTTCAAATGACTTACTTAATATTGACTGATGAACTCCGCTGATTCCGCCGCCTCCACCTCCAAGCCCGATCCAGGCTGGCAGCGGGCGGCCTCTACCCCTTCATTGCCAGAATCGCACGCCTCGGTGGCGGTGCCTGCGGGCGCCTCTTTTTGGCGGAAACTGTGGGCCTTCGCAGGGCCGGGCATGTTGGTAGCCGTGGGCTATATGGATCCGGGAAATTGGGCCACGGATCTGGCGGGTGGGGCCCAGTTCGGCTATTTGTTATTGTCGGTAGTGCTGATTTCAAATCTCATGGCCATGCTGCTCCAGCATTTGGCTTTGAAGCTAGGCATCGTGACTGGCCGGGACTTGGCACAGGCGTGTCGGGACCACTATTCCCGACCCGTGGCCATCACCCTTTGGCTCCTGTGCGAGGTGGCCATCTGCGCCTGTGATCTCGCAGAAGTGATCGGCTCTGCCATCGCTCTGAATTTACTCTTCGGCTTGCCTTTAGTCATCGGAGTGGTGCTCACGGCGGCGGATGTCATGGTGGTGCTCTTGCTGCAAAATAAGGGCTTTCGTTATATCGAATGCCTGGTGGCGGGGCTGATCTTTCTCATCGGGGGCTGCTTTGGTTATGAAATGCTCGTCTCGCATCCCAGTGTGAGCGAGATGTGCGGGGGCTTGCTGCCGAGATTAGAGATCATCACCAACCCGCAGGCGCTTTATTTGGCCATTGGGATTTTGGGGGCTACCGTGATGCCACATAATCTTTATCTACACTCTAGCATTGTTCAAACGCGGGCATTTGAGCGCACGGAGACCGGGCGACGCATGGCGATCCGGTTCGCCACGATTGATTCGAATCTGGCTTTGTTTTTCGCGTTCCTCATCAATGCGGCCATCTTGGTGCTGAGTGCCGCAGCCTTTCACGGCAATGGTCATGAGGACGTGGCGGAAATCCAAGACGCTTACCAACTGCTAGCGCCCGTGCTCGGTGCTCCCCTGGCGGGCATCCTCTTTGCCTTAGCCTTGTTAGCGTCTGGGCAAAACTCCACCCTCACGGGCACCTTAGCAGGGCAGATCGTGATGGAGGGATTCTTAGAAATCCGCCTCCGTCCTTGGGTGCGGCGGCTGCTGACGCGCTTGCTGGCCATTGTCCCGGCGGCTCTGGTGGCGGGTTGGTATGGTGCGGCAGGCGTGGGGAAATTGCTGATTTTCAGCCAAGTGATACTCTCCCTCCAACTGAGTTTTGCCGTCATTCCCTTAGTGTTATTTACCAGTGAACGCGCCAAGATGGGGGCGTTTGCTAACTCCATGGCATTGAAGTTCGTGGCCTGGGGCGTGACCGTGATTATTGTCGGCTTGAATTTATACCTGCTGTGGCAGACGTTCCACGCATGGAGGCATCCACAGTCCGCTTGAAAATCTATTTATGTATCAACACATCCTCATCCCGCTGGACCATTCTCCCACCGATGACGTGGGCCTGAACCACTTCTGCGCCTTGGCACGGCACACGGGCGCACGGCTGACCCTGGTGCATGTGGCCGATGGCCATGGCGCACGGAACCTTAGCCAACTAAGCCTCGCACCTACACCAGAGATGGTCGCGGATCGTGACTACCTCGCGCAGCAGCAAAAGCGCCTAACCGCAGAGGGATTCCAAGTGGATGCCCATTTAGCCTGGGGCGATCCTGCTCAGGAAATTTTACAGCTCGCAGAATCAACTCAATGCGACCTCATCGCCATGGCCACGCACGGACATGGTAAGCTAGCGGACCTCGTGCTCGGCAGCGTCGCAGACCAGATCCGACATCGCACGGACATCCCGGTGCTGCTGATTCGGAAACCGAAGGTAACCCCGATCAGTGCAGCCAAAGCGCCCCCGAAGTGAAGGTAATTACAGGCTCGCTATGACTAAATTCATCATCTCAACGCTCCACGCCGCAGCCATTTGCGCGCTGGCCGCCCCACTCCGAGAACTCTCCACGGACCGTCCAGATACTACAGAAAGCCCTCACACGGTGGATGCAGGGCATGTGCAGTGGGAAATGGAATTGGCCGCATGGGAACGGAATGGCTCCCAGCGGACGTTGGCGCTGGGGGAGTTGAATCTGAAATACGGCCTATCGCAAGCCACGGATCTCCAAGTCGTGCTCCCGCTGTTCACGCACGAACGTGGCGGCAGCGAAGGCTTTGGAGATATGGAAATCCGCGTGAAGCAAAATCTCTGGGGTAATGATGACGGGCCGACTTCACTCGCCATCATGCCATTTATCAAGCTGCCCACCGCCAGCGAGGCCTTGGGAAATGGCCAGGTGGAAGGCGGACTAATCCTTCCCTATGGCTTCGCAGCTCCCGGTGACTGGGAATGCGTAACCATGTTAGAAGTGGACGCCCATGCCAATGAGTTCCGCCACGGTTATCACGCCACATACGTGACCTCTCTAACCACCTTCCATGATCTCACGCCACAGACTGGCCTGTTCATGGAACTCGTCAGTGTCCTCAGCGCAGAGCGCGGATCGCCATGGCAGGCGTATTTCAATACCGGCCTCGTCTGCGCGCTGACGCCTCAGTGGCAACTGGACGGCGGCTTGCGCCTGGGCCTGACCGCCGCCGCGGCTGATTGCACGCCGTTCCTAGGACTCAGCGCTAAGTTCTAAAAGTGATCCGCACAGCCCTCTGTGTGGATCACCTTCCAGCTATTGCGTCTTCATAAATTTTTCCAGATTGCTGCTCACCTTATCAGCTAATGCTTGGTGTTGCTGTTCTTGAATTTCCACTAGGCCCCCCCCAGTGCAGGCACGTCGAAGGGGTTTTTGATAGCGAACTCTGGGTGGGCTTTTGCACATCTTCCCAGACGCTAACCACCACTCCCCAGCAGGCGTGCCGCCCTCCCAGTGGTCCGGCCAATAGCGCGAGGTCAGAAACATTGCCAAACTTGGATCGTGAGGTTATTTCCAGTCCATGAAATTTATCCCAAGCTATTTCCTCATTGGTTACTGCTCTCTCCTTACGGCCACCGCGTGTCCGTGGTGCCAGCGCTATGGCATTAAGGAAACGGTCAGTGCTGGGCAGACAGACCCCGGTGGGAAATTTTACGGCACGGAACCGCCCGCTGCGCAGACGCGGCATTACTACATCGCAGCGGAGGCCACCACTTGGACGTGGGTGCCGTTAGGGAAAAATGTGGCCAAGCCGCTGCGGTTGCCCGCCCCGTTAGTTGAACACCCTACGGCCACTAAAATCCGCTATGTGGAATACACGGACGCCACCTTTACCTGCCGGGTGCCGGGGGCGGAGCGGCTCGGCCTAACGGGTCCGTTGCTGCACGGACTGACGGGCGATTTCCTAGTCGTGACGTTTAAAAATTTGGCCGGACTGCCGCTGAGTATGCACCCGCATGGCGTGCGTTATGATAAAGACAGTGAGGGAGCCTACGCCTTACCAGAGGCTGGATTGGGCGCAGCCGTGGGGCCCGGAGCCACCTTCACTTATGTCTGGCAATTAGATGCCGCGAGTGGCCCCACGGCCACGGGGCCGAGCAGTCGCTGTTGGCTCTACCATTCCCACTGCACGGGGGATGAGGAAATAAATCTGGGTCTGGCGGGCTTCATCATCGTCACCGATCCCGCGCGTGCGAGGGCGGACGGCACGCCCGTGGATGTGGACCGGGAAATGCCCGTGCTGTGCTCCATTTTCGATGAGACGCCGGAGGACGAGGCGCTGGAATACCAGGACGCTAACGGCAACTCTACTCTGCCTGTGCCGCTGCCACTGCGGCCCTATATCCAGACGTTAGAACTCCAGTTCAAGATGATGCGGCCCGCGCTCAACGGCTTGCTCTATGGGAACCTCCCCGGCCTAACCATGCGCCTGGGCGAGCGGGTGCGCTGGTATCTAGGCGGGCTGGGCGAGGACAATGGGATGCACACCATCCACTGGCATGGAGCGCGCGTGCGGGAGGGCCATGAAGCCCCCACGGATGTGCTGACGCTGCTCCCAGGAGAAACGAAGACCGCCGATCAACTGGCGGATAACCCCGGCACCTGGATGGTCCATTGCCATGTGTCAGATCACATGATGGGCGGCATGTTTGCCAACTATACCGTGCTGCCCGCCGCTGCTCCGGCCCCGCCGCTGCCGTTCCTGGGGATGCCAGCAGCGCGCGTTTCCTTGCACTGGCAACGGGCGGAGGTGGCGCTGGATTTCACGCCCCAGGCGGAACAACCAGCGCTGGCGGTATTGCTTGGCAGCGTCTCCGTTTATGAAGGATTCTTTCCCCAACAATGCCCACCCACGCTGGGCCTCGGGGGCCGCCGCGTGAAGCTCCACACCACTGGCCCTACCACCGCCAGCGCGGACGGCATCACCTGGAAAGTGCGCAATGCCAGTGCCCAAGGCGTGGTGTTAGCAGATCAGATGACATTTGAAATCACGCTCACTGGGGCTCCGTGGCGGGACGCCCTAGCCGCTGCGGGCCTAACTGCGGACGGTCCGGCGGAGGCGCAGTTGCCCATCCAATTAGAACTGAATGACATCAAGCACCCGAGCCGCCTAACCCTGAAAGTTAGCCGGGCGGACGCCCACCTCAGCGGCGTGCTGCCCCTCCCATGAGGAGGCCCTCAAGCCGCAGGCTAAACGTGCGCCCGCCACACATGCAAGCCTAGCAAAACTGGAAAAGCCACGCCTGCCAGCAGATGCAGCGTGGCTACGGTCTCGTGCCAGGCTTCAGGCGCATAGTAGAGCGCGTAGCCGGTGACGATTTGCAGCAGGAGATCCGTGAGCAAGAGCACCCCGAATAGCCGATTCCGTTTCGACCGCCAGCCCACCGAAATATGCGATGCCAGCAAGCCGCCGAAGCCGATCAGTGCCAGGAACGCAGCGGCTCCGTGGACTTTCAGCAGCGCTGGCTGCCAGGGGTGT
>JAYVOP010000373.1:0-3237 GCA_043757865.1 Verrucomicrobiales bacterium | reverse complement strand
CGATCAAATCTAGCCGCTTTTCGATTCGCATGGCTCCTACGCCAAACATCAGCGGCACATTCACCAGCCCGATGCCCCGCACCTCCATGTGGTAGCGGCCCAGATCCTTGGAGGTGCCGATCAGCTCCCGGCCTTCGGGCGCACGGAACAATACGGAATCATCCGCCACTAGCGCCGCCCCGCGCTCCAGTAACCCTAGCACGGTTTCACTTTTCCCCGTGCCACTATCCCCACGGATGAAGACGCCGATCCCTTGTAGATCAATCATGCAGCCGTGCTCCGCCGTAGTGGGGGCGAAGTCCCACTCCAACCAGAGCGTGGAGAGATTGATGAATTTCATGGTATTCATCGTAGTCTTGAACACGGAGATTCCCGCCGCATCCGCTAGCGCAATCAAGGGCCGCGGTAGCGTCTGCCCGCGCGAGACCACGAGGCACGGGATCTCCCACTCGCACACACGGTTGAAAGCCAACTGGCTCTGCGTCTCGGGCAGGCTTTGCAGGTAGCTGATCTCCGAGTTCCCTAACACCTGAAGACGTTTGTAAGGAAAGTAATTAAAGAAGCCCGCCAGCGCCAGCCCAGGGCGGTTCACAGACGGTTCCATGATCTTGCGCACCAGACCCGCGTCTGAGCCTAGCAAGGTGAGATGTAGCGTCTGGCCGTGCTCTTTAAAGAACTGACCCACACTGAGTTGCGAAACGATTTTTACCTTGGCTGCCATGCGCGTAACTTGACGCTTAACCTGGGTAGCTCAAGGCTAAATTCCACCCCGCAGCAGCCGCTGCTCTACGGCCTGCGCTTGCTCCAGCGTATCCACGCCAGGGCTGTCTTCGTCAGTTAGGATCACTTGGATGCTGCCGCCATTTTCTAAGGCGCGCAGTTGCTCCAGGCCCTCCGTCATTTCCAGCATGGACGGCGGCCACGTCACGAACTGCTGGAGAAACGCCCGCCGATAGCCATAGATCCCTTTATGCCAGAGCCAACGGCCCGTGCTGGCATCCCGTGGGTAAGGAATGGGGCTGCGGCTGAAATAAAGCGCACGTCCGGTCGAGGTCGTGGCGACCTTTACAATGTTAGGGTCAGCCACCAGCACGGGGTCATTTAAAGGAGCCGCTGCCGTGACCATGGACAGCGTGGAATCTGCCTGCAAGGCTGCCGCCAGCGCATCAATGAGCTGCGGGGAGATCAGCGGCTCGTCACCCTGGACGTTCAGCAATATTTCCGCCTGGGGGAAATGAGCCGCCACTTCGGCTAAACGATCGGTGCCGCTAGGATGCTCTGACGAGGTCATGCAGACCTCTGCGCCAAACGCTTGAGCCGCCGCCTGAATGCGCGCATCATCCGTGGCGATAACCACGCGATCCACCTGCTGGCAAGCCCGCGCGCGCTCCCACACGTGCTGCACCAGCGGCTTGCCAGCAATGGGATGCAGCGGCTTGCCAGGGAAACGAGTGGACGCATAACGAGCAGGGATAACGACAAGGATCATGGTAGGCTGAGGGCTCCGCTTCGACAACTTTACTGCGCAAGCCGCGTCACCGGCTCGTAGGTGAGGATGTTATATTGCCGGATGGCCAGATCCCACCACGGGGCTAGCTCGGCGGTGGTGCTGCCCCAAAGATCGTAGTGCAGGCGACGCATCACATCGGGATCATACATCAGAGCTTTGACTTCCCGGGCATTGAGCGCGGTGGGGCCATCTTTGAGGAGTTGTTTGCGCAGGGTCTCAAGATATTCTTTGGACTCTGGGGTGGTGCGTTGCCGCTGACGGAGGAGGCCTACGTGGAGGGCGTTGATGTAGGGATCCAGCACGGATTGCATGAGTCCGTAGTGATCTGCCAGACGGGTTAATGGCTTGGAGCGTTGCTCGGCTTTGGCCATGTTTTCCAGCATTTTGGCGAGAACCTCTGGTTGGTCGATTTCTTCTCTGGTAAAGAATAGTTTATCCCGCCACAGGTTGCTAGAAGTGAGGATGGAAAAGGGAATGGCTAGGCCCATGCCCAGCAGCACGGGCAAGATCCAGAAGAAGAAATGGGCATTGAGCACAATGGCCACGGCCATCCAGGCCAGGGCGAGGATGGTGATGCCCGCAAAGTTTTGGATGCTTTCTTGCCAATCGATCCCGTCGTCAGATTTGCGTCGTTGAGCGGCCCATTTCACGCCTTTGCCAGAGAGCGTATAGATCACAAATTTACTATGATAAACCATGAGGATCGGAGCCAGTAGACTGAAGAAAATGGTGTCCACGAGGCAACCACCCAGAACTTTGAGGCGGCCACCATACTCGCGCGCGACATCGCGACGGCACATTTCATGCAGCATGATGCCCAGCTTTGGCAGAAAGAGAAGGATCACTGTGAGGATAAGCAAGACGAAGCCGGAGAGCCGCTGCTGGCCGATCGTATTGCCAGGCAGACCAGCGAGGGCAGTGGCAAAGATGAGGAATGCAAACCACAGCGGGCTGGAAACATAACTTAAAATGCCGTGCAGGAAATTCAGTCGGCTGATGGGCTTCCAACCTTTGGCAAAGAGTAGCCAAATATGCTGCATATTTCCCTGACACCAACGGCGGTCGCGTTTGAGCGTGTCGATCAGCGTGGGCGGACCCTCCTCATAGCTGCCTTCTTTGACCGGCAGGAGAAAGACGAACCATCCCGCCTTGCGCATCAGCGCGCTTTCAACGAAATCATGGCTGAGGATGCGGCCACCAAAGGGCTCTTTCCCCGGTAACTCGGGCAGCGCGCAGAAGTCCATAAAAGGGGCTAGGCGGATGATGGCATTATGCCCCCAGAAGGTCGCGTCTCCCATCTGCATGTAGTTCAGCCCGCTCATAAATGGGCCGCCGTAGATGGCCCCCGCAAACTGCATCACCCGGCCAAATAACGTCTCTGCGCCAAACACGCGCGGTGCCGTCTGAATGATGCCGATGGCCGGATGCTTATCCATCAGACGAGCCATCTGCACCATCGTTTCTCCAGCCATCACGCTGTCCGCATCGAGCACGAGCATGTAGCGATACCGCTTGCCCCAGCGGCGGCAGAAGTCGCTGACGTTGCCGCTCTTGCGGTTGATCGGCTTCCGCCGTTTCCGATAGAAGATTTTTCCAAAGGCATTCAACTGTTGGCATAGGCCTAACCACGCGGTTTCTTCTTCCACCCACTTGTTAGCAGAATCGGAATCACTGAGGACGAAGAAGTCGAAATTAGCGAGTTGGCCCGTGGCCTCCAGGCTTTGGTA
>JAYVOP010000372.1:0-3249 GCA_043757865.1 Verrucomicrobiales bacterium | reverse complement strand
TCATCCCCATCTTGGATGAGTTTCAAAAGTTAGGCATCAAGTATGCCCTGGAAGTTCACCCTACGGAAATTGCCTTCGACATCGCCTCGGCAGAGCGTGCGCTGCAAGCTCTGGACTACCACCCGGCCTTTGGATTCAATTATGATCCGAGCCATTTCGGCTATCAAGGCGTGGACTACGTGGGCTTCATTCGGAAATTTCATGATCGTATTTTCCATGTCCACATGAAGGACGTGGCGTGGAATTTGGGCAGTGAGGCGGGCGTCTTCGGCGGCCATACGGACTTCCATCAACCCAAGCGCTATTGGGATTTTAAGAGCGTGGGCCGGGGCTGCATCAACTTTGAAAAAATCATCCGCGCACTCAATGATATTCGTTACCTGGGGCCACTCAGCGTGGAGTGGGAAGACGGTGGCATGGATCGGGAATTCGGGGCCACGGAAAGCTGTGCGTTCACGAAGAAACTGGATTTTCCGCCCTCGAACATCGTGTTCGATGCGCAGTTCGATAAGAAGTAACTGGAGCGCGGACTTGCAGTCAGCAGGCCAAGGAGTGGCACTCCGCTCTAACGGCAGCGGATTTAAAATCCACGCACCCCTGTAGCCTTAGCCCTCGGCTGGATTCCATAGCTCTGCCACGCGCTCAATGTGCAGTGCGCGGCCCGTCTCACAATCAATCTCCATCCAGGCTCCGCAGACTTTTACGACCCCCGGGGCGACGATGAAACGGCCTGGTAGGTTGGTGCGGAATCGTGCTAGCACAGGCTCGATCCGACTCCCGATCACGCTCTCCACCGGGCCGCACATACCCGCATCACAGAGAAAGGCCGTGCCGCCGGGAAAGATCGTTTCATCCGCCGTCTGCACATGCGTGTGGGTGCCGATGACGCCACTGACTAACCCATCCAAATGCCGCCCCATGGCGATCTTCTCGCTGGTGGCTTCCGCATGGAAATCCATGAAAATGACGGGCGTCTCGGTGCGCAATTTTGCGGCCTCGGCAGCCGCTACGAGGAAAGGATTCTCCAGTGGCGGATTCATAAACGTGCGGCCTTGGGCGGACATCACAGCCACTTTTCCCTTGTCCGTTTCCAGCACTACGGAGCCCTGGCCGGGGGTGCCGGGCGGGTAGTTCAACGGACGCAGCAGGCGGGGCTCCGTTTCCATATACGGGATGATTTCCGACTGATCCCACGCATGATCTCCTAACGTCACCACTGCCGCTCCGGCCCGCAGCAGACCGATGCAGAGCTTCGGCGTGAGGCCACGGCCAGCGGCGGCGTTCTCGCCATTCACAATCACGAAATCAATCTGGTGCCGCTCTTTGAGCACCGGTATCAGCTCCATGGCGGCCCGCCGCCCGGGCTCGCCAAAGACATCGCCCAGGAAGAGCAGGCGGATGGTGGCAGTGGGGGTTTTCGTTGCGTTGAGGAGGGGTAGGGCCATGATCGTGGGGAAAAAAATTCTGTCCCCTCTTCTGCCATGCTCCCTCGTTTGTCTATCTCGATTCCACTGGTCGCAACGCTGGCCCTGGCGGCCTGTCAGCGAGCCACTCCCCCACCCCCGCCTGCGGTGGTCGAGGTGCCGCCGAACCTGGCTCCGCTGGGCACTGCGCCCGACTGGGCGGACCTCCAAACCTACACCGGGACGATCACGCAGGCGGAGTTCACGCGGCTGCTGCACACCGTCTATGCCTTTCCCGAGGCCGCTGCCACGACCCTAACGCTGAGCGAGGAAATGCTGCGGATCCGCCAGCAAACCCACGTGCCACTGACCGATACCGCGCCCACCGCCGACCTGCGCTGGGGCACGCAGCCGAATCACGCGTCACGTTATTGGCGGACGCGTGGGGAGATTCCCATTTCCCCAGACCCCACACGTCCATTGCTAGGCGTGCGGATCGCGTTAGATCCAGGGCACATCGGCGGAAGCTGGGCGCAGTTAGAAGAACGCTCTTTCCAGCCAGTCTCTGGTCCACCGATCTGTGAGGGCACCCACACCTTGCTCACGGCCCAGATCCTGCAACCCATGCTTGAGGCTCTGGGAGCCACCGTCATGCTGGTGCGCACTAGCACGGAACCCGTGACCACGGAGCGGCCAGAAAATTTTACCGCACAGGCTCGCTCGGAGTTAGTGCGGCAAGGCCTTGATCCCGATCATCCACCGGATACCCAGCCGATCCACACGGTGCGTTGGCAGGCGGAAAAGTTGTTTTATCGCACCGCAGAGATTCGCGCGCGGGCACGGTTAGTGAATACCACCCTCCGGCCAGACGTGGTGGTGTGCCTGCATTTCAATGCGGGCGGCACCTCCTGGGGCGCGCCCGGGCAGCCGCATTTCAGCACGGAGAATCATCTGCATCTGCTGCTCAATGGAGGCTTCCATTTGGATGAACTCACGCTGGATGATCAACGTCATGAAATGCTGAGCCGCCTGCTCAGCGGCGTGCATGAAGAGGAGTTAGGTCTAGCCATCTCCGTGGCGCAGGGGCTGGCCACTAGCACGGGGCTGCCGCCCTTTACCTATCATGGCGGAGCCTTACCAGTGGCGGGACAGCCGTATCTGTGGATGCGGAATTTACTCGCTAATCGGCTCTACGCCTGCCCCGTCGTTTACTGCGAGCCCTATGTGATGAACAACGCCACCGTGGCTGCACGAATCCAAGCAGGCGATGGTGAAGGCAGTATTTTCCGAGAGTATGCCCAGGGCGTAGCGGACGGGCTGCGGGCGTATTATGCAGGTCGAAATGAAAGATAACCCCGCTAAAAGATACGCTAACTGGTTCCGCCCAGCGAGCGAAACCACGTTCTTGCTAGACCATTCCTGCTAGTTGAATTACCGCCCATACTCCGCCCAGGAACTGCTGGTCTCGGAGACGCGCACTCGTTCTAAGCGGACTTGCGGGCGCAGCACGTAGCGGGTGCTAGGCTGCGTGGCGTAGGCGGCCAGGAGTTCGGTGGCGCGGTCGAAGAAGGTTTTGGCGAGCACCTCGGTGGTCGGCTCCGTGTGTGGGAAACCGATCACGCGCTCTCCGTAGGCCGCCCGCAACGTGGCATACATGGGATCATCAGTATTCAAGCAGAGGGCGTGGTCAAAGGTATTGATCCAGTCCCCCACGGCTTGGCGGATAATTTTGAAATCACACACCATACCATTTTCATCCACGTCATCGGCAGTGAGGATGAACTCCACTTTCCGGCTGTGGCCATGGGGAAAACGGCACTTGTCAGGATGCTTGGACAGTTGATGT
>JAYVOP010000371.1:0-3250 GCA_043757865.1 Verrucomicrobiales bacterium | reverse complement strand
CATGGTCTCAGCGGGCGGTAGTTCGGCATGGGCCAGGGCTTGCCAAGCAGCCACCGCAGAGGCTTGGCGCTCGCTGACGGTGGCGTCTGGCTGGAGCGCAGCGGCGGCCTCCTCGGTGAGTTGGGCCTCGCGTCGTTTGAGTTCAGCGGAAAATTTCTCGTCGTAGGCTTCCTTGGATTTGAGGGCTGCGGCCATCTGCGTGGGGTCGTTTTGCGCACTCGCTTGCTGCTGGGCTTCGCTCTGCGCGGTGAATTCGGCAGAGAGTTCGGACCGCAGTTGAGCGGAGAGGGTGAGGCCTTTGGCTTTGAGTTGGGCGATGTTCTGCTCCCGCTGCCACTGGTCTTGGCGGGTGGACGCAGCCGCAGCGGCGGTGGCGATGCGGGCCTGGAGAATGCCTAAATGGAGTCGGTTGGCGGGGGTAGTTAGGGAAACTTCCAGGGCATCCGCAGCGGTGCGGGCGAGGTTGAATTGTTGGGCACTAAGAAAGATCTCCACCCGCAGCAGGTCCTCCTCAGTTCGTTGGGCGGGGGTGGGGGAGAGCGCCGTGGCGGTGGCAAGTTGCGACACGCTGACGGGTAAATCTGAGCGATGAAAGGCTAGGCGGGCCTGCGTGAGATGGAAGTCTGCGCGGAGGGCGCGCTGCTCTGGTGGTTCTGGGCCAGCGAGCACGGGCGGAACGGAGCTGAGGATCTGGCGCTCTAACGTGCTGGTATCCGCCGTCATACTGAGGGCGGCGGCTTCTTTACTCAGGGCCACTAGCTCTGCCCAGCGTTGGGTGTGGGCAGCCTGTTGGGCGGTGGCCGATTCTGCTAGGGCGAGTTGTTGCTGACGGAAATGATGCTGATTTATACCCAACGCCAGCAGCACGAGAACGGCTAGATTGCCCCAGAAGACTTTCTTTGTTAATGCGGCATACGGCCACGGGGGATCGGCTAGGGACATTACGGCCACGGCTTATTTCTTCAGCCGGGTGGCGGCCTCTGCCAGCACCGTGCGCTCTGCTGGGGAGAGGCTAGCGAGCCCATGGGTGTGGAGTTTCTCTAACACCGGATTCACGGTTTGCTGAATGAACTCCCGGTCCGTGAGTGGTTCTGTTACTGGCGCGGGCTCCTCTTGTTCCGTCCGCCGCCGACTGCTGCCAGCGGGCACAAAAGGGGAATGCGCGTCATCAGGCGAGAACTCTTCTAAAAAGTGAGAGGCCGCCGGGCGGATGCCCCGAAAGGGGGTGGGATACGGGCGCACTTGCGCGGCATAGAGGAGGCCAAAGAGGCCCCCACCGACATGGCTGAGATGACTGACATTCATGCCCGGAAAGTTGGTGCCAGGCGGCAGGTAGCGTCCGAGGATTTCCAAAATGATCCCCGCTAGCAGCAGCCCCACGAAGACTGAGCGCACGCGCAGGCTGAAGCCGACCCAATTTCGGAAACGATCGGTTAGGGAAACATCGGGATGCAGCACCGCATACGCTCCGAAGACCGCGAACACCGCGCCTGAGGCCCCGATCAACTGCGTTTCCTGCCCTTCGTGGGCTCCCAGGCAAAGCTCTAACGCGGAACCCGCCAGCCCGCCGAGGAAATAAATATAGCCAAAATGCCGTGCCCCCAAGCGCTCTAGCACCGCGCGTCCGACCATCCACAGGCCGAGCATGTTCGTGGTGAGGTGGAGGAAATCTTGGTGGACGAAGAGGTGGGTAAAGACTGTCCACCAATGGCCCTGATGCAGGGCCGTCATACTGATATATCCCGGCGGGGTGAGCGCTTCTCCAGACTCCACTGAAAAGAGCGTGCGGATGAGGAAAGTGCCGAAGTTGACGACGATCAACAGCGTCAGCAGCGATGGCTGATCTGATTCGAATTCGGGGAGCCGACGTTGGCGCGGAAAGTCATGATTTCTCATGGGGAAATGCTAGTGAAGGGAGTAGGTGAGCGGTCGGTCGGAGGCATTGAAGCACATCCGCCGCAGGCTGTCGAACAATAGATTCCGCCGCGCGCGGATTGTTCACTGCGGCCCTATTGGTTATTCCAATTCGTCACCCATTGGCGGGCGGCCTGGGCATCATTATCGGAGCCTGGGGCCTTCGATGGGCCATAGCTCCAGAGATCGAAGGTCTTCTCATTGTGCAGTTGGCTATTCGCTGCGGAATCGGCACCGGGTTTTGCCCGCACATACTGAAAGGGCAGGCGGAAGCCATCAATGACACACCAGTCAGTATTCTTTCTCACGAACCAACTGCTCTTCGGCACGTTGGCATCTTGGAGATAAATCTTGCCCTTGGTGCTGCCGAATTCCCCAGTGTCTGAGGAGGAGCCCGCGCTTTCATCTCCACGCGGTTTATAGCCTTGAATTTGGTCGTTCCCGTCTCCCGTAATCACTTGGTATAACATGGAGGCAGCTCCGGTGCGCCATTCCTGGTCAAAGAAGGTGCCCATGCGATCCTCGCTCACGGGCTGCGGGTATTCCCCGTTTTCGTTCTTATAGCGCTCCAGGATTTCTTCGATGATTTTAATGCGCACCTGGGTGTCTTTGATGCGGGATTTCTTCTGGGCTGCGCTGACGCCGACGATGGTGGCGCTGGCGAGCGCGGCAATGATGGAGACGACGACGAGAAGCTCAATGAGCGTGAAGCCAGCCCGCAGTCTGGGGGCGATGGATTTAAGGGACGTTTTCATAACAAACAATGGGGGTAATGGTTCTTAAATATCTGCAAGCAGCGTGATTATAATGTATTTACATTGACGTGATCAATTATTATTTCCTGTCGCCACCAGCGACAGGTGCTTCATGGATTGAACTTGGTGATGATGGTGATCAGCGGTTGAAATAACGCTAACACGATGACGGCCACGACGACGGCTAGCACGCAGATCATGATCGGCTCTAGCAAGGAGGTTAGCGCGGAGACGGCATTGTCCACTTCATCATCATAAACGTCGGCAATTTTCAATAACATCTCTGGGAGTTGACCCGTTTCTTCGCCCACTTCCACCATGCTGATGACCATGGGAGGGAAGATTTTGGAGGAGTCTAGCGGAGCAACCATGGAATCGCCTTCTTTCACGGCATCATGCACTTTTAAAATGGCATCGGAGACAACGACGTTGCCCGCCGTGTCGCGCGTGATGTTCAGTGCTTGGAGAATGGGAACCCCGCTGGTGACCAGCGTGCCCAGGGTGCGGGTGAAGCGCGCGATGGAGCTTTTCAGCAGCACCGGGCCGAAGAGCGGGAGCTTCAACTTCAAGCGGTCCACCAC
>JAYVOP010000370.1:0-41046 GCA_043757865.1 Verrucomicrobiales bacterium | reverse complement strand
CTACGCTCGTGTAGGTCGTCCCCACGTTATTGGTGGCATAGGCCTTGAAAGAATAGTTGGAACTGGCGGTCAGGCCAGTCGCACTCACCGTGAAGGTTCCCGTGTTCCCGGTCTTCGTCAGTTGCGTGACTCCAGGGCCGCTCAGCGCTGGATTCGCATTGGCTGAAGTGAGGGCATAAACGACGCCCCGCCCGCTGATTCCCGTGCCGCCATCGAAGGTGACATTTCCACCTAACGTAGCCGAATTTTCCGTGATGTCCGCCACTGTAGGCGTGGAAATCGATGGCGCACTGGCTGCCACCACCACCGTAAACGTCCCCGTGCCCAGATTGCCAGCCGCATCCGCAGCCGTGATCGTCACGGTCGTGGTGCCGATAGGAAAGACCGTGCCGCTGGCCTGCGAATACGTCAGCGAAGTCACGGCCACATTATCCGTGGCCGATCCCGCCGCGTAAGTCACCGTCGCCCCCGCCGCACTCGTCGCGGCCACGCCCGTCACACTCGCGTGGGCCGCCACCATCGGCAGATCATTGTCCGTGATCGTGACGGTGATCGTCCCCGTGGCAGTGCCACCATTTCCATCGCTTATGGTGTAGGTGAAACTGCCGCTCCCCGTGAAGCTCGTGCCGGGCGTAAAAGTCACGCTTGTCCCCGTGGCGGGATTCACCGTCAGCCCGCTTACCGCCGCCGCCGAGGTGATCGCCACCGCGTCCCCGTCCGCGTCCGTGGCTGGGAAATTCACCGTGATCGTTTTCGGATCGCCCGTGGTTCCCGTGGCCGGGCCATTGGGGGCCGTCGGCAGGGTGTTGCCCGTGGTGAAACTGAGGATCGACGCATTCGTCGTCCCCGTCGAGTTCGCCCCTCGCACACGGTAATAATACGACGTGTGAGGAGCCAGCCCGCTCAGCACTTGAGTCACCGCCGTGCCGTTGGCGTTGCTCGCCAGCGACTGCACCGCAGTCGTGATCACACCGCTGCTCAGCGTGGGGTTCGTCGAGTATTGGAACGTCACATCCGTCGCCACCGCATTGCTGCTGGTCACGGTCGCATTGAGCGTCACCCCGGTGGTCGTCGGGCTCGTGGCCGGGTTCGTCGCCACGGTCGGAGCCACAGACCTGGGTCGGTAGAACGCCAGTTTCCTAATCGGTGCCGATCCCGTGCTAGCAAACTGCCCCAGATAAAGCCCATAAGGTGACCACCTCTGGATCGTGTTATCGAGTGCATTCGCCACATAGAGATTGTCATCAGCGCCAAAGGCCAGGCCAATCGGTTTGACGTTGGTAGCGAAGATGCCCAGATCCGTCCCCGCCGCCGAGAACTTCTGGACAGTCTGGTTGCCAAAGTTGGCCACATAGAAATTCCCGTCCCGATCAATCGCCACGTCCTGCGGCGTGCTCAGGCTCAGAGAAATAAAGGTGCTGGTAGCCCCGAGCGACGTCACCTTTTTCACCCGGTTGGTATCTTGGATCGATGTGTAAAGATTGTCCGCCGTGTCGAACGCTAAGCCCGCAGGTTGGCTCAGCGACGAGGCAAAGGTGGTGCCCCCCGTGCCCGATGGTGGCACCTTGCGGATCGAGCCTGATCCCAGGTAAGCGATGTAAAGGTTGCCCGTCGCGTCAAAGGCCAGGCCGGCTGGATTTGTCCCGGTGCTGAAAGTCGAGGGGGGGCCGCTGGGCGTAAATTTCGCCACCGCATTATTGGAATAGCCGGAGACAAAGAGATTGCCCGCCGCATCGAAGGCAATGCCGTCCGTCTGGGTATAGCCCGTGCTAGCGGCCACGCCCAGATCCACGCCCGCCGCCGAGAACTGCCGCACCGTGCCGCCATCCAGAGATACAAACAACGAGTCCCCCGCCTCCGCTGGCACATAAGGCAGCGGAATCGAAGGCGTGGTGAAGGACAGGATCGCCCCATTGCTCGTTCCCGCCGAATTCGTCCCGCTGGCACGGAAATAATACTGTGTATTCGGCACCAGCCCCGTCAGCACCTTCGAGACAGCCGTGCCGCTCGCGTTGGCAGCCAGCGTCTGCACGGCGGTCGTCGTCACCCCGCTGCTCAGGGTGGCATTCGTCGAGTATTGGAAAGTCACGTCCGTCGCAGTGCCGATGCTGCTCACCGTCGCATTCAGCGTCGCGCCACCCGTCGCCCCAGTGGCAAAACCACCCGTCCTCACGCTCGTGGCCGCGTTCGTGGCCACGGCGGCAGTCTTGAGTCGGTAGAAAGCCAGTTTCCTCACCCCAATCGCCCCCGTGCTCGCAAACTGCCCTTGGTCCGCTCCCGCTGGGGAAAACTTCCAGACCGCTTTCGCCACCGCATTCGACACATAGAGATAGCCTGCCGCATCAAACGCCAAGCCGACCGGAGCGGTTATATTCGCGAACACCCCAAGGGGCGCCCCCGCCGCCGTAAACCTCCGCACCGAATTGGAGCCGTAATCCGCCACATAGAGATTCCCCGCACTATCGAAGGCCAAGTCCTGCGGCGTGTTCAGGCCAGCGGAAATGAACGTCGTGATCGTGCCGCCCGGCGTTATCTTCTTCACCTGGTGAGTGCTTTGGTTCGAAAAGTAGAGATTGCCCGCCGCGTCAAACGCAAGACCAGCGATGGCACCCTGACCCGAAGCGAACCCATTGACCTCTCCCGACGGTGTGAAGTGGCGGATCTGGCCCCATCCCAGGAGGCCAATGAAAAGATCGCCCGCCGCGTTAAAGGCGAGGCCGGTGGGATAGCTTCCAGCGCTAATGCTCAGGCCGATCGTAGAGAACACCCCGCCCGGCGTAAACTTCCCCACGTCAGCAGAGCCATAGCCTGACACAAAAAGATTCCCCGCAGTGTCAAAGGCAATACCCTCCGCCACATTGTAGCCCGTGCTGACGGTCACGCCCAGATCCCCACCCCCCGCAGAAAACTGCCGCACCGTGCCATCATCCAGCGACACAAACAGCGAATCCCCCGCCTGAACGGGCGCATACGGCAATGCCTGTGCTGACGGTGCCGTGGCAAGCAGGGTGACAAGAGCAGCGAGGGCGAGGAGGCCGCAGCGGAGGATGGTTTTCATAGGGGTCATGGGCAGGAAGGGTGCGGAGCGGGAGTGAGGAGAGCGGCGGAGGTGGTGAAATTTGAAAGCGCGAAGTGGCTTCAAAACGGGAGTTGGGAATCCTGGGGAAAAGGTCAGCGGGTTTTTAAAATATTATTTTAAACCTCCCTCAATTCACCTGTAGCAGCCCACGTTGCAGGCCAGTGCCTGCTGCGCTGGTCCTAGCAACCGTGGGACGAGTGTGCCATTAGGCCGCTCGTCCATCGCAGCACCCAGTGAGTCGCTCGTAGCAAACCACCTGGACGAGCGGGCTGCCGCCACACTCGTCCCACGCGGCAATTCCGACGTCGTGTGCAACTCGTGGCCCTGCCGCTGCGGGCAATGCTGGTCTCGTGACCTCGCCCTCTACTCACCACTATTGCACCATCACAACATGATCCAGCACCCCATCCTGGCTGGTGATGTCTCCGGTGCTGATGTCCGTGAAGACGAGAGTGCTGGCGGATGACTTGGCCGTGAAGGTGAATGTCACGTGGTTGAACTCCTGGCTGGATGCGATGTTGGCACTGCCGTCTGACACGTCGAAGTAGGCCGTGTGGCTCTCCAACTCACCACCGGAGACGGCCTCGATCTGCTCACTGCCGACATCCATCACCTCCGAACCACTGGTGGCCACGCCTCCGTCCCGCACTTCCACCCGGAGCTTTTGAATGGAAACGGAGGTCCAGCCGTAGGCCCCGAAGTCAAACTGCACCGTGTAGGTCTGGCCCGCCACGGTCCGGAATTTTTGTGAGACGGAGCCGCCATTTTTGTGAACTGCTCTATTAAAAAGCATGGCGTAACTGCCCTCCGCGGCCCCTTCCTCATCGCTGATTTGCGCTCCTTTGGGGGTTCCGGAGATCGTCCAGCCAGCCACCTCGTAACTTTTGTTGCCACCGTTCAGCTCGAAGCTGCCGTTCTGAAACGGCTCCGCTGGCACCCATGTCTGGACAAATTTGGCAACTGGCGTCCGGGTGAGCGGCACCACCAGCGCCACCACTGCCACAGCCAGCAGACTGGCGGCCACGGGCCACGGATGCCGCCGCAGCGCCCGCAGCGCCCGCTCTGCCGGGGTAATCCCCCGGGAATGGATCGGCTCCCCGGCCAACCAGCGTTCCAACTCGGCTGCCAGAAAGGCCGCGCTGTGAATGCGATGTTTAGAGTCCTTGGCCAGACAGCGCAGAATGATCGTTTCCAGATCAGAGTTCACTCTGGATCCGCCCGTGGGCAGCGTCAGGCTCGCAGGCTCATCGTGGATAATGTGCTGCATGACATCCGCGTGCCCCTGCCCCGGAAAGGGTAACTGCCCCGTGACGGACTGGAATAAAATGACCCCCAGCGCCCACACATCACTAGCCGGGCCGATGTCCCGCGTGCGCCCAGCGGCCTGCTCTGGGGACATGTAGCCCGGCGTGCCCAGAAAGGATTCCGTGAGCGTGAGGTGGGAGTCCGCAGCGGCCACTTTAGCCAAGCCAAAATCCGTGAGCCAAGCCGTGCCAGAGGCATCAAGGATAATATTTCCCGGCTTCACATCCCGATGCAGCACGCCGCGCTCGTGCGCCTGCGCCACGCCACGGGCAATGTCCGCCATCAGCAGCGCAGCCTCACGCACCGGCAGCGGCCCCGCCTTGAGTCGCGCGGCTAGGCTTTCTCCATCGATGAGTTTCATGGTGAAATACGGCTGTCCCTCCAGCTCGCCCACTTCATACACGGGGACGATGTTACTATGATCCAACTGGGCGGCGGCTCCGGCCTCGGATTTAAATCTCGCTTTCTCATCCGGGGTGGCCAGGAGCAGGGAGCGCATCATTTTCATAGCCACATAGCGGCCCAGGCGGGGATCAAATGCCTCATACACGACCCCCATGCCGCCTGCGGCAATCTCCCGCCGGATCACATACGGGCCGAAGGCGCACGGTAACGCCGTGGGATCAAACCGCTGCGCTACCAACGGCATGGGCACGGAGGGAGCGGAGGATTCAGGAAATAACTGCACCATGGCACACGCCAGACAGGGCTGGCTGGAAGACACCACCACCCCGCAACTGGAGCAGATGCGGTGTGAATCAGGGGAGGGAGAAGGCTGGGACATGGATAAACGGGAGTTGGGGAAACCAGCCAAAAGGTCAGCGACGCATTAACTGGACGAGGTAACGCAGCTCCTCCTCCGCTTCCGCATCGGAGGCCACGGTAGCCCGCACTTCCCGTCGCACCTGGGCCGCAAAGCCTTTCCTGATCTCCAATGCGGCCATTTTCACTGCCCCCTCAGACATTCCCAGCCTAGCACCTATGTCCGCATACCGCTCAAGCTCCGCAGAACCTTCCAACCCACATTTCAACGCCGC
This sequence comes from Verrucomicrobiales bacterium, assembly GCA_043757865.1. Classification (GTDB taxonomy): domain Bacteria; phylum Verrucomicrobiota; class Verrucomicrobiia; order Verrucomicrobiales; family V1-33; genus JAGNEJ01. Next base: position 35,625 of record JAYVOP010000370.1, on the reverse strand, counting down.
AAAGACCTCCGCCCGCTTCCCCCAGTCTGCGCCCAATGCGGCTAATGCACGTGCCATCAGCGACTCCGCCCATTTCCGATCAAATGCCTCCTCGGGCGAGTTTGTCCCAGCCATGGACTCAGCGTCCATCTCATGCAATTCATGCAAGGGAATAGCCACCGCCCCGCCTCCACGCTTGGCGGCAGTGGCCTTGTCCTGTTGATCCCCCAACCACCGCCGAAAGGCCACCAGCAGAAAATTCCTGAAGCGTCCCTCGCCCGGACGCGCCTTGCGCAGCAGATCCCCGGAGAGCAAATAAGTGAAGAACCCCTGCACCCCATCCGCGGCGTCCTCATGGTCATGGGCACGTTTCCTGAGAAACACATAAAGCGGCCGCCAATAGGCCGCAGCCAAGCGATCCAGCCCATGCACGCCTGCCGCCCCAGATGCCTGCGCCTGCAATAAAGCGGACCACATGGTGGGCGGAAACAGTTCATTGCGATCAGCCGCAGGGAGCGCAATCGGAGTAAGCGGCCCGTCCTTCATAGCGGCAAGCCTCCGCTCGTTTCCACGTAGCCAGAAACATCCCGGGTAGCAGCCCCAAACCGCGATCCCTTGCCAAGCCGTAATGCATCAAATCTCATCGGCTCCCTCCATAGCAGCCAATCCCGAGGCGACAAACTATTAATTACATCCCGGCCCTAGAGGGAGTCGGCGGCACTGAACTCTAGCAGCACGCGGAAGCCGACGCTGGAATCACGGGCCTCGGGCGGGAGTTTGGTTTCGGCGGTCAGTTTGCGGGCGGCTTGGGGGTCGGGGAAATCTCGGGTATCGGCTTGGCAGGAGGCGTCTTTGAGCACGGGCTGACGTTCGGAATTCAGGCACCATTCGCGCACGTTGCCACCCAGATCCCGATGGCGGGAGAGGTTGCGGTAACGGCCCACGGGGCTGGTGAAGGGGTAGCGGCGGGGCGCAGTGGCATTGTCAGGCAACGGCGGATAATTTCCCACAAGGTCGTTCGGCGGCCACTCATTTCCCCAAGGATAGGTGGGGCGGGCCAGGGCGGCATCCCCTGGCTGGGGGCTGGCGGCCTGCATCCATTCTTCGGTGTTCGGGAGGCGGAAATGAGCGGTGCGGGGGATCTGGTGCTGGGCCATGGCTTTGCGCGTGAGCCATTCACAGAAACGGGTGGCCTCCGCAAAGGTCACGCCCACCACGGGATCGGTGGGGCCTTGATCACCGGGTGGCTCCGCCCAGGAGAACGGGGCGGATTTCCATTGGCCCGCATCGTCTCGGCAAATGAGTCCCCGGCCAGCGTGGATTTGGGATTCACTAGCGAAGGCCTGGAAGTCTTCCACGCGCGTTTCCCAATCACTAAAGAGGATGCTAGGGCGATCTACGAGCGGAGCTAAATGCATGCCCAGGGGATTCACCCAGAGGTGGCCCGCACGGGCACGATCGGTCTTGATCCAGGTCTTTTGAAAGGGCAATCCAAGGCGGTAATTGGTCAAGAAAACGCTCCGCAGGATGCTGCCTTTTTCCCGGATCTCATTGCCCTCGGCGGTGAGGCAACGTAGGCTTTGGCTCACCAGCGGACGGAGATCGGTCACGGGCGTATCGTCCAGGTGGAGGACGTGGAGGGGGAGATTGCCGATGGGGGTGAGATCCCTCACGCCCGTGTTGCTCAAGTCCAGGTGGGTGATGGCGTGGCCCGTGAGGAAGGCGAGGTCCGTTAGGGCCTTGTTGTTGGCGAGGTCCAGATGGATCTCTAACGCGTGTTGCCAGACGGCATACTGCACGGGCTGGCCATCCGGGAGTTTGGCTTCATCCAACACGGCCCGTAGGGTGGAGAGGTAGTCGCCCGGGAGCTGGGCGTAGGCGGCTAGGGTCTGGGGGTTGTCTTCCAGGAAGGCTTGGGCGCGGGCGAGTTCGACGCGGGCTTGCTGGGGTTCGTTGGCAACGAGGTGGATTTTAGCATTCGCCAGGGCGATCCGGTGCTGTTCCTTGCCGCCCTCTAATTGATTTACCAGTAACGCTACGCGCGTGAGATCTGGGGAGTCCGGCGGTAGCTCGCGCTCCAGCGCGTGCAGCCGTGCCATCAGGTCGTCCTCGGTCCCCGTCGCAATGGCCAGCGGGGCGAATCGCTCGACGCGGTCCATGCTTTCCTCCGTCCAGTCCAGCGCTGAGATCTTCAGCATCATGTGCGTAATCATGGCCACGGCTTGCTCTTGCGCGGCGGCGGTGAGGAGCTTCCGGGCCGCCGCAAACTCATCCTCCCACGCATCTTGCGGCGGTGGCGGCACCTGCGCTTGGCGTTCCTCTTCCAGGCGCACCCGCTGCCGTTGCTGGATAGCCATCAAGCTGGCGATGATGCCCGCGAGCATGAAGAGCAACAACGCCCCGGTGCGCGGCTTTACCTTGGTTTGCAGACGCCCCTTAAACTTCTTTTTCCGAGCCTCAATGAGCAGGTGAGAATTATCCGAGACGGCATCAATCCGGGAAATATCGGCGGCAAATTTCTCCGCCGATTCCTGGCGTTGAGCGGGATCATCCAGCGTGGCCATGAAGACCACATCATCCAAAAAAGTCCCCACTTGCTTCTGCGTGCTGGGTAATAGCACCGAGACCCCTAGCGTCTCCCCAGTCAGTAAATGATACGCCACAGAGCCGAGCGAAAAGAGGTCCACGCGATAGCTCAGCGGCACCTCCGGCTTCATAAACTCTGGGGCCACATAGGTGCGGAATGAGGCGGGGCGACGGAAGAGCGCTTGGTTATAGTGCTCCTTGCTAGGGTAGAGCAGCGGCCCCACGCCCACGCCTAAGAGCCGCGCGTCGCCCTTGGCATCGACTAAGATCCACGCGGGATTCACATCACGATGCAGCACCCCCACGCGATGCGCGGCTTGCATCCCGCCTGCGATCTGCACCATCACCTGCACGGACCACCGGGCCTTCGGTTGCGGAGTTAGCCAGTCCGCTAGGGCCTTACCAGGGAAATATTGGTAGCACACGCAGGCGCAGCCTTGGCTCACGCCCACGCCGAGGATCTTCAACAGCGCAGGGTGCTCCACTTGCTTTACAAACTCCATGCCCGCCGCAAACTGCGCTAGCGAATCCGCCTGGGGAAAGCGTTCCGGCCCCAGCGGCAGCAGCACACACGGCGTCTGTGGGGAGCCAAACGTGGCTCGGTAGAGCACCGCATCTCCCGCCTGACTCACCACCGCACCCCAGATAAACTGAGGGAAAATCTGCCCCCACGGAGCGGACGGGGCAGGAGTGGAGGGGGCAGGAGTGGAGGGGGCAGTGACGGGATTCATAAAGCCCTGGTTAGGCTGGCAAGAGCGCGGAGACGGCTTCCCGCTCCTCACGCAGTTCCGTTTCCGTGGCCGCGATCTTTTCCTGACTAAAAGCATCCAACTCCAAGTCCGTCACCATCTCCACCTGCTGCCCATCCGAGCGCATGGGGAAGCCAAAGATCAGACCTGGGGCGATCCCGTAAGACCCATCCGAAGGCACGCAGAGGCTGTGCCAATCGCCCGCCTTGGTCGGCGTGATGACGCTCGTAATAGAATCAATCGCAGCATTGGCCGCACTGGCAGCACTGGAAAGCCCGCGCGCCTCAATGATGGCCGCCCCGCGTTGTTGCACAGTTTTGATGAAGTCTCCCTGGAGCCAGGCGTCATCATTGATGACCTCCGCAGCGGGCTGGCCCTTGATCTTGGCGTGGGTGAAGTCTGGGTATTGCGTGGAGGAATGATTCCCCCAGATGCAGAGATTGGAAACATCGCTCACATGCACCCCGGCCTTCATCGCCAGTTGAGATTTGGCACGATTTTCATCTAGCCGAGTCATCGCGAACCACCGATTTTTCGGCACGTCCGGGGCACTGCTCATGGCGATGAGGCAGTTCGTATTACAAGGATTCCCCACCACCAACACACGCACATCACTAGCCGCATGAGCTTGGATCGCCTGACCTTGGCCAGTGAAAATTTTCCCATTGATGCCCAGCAGATCTTTCCGTTCCATGCCCGCCTTGCGCGGCACACTGCCCACCAGGATGGACCAGTTCACGCCCCGGAAGCCTTCTTCCAGGCTGTCTGTAGCCACGATGCCGTGCAAAAGCGGAAACGCGCAATCATCTAATTCCATGACCACCCCACCCAGCGCCTTGAGCCCGGCGGGAATCTCTAGGAGATGCAAAATCACCGGTTGATCTGGCCCAAACACCGCACCTGAGGCGATGCGAGGCAGGAGGGAATAACCGATTTGGCCAGCGGCTCCAGTGATAGCGATGCGAAGGGGGGATTTCATATTTAGATAGGGAAAGGTGGGGGTAAGTTAAAGAGAGATCGTGAGGACAAGCTGGAGGGCATAGCACCAGTTTCCCCCAGGGCAAGTGCCGAGTCTCCAGGGCCTTGACATCGCCCAGACCAGTGGCTCCGCCACCTCACGCCCCCATCCACGGTCCGGCCTTCGGGGGCAGGGTGCCCGCCACTTTCTCTAGCAGTTGGCTGATCTTCGGCGGCGTGATGAGCAGCGCTTTGATGCGGGCATCACGCAGCAGGGCCTCGTGCCGGGGGAGATCTGCGGGCTGGCAAAAGAAGATGATGGCGGGCGTGGCGCGGCCTAGCTGCGTGTGTTGATGCGCAGTGCTGATGAGTTCGTAGAGCAGCGGCCCGGCTAGCGGCTCCATCGTTAGCGCAAATAAATAGAGCCGGTAATCCTGCTGCAGCGCCCGCGCGTAGCCCGCCAGCGGGGACGTGGTCACCTCCACCGTGCAGGCGCAGAAGGATTCTAACGCCTCCCGCACCAGCCGCCCCACGGCGGCATCTGGATGAACGAGGAGCACAGGCACAGTATCCATCATAGGCTAGAAAACGCGCGCCCAGAGGAGCTTTAAATAACTACTTTCCAGGCAGTTAGACATCACCGGATGGTCCGGCCCAGCCACGGTGCGGTCGATAAATTGCAGCCGCCGCTTCTCCCGATGCGCCGCCCGGATGGCGATGGTCTCGAACTCCGCCGCGCTCACCAGCCCGGAGCACGAACACGTCACGATCAAGCCCCCTGGGGCCACTAACGTCATCGCCAGCCGATTCAGGTCTTCATATTTGCGCAGCCCCCCATCGTCCTCATCCCGGCTGAAGACTAGCTTCGGTGGGTCCAGGATCACGACATCCCACTGCCGGCCTTGGCCCTGCATTTGCCGGGCGTATTGGAAGGCATCGGTATGCACCCAGTTGATGCGCGTCATGTTGAGATTCGCATTGAGCTTCGCTTGCTCGATGGCTTTTTCATCCAAGTCCACGCCCGTCACGTCCTCCGCTCCGCCCAGCACCTTAGCAGCTAGGGAAAAGCCGCCCGTGTAACAGCACAGATCCAGCACACGCTTACCAGCCGTAAAGTTGGCTAGTTTCCGACGATTCTCGCGCTGATCGCAGAAGAATCCCGTCTTATGGCCTTCGGCAAAATTGACCAAATAGCGCACGCCATGTTCGCGAATCTTCGCGGTGCGGATGTTACTAGGATTATCCATCGCACGTTGCGGGATGGCCTCGATCTCCGCGATTTCCCGATCCACGCTGATGAGATGCCGCTGCGTGCCGCAGGCTTCATGCAGCACGGGCAACCAGTCTTGCAGGCGGCTCCAGACCCCGTAGCTGTGGGTTTCCACGCGCAGCACATCCGCATATTTATCTACGATGAGGCCGCTGAGCCCATCTCCATCTGAGTGGATCACACGGTAAGCATCCGTCGTCTCATCCAGCTTCAGCATCTGCCGCCGTAATTCCACGGCTCTCGTTAGGACGGCAGGGAAGTCCTCCTCCACAAAGCCATCCGTGCGATGGGACATCATCCGCAGCGGCACCCGCGCCCCCGGATTCCAGAACCCCGCCCCAAAGCGCTGCCCCTCTTTATCATAGACCGTGACCAGATCCCCCCGCCGCACATGCTTAGAGACATGGGCGATAAAGCGGGGATAAACGGCAGGTTGATAAGTGAAATATTTCAACTGCACCCACGGCGTGGGCCAGTCGGCAGTGTCAGGAGGAGGCGGGGGAAATTTCATGCGGGCCTACCCTTGAAACACGAATCCCGCAGATGCCAGTGATTTTGCGCTGATGTCAGATCGCTAGCGCAAATCAGGAAGTGCGTGAGGCGAGGCTCCACCTTACCAGCCGCGTCTATGCTTGAACGCAAATTGGCATAAGTTCAGCCCAGCCCCTCACACGTGCAGCCACACGGCCTTGAGATAGGCGGGGCTGGTGAAGTCCTCCGGCTGGCCGCCGAGCGCCAGGGACTCGATGCGGCGGCGGGCTTGCAGGGCTCCGTGGCGCAGCAGCGCTTGGAAGGCAGCGGTGGTCAGGCCGTGATGATTCGTGCAGCAGAGCACTTGGCCGCCGGGCGCAGTGACCGCTAGGGCGGCCGTCACTAACGCAGGGTAATCGGTCTCCACGCGCCAGAGTTTGCCTGCTTGATTCCGGGAAAAGGTGGGTGGGTCTAACACCACTAAATCATATTGATTCGCCTTGTTAGCCAGCCGACGCAGCCAATCAAACGAGTCTCCGCGACAAAAGAAATGTCCCTCCGTAGCGAACCCGTTGGCGATGAAATTTTGCTTCCCCCAGTCCAAATAAGGCCGGGAGAGATCAATGCTTTCCGTCTGCGCGCCTGCGGCGGCACCCGCCACGCTAAAGGCGCAGGTGTAGGCGAAGAGGTTCAGCAGCCGCTGCCCTGGCTTCATGCTGGTGGCGATGCGTTGGCGCTGCCGCCGCTGATCAAGGAAGATGCCTTGGCTATAACCAGCGGAGAAATCTAGCTGATAGCGCAGCCCATTTTCCAGGATGGAAATTTCCGCTTCCGCCGGGCCCGCGAGCCACTGCGGGCTGCCCTTGTCGTGTTGCTCTAGCGGTTTCCACCAGAGGGATTTCCAGCCGTAGCATTCAGCCGTGCGCAGCAGCGCCTGGGGGAACGGCACACCCTTCGTTTGCACCAGCCAATGGCCAGCTAGGGAGTCGATAAAAATGCCCTCCAGCCCATCTCCCCGGCCATCCATGATGCGGTAGGCATCCGTGCGCGGATCAGCCTGCAAGGATGCTCGGCGGACCAGGGCGGCAGTAATAAGATCCAGCACGGGCGGCATGATCCTAACGAGGCTCTGAGCGCGGATCTTCTTTCCGCGCCCGCCGTTGTTCCGCCCGGCTCATGGTGTTCCATTGCTCCCGTTTGATGCTCAGTTTCCGGCGGTGTTCATGCCGCCACCGCATCAGTCCCACGCCTGCGAAGATGGCGAGGGTCAAGCCCATGAAAACATACGGACCCTCATCTGAAACTTTGAAAGTTTCATCGATAACAGCGAGCATGAGCAAGGTGGCGGACATAAGCAGTGAGCAGCAGCGGTGGTGGCCGAGGCGCTAAGTCAAGCCCCGCTTATGCAATTCCTGCAAGCACCAAACGTATTCCTTTTCCAGTTGGTCCGCCACATTGGCCGTCCGCAGATCCGCCGGCAACACGCCCCAGGTGTAGGTCTCCATTTCTAAATGTGCACACGCCGCAGGCTCTGCGGCCAGTGCATCTAACACGCCGCAGAGGTGATCCCGGGTGTCGCCAAAGATCATTTCCGGCAGGGCATGCAGCGGCACATGGAAATGCACTCGCCACTCTTCTCCTAACAGCCGCGGATTAGCCGCCGTGGCCGCCAGGGCCAGCGGCAGATCCTCATAGCGTGTCAACCGCCCCTCCTCATCCCGCACGATGGTCTGATGTAAATACGTGTCCTCTTGGAACGCTCGCAGCTCCCGCAGCGCTTCATCGCTAGGCGTGAGCTTCAAGGCCGAGCTAAGGTGCAGCTTAGAAATACGCACGCCCGCCGCGCGGAAGTTCGCCCAGGCAATGGCAGGTTCCTCATATTCGATGGCCAAATGGCACGTGTCATAGTTCACGCCCAGGCACCGTCGCACGTCTTCACCCCGGCCTACTTCGGCTAGAAAGTCGATCGTCTCCGTGCTCGTTTCTAAATAGCACAGCGGCTCCGGCTCCACGCCCAGATGTAAATCTTGCCCGCGCCTATCCGCTAGCCGCGCCACAAAGCCCGCGCATTCACGAAACTGCGCCAGCATCCGCTGATGCTCATCCGGCGTGATTGCGAACGCCTTGAACGCGCCTGGCAGCGTGCTCACACTGCCTGCCACGCCCGCAGGCAGCAGCTCACTGAGCACCTCAAATAACGCTTTCGTATAATCCAGCCGCTCCACCCGGTGCCACTCTGGTCGATACACCTGCTCCTTCACCCGCGTGCCGTGAAATTGCCCATAAGGAAAGCCATTGATCGTGAACACATAGCAGCCATGCCGCTCCAGCCACCGCTGGAAATGCCATCTCGTCTGCGCATCCTGGAGCGCGCGCACCGCCTCCGCGCCTAGCCGCAGGCCGATGGCATAGGGCTGTGTGGGAGCCACGCGTTGCTTTACTTCCAGGGTATGCTGCTCCAGTGCCGCTAACGTCTCCGCCCAGGTTTCCCCCCGGTGGATGTTAGTGCAATAGGCGAGATGTAGTCCGTGCTTGAGTTCCATGCCGCGCCCGTAGCGCACTGCCAGCACTCACGCAACTCTGCGGTTGATACTTGGCGGAGATGTTTCTTGGGTTTGCACTCGCTCATGTCACGTTTCCTCATCACTCCCATGGTTTCACTCCGCATCATCATTGCCTTGCTCGGCCTGAGCTGGGCCACTGCATCCAGCCTCGCTGGCACGCCCCCAGTGAGTGCGCTGCCGGAGGACGCGATCAATTTTAGTTTGCTAGACTACCGGGGGAAACATTACGAACTCCGCCGCAGCCCCGCCCGCTGCGTGGTGCTCTTTTTCACCAGCTTCACGTGCCCCATCGCCCGCCAACTGCTGCCGCGCATCAAAGAGCTAGCCAAGGAAGGTAAACCGCAGGGCGTGGAATTTTGGCTCGTGAACTCCTGCACCCAGGATGATCCTAGCGATGCCGTGGTGGAGGGCCTCGCCCGCGCGCGGAAGCCGGGCCTAGCAGCATCTGAAGCACTGGGAGATGCGGACAGCATCCGGCTAGAGGCGCTGAAAGCCGCCGTGGGATCGCTGCCAGTCTTGCGGGATGATCGTCAGTTAGTGGCGCGGCATTTCAAGGTCACGCGCACGTGTGAAGTGATCGCGCTGGATCCACAAAATTTAAAAATCATCTACCGTGGTGCAGTGGACGATCAACTCACGGAAGGCGCACAGAAGCCCGCGCCCACCGCCAATTATCTGCGGGATGCGGTCACGGCCTTTCTCCAGGGCACGCCCGTCCCCACCCGGCAGACGCCCGCGCATGGCTGCCGCATCACCTGGATCACGCCTCCGGCCACAGCTCCCATTTCGTATGTGCAAGAGATTGCCCCGCTGCTCCAGAAACATTGCGTGGGCTGCCATAGTCTGGGCCAGATCGGGCCGTTTGCCATGACCAGTTATGCGCAGGTGCATAAGTCCGCAGCCATGATGGAAGAGGTGCTCGTAGATCGTCGGATGCCGCCCTGGCACGCCGATGCCAAGTATGGGAAATTTGCCAACCACCGCACCCTAACGCCTCAGGAAACCCATCTACTGCTGGACTGGATCGGGCAAAATTGTCCGTTAGATGAAGGCGCAGATCCTTTGGCGGTAGCCGTCCCCGCAGCTCCCACCTGGGCGTTAGGCACGCCAGACTTCGTGGTCCCGCTGCCGAAACGTCAGGACATCCCCGCCACTGGCACGCTGAAGTATCGTTACTTGGATAGCGAGTTCGTGATGCCCGAGGATGCTTGGCTGCGTGCGGCGGTATGCCGCGCAGAGAACCCCAAAGTGGTGCATCACGTCATCGTGCGAGTGAAGTATCCGGCGGGGTATCCTAACGTGCCCCAGGAGGCCTATCTTTTCACCAGTTGGGTGCCCGGCCTCACCCCCAGCGAGGTGCCCGCTGGCACGGGCTTGTTCGTGCCCAAGGGGGCGAAGTTTAACTTTGAAATGCACTACACCACCAATGGTGAGGCGCAGACGGATCTGAGTGAAATGGGGCTCTACCTAGCTAAGGAAAAGCCTGCACGCCAACTCGAAGTGCGGGCCGCGCAGACCCGTGATTTTGAGATTCCGCCCGGCGTGCAGGACACGAATTTGTTCTGCCATTACTGCTTCAAGAAGGACACCGTGCTCTATGATCTGGCCCCACACATGCACCTGCGGGGATCGTGGTTTAAATTTCAACTGCTCTATGCCGATGGGCATCGGGAGACGCTGCTGAGCGTGCCGCAGTATGATTTTAATTGGCAGACGAGCTATCGCCTGGCCGAGCCCAAGCACGTGCCCGCAGGCACCTGGATGCTTTGCACTGGCGGGCATGATAACTCCAAACTGAATCCGAATAATCCTGACCCTAACCAGACCGTGACCTGGGGCCTCCAGAGCTGGGATGAGATGTTCATGGGCTTCATGACCGTGACTGATGGCCCCATGGAAACGGCGGCCCGCTAGGAGATGTCTAAAAAATGGCCTCTGCACTAGCTGGAGCGCGGATTTTACAATCCGCCCCCAATGGCCGAGCAGGCACACGCCATGAACTTACCGCCAAGCACATCGCAGCGGATGGCAAATCCGCGCTCCATTTTAGCCTTACACGGGCCGCAGCACGCTCTTGACCACTTCTCCACGGTGCATTTTTTTAAATGCCGTCTCCCATTCCGTGATCGGCCACACGCCGCCGATGATCCGCTGCACATTGAATTGGCCATTGCTCAATAAGGCAATGACGCGTTCCCAGATCGTCCAGTGATGGCTGAAGCTCCCCTGCAAGGTCACATTCTTTTGCACCAGCGGATCGAGGTTGAACCCGAGCGGCTCCTTCCCCCACCCCACCTTGCTGATCCACCCCGCAGGACGCACTAGCTCTAACGCAATCCGCAACGTGACGCTGGCCCCCGCCGCATCGATCACGCCATCACACCCTAGCCCATCCCGTTGCTGCGCCCACGCGGTGGCATCGCCAATGATGACCTCGCACCCGTAGGCTTTCGCAATCTCCAAACGGGGCGCGTCTTGCACTAGCCCCACGATGGCCACCTCCGCTCCGCAGAGCTTAGCCATGGCTGCACAGAGGATGCCAATGGTCCCCGGCCCTAACACCACGACACGATCTCCGGGCTCGATGCGGGCATTCCGCACCACCGCGTTATACGCCACGCAACACGGCTCCGTGAGACACGCCTGCTCCATGGGCAGATGGTCCGGCACGTGATGCAAGATGCGCGCGGGGACTTTCACAAATTTGGTCATCGCCCCATTGACGCCATAGCCGAATCCCTTGCGCGTGGGGTCTAGATTGTAGAGCCCGCGCTTGGTCATGGGGTTCTGCGCGCTGATGATGGCCGCCGTCTCGGAAACGACGCGATCCCCCTCCCGCCAGCCTTCCACCGCCGCCCCCACTTGCGCAATGCGCCCACCGAACTCGTGTCCTAACACCACGGGATAATTCACTGGCCAACTATGATCCGCCGTCCACTGGTGCAGATCACTGCCACACACGCCCACGTTTTCCACCTCCAGCAGCACCTCCTCCGGGCCGATGTTAGGTTGCTCAATCTCGCGGATTTCCACAGAGTGAGCGGCGGGGGCGTAGTTGACGACGGCGGGGTGTTTCATTTTTTATGAGGGAGTTAGGTTGCAAAGAGCGGAGTGGAGATGTGGAGGAAATTCTGCGGCAGCTTGGGCGACAGTTAGGCCCGTGGCACCTTCTTGTTCTAACGTAGTCATGGTCACGCCGGAAATGCCGCATGGGGTGATGGCATCGTAGCCCGTGAGCGGGCCGCAGACGTTGAGCGCAAAGCCATGCATGGTCACCCAATGCCGCACACCCACGCCGATGCTGGCCAGCTTCCGCTCCGCCACCCACACGCCCGTGAGCCCTTCCCGGCGGATGGCGGGGATGGCTAGGCTGTGGGCGTAAGTGAGGATGGATTCCTCCAGCGCGCGCAGGTAGCGGTGGAGGTCCATGACATAGTTTTTCAAATCAATGATGGGATAGCCGATGAGCTGGCCGGGGCCATGGTAGGTGGCTTGGCCGCCGCGTCCTATTTCTATAACGGGATGTGGCAGGGCGTTAGGATCACGCAGGCTAGAGGTATCCCGCGTTCGGCCAATGGTGTAAACGGGATCGTGCTCAAGCAGGAAAATCTGATCCTGGATGGCATCCGTGAGGCGTGAGCGGACGGTCGTTTCCTGTAGCGTTAGGGCCTTTGCGTAAGCCATGCGGCCAAGCCAAGTGGTGGTGAGAGGTTGGACCACTTTAGGGTAGTGTGCGGGTGGCATCGAAGTGGCCGGAACTGAGGCGGTGGACTTCGATGGTGGTTTGTGTCGGAGTGGTCGGTGCCACGGCCATAAAGACATCCGAGGTGGTCTTGCCGCCGTTGAGGACCACGCCAATGAAGTCCATTTTCTCGTGAATCCAGTTCCAACGGCCTAGCCGTTGTCCGCTCTTGGAGGTGACGATACCGTAGGGTTGGAAGACGATCTCCGGGCGATCCCAGCGCCAAGTGCCAGCGAGCTTGGAGGCGGATCCGCCCGCTTCATCGGCGGCTATTTCTAACGCCCGGATGCCTTGGAGAAAATCGATACTCTCATTGGCAGGCAAGCGTTTGGCCCGATCCAGCAACCAAGCAATGACTTTGCCTCGAAGTTTTCCCAGCGCATCTTGCATCGCCAGACGCTGAGTCTCTTCTTCAGCATTTAAATTCACTATCAGTGGGTCCATGCTGGGAGCGCTGACGGTCCCGACTTTTGCTAAGGTGTAGCGTCGCCAAGTGGTACTCATGGCCTGCATAAGACCTGGGCCATTCTGCCAGGCAATCTCGTTAGCAAAAGCTGAAGTTCCCGATGCGCCATCGATCCAACGCCAAGTGCCCATTTTCCCTTTGCTATGTTTAGTGCCCCCGTCTGGTAGGAACTCAGGGTCAAAGCGAGTATTATCCTTATCTTTCCAGGCTCCAATGAGCGCATTGTAGTGGGCTAGGTCCTTGCCCTGCACGAAGGTCAGCGGAACCTCACTCTTTAGGCTGCGAATGCGCTCGGCCTCGGCGGTGATTTGGCTGCGCTGAGCTGGGGGAGCGTTCAGCGCTTTCTTTACCAGCAGTTCCACCACCAGTTTCCTAGCCTCGGAAATGTTGTTACTTAACTTTGCCTGTTGCTGGGACTCGTGGAGTTTCCATTTCTCTAACACAGCGGTGGATTCACTGAGCGTGGGCGGAGGGGCGTTCGGAACGTCTGGCTGGAGGAGGCGGAGGAAGTCCGCTTCCAAGTTTTCTTGGGCTAGGCAAGGGGTGAGGGCGAGGGCGCAGAGGAGGAGGAGGAATTTCATCGGGTGGTGAGAGGGCTGACTTCGAGGTAGAGTGGCAGGGTGGTGAGGGTGGTTTCGTTGACGATCTGGGCGGCCCGGAGTTCCGGATGTTGGCTGGCGGGTTCGACGAAGAGGGTGATGGGGTTGCCGAGCTGCTCTGGCAAGCCCGGGACGGCGTGGCGGTTCAGCGCGGCATCATGCAGGACGACGATATACTGGGCGGCATACACGCCCGCGTCCACACTCTGCACGCGATAGGTGCGGCTAGTGAGGATGCGGGGATACGGACTCTGGGCGGGATCGGTGGGCAGCGGCGTGACGGACTCTAACACGGCCTGAAGTTTCAAACGGTCCGGTGGTTTCCGGTTCGCCAGGATGGGTTGCACGGCTTGGAAATGATCGGCTATTTCCTCTCCGCTGAGCGCGCGGGAATAGAGCGCGGTGTGATCCACGCTGCCGGACCAGAGGCCATCCGTGAGGGGCGCGGGGTCTCCCCAAGTCCATTGGCCGGGCGTCCAACTGGTTAGTCCAGAGGCTTCCATCGTGGTGTCTGAGACGGGATTCCCGTCCAAGTAAGCACGCACGTTCGTGCCATCGAAGCTGACCGCGCAATGATAGGGCCGCTCTCCAGCAATGCGAAAGGTGGCCAGCCTAACAGGGTAAACGCGGCCCTCCTGCGGACCTAACCGCAGGCGCAGGACCAGCGAATTTTCCACGCGGTAGAGGCCCAGCGCCTCGCTGCCGTCTGCGCGGGTGCAGCCTGCAAGGCGGACGCTGAGCGGCTGGTCATACGGGACGGAGCGTTGCTCAGAGAAGATGGCTTCGAGGGTAAAGGCTCCGCTCGCCTGACATGATTTTGCCATGCTAGTGTTCGACGTTTCATCCGCCGTGGCGTAGCCCCGGGACACGTCCATTTCCCAATGCGGGCCGAGCCGGGCGGACTGTTGGCTCTGCAAGCGGGAGCGGCGGGTGCTGCCATCGGATAGGGGAAGAGGGGTCTCGGTGGCAGCATCGGTAAAGCAAAATTGCAGCGCCTCAGGATGCGTGGGCCAGGGCAGACGCGGCGTGGGAGCAGCCTCGGGCGGGGATTGGGGGAAATTTACCAAGGTCTGTTCCGCAGCATTTTCGAGCCACACGTCTGGGTAGGCATCGCCCCGGTCGTTGTGGGTGATCTGGACGACGTTCCAGAGTTGCGCCACGTTATCCGCTAGGCGCGCGATAAAGATTTCCGCATCCACGCCTTGGGCATTTTGAAAGCTGGGCTGGTTAGGCGCTTGGGCATACGGGCCCGAAAAGGTGATGAGGCTGACATCATTTCCCCAGCGCGGATGCCAGATGGCGTGGGCTTGGCCGATCTCTGGCAGCGTGTTCAGCGGCAGCAGCCAGGGGTCCGAGTGGTTCGGCGTGTAGAACTGGAGGGTGGCATCGTCTGCGGCTAGGGTCCAGGCGAGATAGCTGTTATCTGGCGCGAGGCCGGGCCAAGCTCCGGCGGTGAGTTGCTGGCTGGTGTGCTCCGCTAAATTTAGCCGTGAAGCCTCGGGCGCTGGCAGTAGGCCGGAGGCGCGCAGGCCATCCCGTGAGAGTTGGAAGCCATCCGCATCCACAGGGGTCTGGGTCCAGATAATTTCACGATCGGTGGGCGTGTTAGGAAGGAAGCGCACGAGGCGTTTGCCGATGAGTCCTTCCCGTGCGCCTTGGTCTATTTCCTCCAGGCCATAGATCCATTCTTTCCTGCTCCCAGGCTCTGTCCAGAGCGCCACCGCCACGCCAGCGCCTAGCATCTGGGGGTGCCCCGTGTCCCAGTCTAACATGGCAATGGTGGGCGTGGCACTGCGGTCGGTATAGATGACGTGGGCTCCATTTCCTGAAATCAACGGGCGGAAATAACTGCCGATCTCAGCCCGCAGCGGATGCACGCCCTGACTGTTAGCAGAATCCAGTCCCATGAGCCGCAGATCGTGACCAGAGGCCATCACATCCGCCGTCTCCGCGCGGGCGCTTTGCACCCAGGCCACCTTCATCCGCCGCCCCTGGGCCACGGGCTCTAGGTCCACGAGGATATCTCCGCTAGGCGCTGAGGCCGCCGCCGGAGTAGCCGGCTGGCGATGACATGCCGAGAGCACAAGCGCGCCTAGCAGCAGGAGGAAATGGGAGCGGAGAAACATGGCGCTACGGTGAGGGCCATTTAGCGTTTGGCAAGTCAGGGTAAACGTGGGTGCGCCCGGCATCGTGACGTTCCACGAAAGCGGGGGAATTCTCCTTTCCCCCCATCCTCCACCCGTTATGGATGCGGCCCTGTTTCTTCTACCATTTAACACCTCCACCTATGCACCACATTTCCTCTCGTCGTCATTTCCTCAAAGGCGCTGCCCTCGGAGCCGCACCACTCATCCTGCCCTCCCACATCTGGGCGGCGGACACTGCGCCTAGCAGTAAGATTACCATGGGCTTCATCGGCTGTGGGAAGCAAATGGGTGGTCTCCTCGGCGGCTTCCTAGGCCAAAAGGGCGTGCAGGCCGTGGCCGTGTGTGATGTGGATACCACGCGGCGGGAGGCGGCTAAGAAGAAGATCGTAGATAGATATGCGAAGGATAAACCGGATGGTTGGAATGGCGTGGAGGCTTACAATCACTTTGAAGAATTGCTGGCGCGCAAAGACATTGATGCCGTGTGCATTGCCACACCAGATCATTGGCACGCCATCATTACCGTGGCCGCCTTGAAGGCTGGGAAGGACGTTTACTGCGAGAAGCCGCTCACCCATAACATCCATGAAGCACTGACCGTGATCGAGACCGTGAAGACGACGAATCGCGTGCTGCAAACGGGCTCCATGCAGCGGTCCATGCAAGAGTTCCGCGTGGCCGCAGAGTTAGTGCAGAACGGCGTCATCGGCAAAATTTCTAAAGTGTCCGTGCAGTTCAATGGCCCGCCGCGTCCGAATGACCTAGCCGAAGAAGCGATGGAGCCCGGCCTGGATTGGAATCGCTGGCTGGGGCCTGCGCCTGAGGCGAAATACAGTTCCGTGCTCTCCCCGCGTGGCATTCATGACCATTTCCCTAACTGGCGGGAATATAGCGAATACGGTGGCGGCTATGTGACGGATTGGGGCGCACACCATATTGATATAGCGCAATGGGGTCTGGGCATGGACGGCAGTGGCCCGGTGTCCATCAAGCCTCCTACGGGCACGGCGGAAGCCTTTGCCAGTAAGAAAAATCTCAGCCTGCGGCATTGTGAAATGACTTACGCTAACGGCGTGGTGCTGAACCATGCGGATGGCCATGACCCGGACGGCTATGGCGTCTATTTCTATGGTAGTGATGGCTTGGTAAAAGTGAATCGCGGGAAATTTGAAGTCGTGTTGAAGGGCCAAGTTTTCTGTAAGAAATCCGACGACACCGACAAGGTGAGCGTAGAAAGCCAATACATGAAAGCCGAGCGCGAGCTGCTGGCCGATGCCAAGATCAAGCTCTATAAAAGCTCCAACCACCTGGGAGATTTCCTGGAGTGTGTGCGCGAGCGCAAGAAGCCGAACACGAATGAGATCGTGGGCGGCGGCAGTGCCATTGCGTGCCATTTAATGAACATCGCCTACCGCACCGGGACCGCCTTCCAGTGGGATCCGGTGAAAAACCAACTCGCAGGCGGCGGCATTGATCCCGCACAGCTCACCCGCGCCTACCGTGGGGAGTGGAAGGTCTAACCTGCGGTCAGTGAGCCTATCTGTGGCACCGGGTGGCACGCCGCCCGGTGCGGAATACGGCGGAGGGCCACTCCGCGCGGCACTTGCTAATGCCCTACCTGCGCCACGCGCAGGCCGTGCAGCACGGCTCGATTTCCCTCTCGCGATTCGGCTAGGCTGACGTTGAACTCTACCTGCCAATCGTGCGCGCCATCGGCATCTACCAGCGTTTGTTGCACCAGCCAGGTTTGCCCGGATGCGTCTGGGGAAATGTAGGTGTGGCGACGATTCCGCGCCTCTGGATCAAGGATCAGGCGCTCGTGCTCGGCAAAGTAGGGGGCGCAATGCTCCTGGATTTCCCCCGCTGACCACGGTCCGATCAAGGTAGCCGCTAACGCATAGTCGTGCAGTGCCACGGCCCGCAGGAAGGCAAAAATTTCCGTGCGCACTAACGCCGTAAACTCCCGCGCATTCCGCGTGATGTCCACCACCTCTGGCCCCAGCGTCTGCGGCGTGCGCTCGTTGGGCACGTAGTTCGGATCCCGCAACTTTTCCCATTCATCCAGGAGGCTGCTATCCGTTCCACGCATCAGGCCAGTGAGCCAGGATTCGATCTCCTCCAGATCCGGCGTCTTAGCCGTTAGTGGCACCGTCTGGCTCAGCACTTTGGCCACGCTGGAAAGGTGCCGCAGCAGCACCCCTTCACTGCGCTCTAACTTGTAGCGATGAATGTAGCCCGCGAAATCCAGATAGTCCTCCACCATCTCCCGCACGATGCTCTTGGGCCGGATGTTCTCTGGCCCCACCCAGGGATGCGCGGCGGCAAAGGCATTGAACGTATTGTAAATGAAGTCCCGCTGCGGCTTCGGATACTCCATAGCCTCTAGCTCAGCGATGCGATCCTCATACTCCATGCCTTGATTTTTTAGCTCCGCCATCTTCTCCGTCTTCAGCGCATCCAATTGTTTGCGCAGAATCACCTCCGGGTTTTCTAAAATGGATTCGATCAACGTCAGCACGTCCAACGGGTACGATGGCAGCGTGACATCCAGCAGCGCCAACGTGTCGAGCAGGTAAAGCGACAGCGCATGATTCAGCGAGAAATCATCCTGGAGATTGACGTTCAAACCAAGGAGTGTGAGCGGCCCACCCCGTCCCTCCCCGCTCAATGATTCTCCTGGCAACAGGGGCGGGCCGCCACTGCTCCTGGGATGAATCACAATGATCTGCCGCTCCACTAACGACCGGAAAAGCTGCCAAGCGCGCTTCCGATGCACCCGCTTCTGCGCCTGCGTTTCATGGCTGTCCCGGATCAGCCGTTGCATGGCCCGACGCCCGTCCTCTGGCCGACTCAGCACGTGCAGCAGCATGGCGTGCGTGACCTGGAATCGGCTTACCAGCGGCTCTGGCGGGGCGGCTTGGAGTTTCATAAATGTCTCCTCAGACCAGCCCACAAACTTGTCTGGCGGTTTCCGTTTCACGATTTTCTTCAGCTTCTTAGGGTCCCCGGCGGCCTTGGCTTCCAGCTTGGCATTTTCAATCACATGCTCCGGTGCTAGCCCCACCACATAGCCAATATTATCGAACCCCTTCCGCCCCGCGCGTCCGGTGATTTGATGGAAATCCCGGGCACTTAAAATAGCCGTCTTCTGCCCACCGAACTTCGACAGCTTCGTCAACAGCACCGTGCGGATGGGCACATTGACCCCAACCCCTAACGTGTCCGTTCCGCAGATAATTTTCAGTAACCCCCGCTGCGCCAAGCCCTCCACCAGCACGCGGTATTTCGGCAGCAGCCCCGCGTGATGCAGCCCGATGCCGTGCCGCAGATAACGTTTCATCTCCTTTCCATAAGGGCTGGTGAACTTCACGCCCTCCAGCGCCTCTGCGATGGCGGCCTTCTCTGCCGCCGTGCAATAGTTCGCACTGAGTAAATCTTGCGTCGTCTGCGCAGCATCATTCTGCGTGAAATGCACGATGTAAACGGGAGCTTGGCGCGCCTCCACTAATTCTAGCACCACCGTTTCCAACGAGGTATCATTCACATACCGAAACTCCAACGGCACGGGCCGCTGCACGGAGGAAATCACCCGCGTGGGCGCACCCGTCAGCTTCGTCAGCGCGCCTTCAAAGAACGCGGTGGAGCCCAGCGTAGCGGACATCAGCAGAAAGCGCGCCTTGCTCATCGTCAGCAACGGCACCTGCCAAGCCACGCCACGATCCAGGTCCGAGTAGTAGTGAAACTCATCCATGACGACATCTCGAAACGTCGCCTCCGCGCCTTGGGCTAACGCCTGATTCGCTAAAATTTCCGCCGTGCAACACAGGATCGGCGCATCCCGATTCACTGTGGCATCCCCCGTGGCTAGACCCACATTCTCCGGCCCAAAGTCCCGACACAGTGCCAGGAATTTCTCATTTACTAACGCCTTGATGGGACAGGTATAAACACTGCGGCGGCCCATGGCTAGGCTCTGGAAATGCAGTGCGGTAGCCACCAAAGATTTCCCCGATCCCGTGGGCGTATTGAGGATCACATGGTTCCCCTCGAAGAGTTCCAGAATCGCCTCCTCCTGCGCTGGATACAGTTCCAGTCCACGCTCTAGCACATAGTCCAGGAAGCGATCTAACAGATCACTCGGACTCGCATCGGGCGTGGCAGGGAGGCGTCGGAGTAGGGCGTTGGCAGTCATCGCGTTCATTGACCGCAGGCGCTAGCGATGCGCAAGGGGGGATGGAATCTGAAAGCCTCCCCCTGAAAAGCCACTGGAAGTGGCGGGCCTCCAACCGCCATCTCTTCAACTCGCCAGCCGGACTCCAGCGGGAGCGCGGAGGATTGTGAAACGATGGCCACTCCATGATCCTAACACGCAACACGCCCGACTCTCGTGACCGAAAGTCGGGCGTGCAGTAGATCACCGCTGTAGCGGTGATCAAGTTAGGCTTAGAGGCCTTTCTTGATGGCGCTGGAGGCCACGAAGCGGACGCTCTTGGACGCCTTGATTTTCATGGCTTCGCCAGTCTTAGGATTGCGGCCCTTACGAGCGGCACGGGAGGAGACCTTGAATGTGCCGAAGCCGATGAGCTGCACACTCTTGTCTTTCTTCACACCTTTGGTGATGCTTTCGAGCACGGCTTCCAGGGCAGCGGCGGCTTGCTTCTTGGAGGTTTCACCGCCCAGAGATTTCTGGATTGATTCGATTAGTTGAGCTTTGTTCATGTGTAATGTTGGTAATGTTATCTGGTAGTTAGTTTAGTTGCCAAGACTCGGCAACCCGCTTAAAATAAGGAACGAAGCCGTTCCTGTCAATATTTTGGACGAATAATATTCTTCAAAAAATACCCTCTCGCTCGCACTCATTTCTAAAAACATTTATGTCCCCTGCCCCCATCCATTTGTTCCAATCTCCTAACGTGCATCCCACCGCCTGGGTCGCTCCCACCGCCGCCGTGCTGGGAGATGTAACCCTTGAGGAGGATGTTAGTATCTTCTATTCCGCAGTGTTGCGTGGAGACATCAATGCCATCCACATCGGCGTTGGATCTAATGTGCAAGACGGTTGCGTGGTGCATCTATCCCGCGCCCAAGGCTGCTCCGTAGGGCGTTATGTGACGGTGGGACATAACGCCGTGCTGCATGCCTGCACGATCGAAGATGAATGTCTCATCGGCATGGGAGCCATCATTCTGGATGGCGCAGTGATCGGGGCTCGCAGCATCATTGGCGCGGGGGCCTTGGTTACAAGTCATAAAAAAATCCCTCCAGGCTCATTGGTCATGGGCTCACCAGCGAAAGTCATCCGCGCCTTAACAGAGGAAGAACAGAGCGCGCTGAAGGGCTGGGCCGAGTCTTATGTCAGCCTGCTGCCGCACTACCGCGCAGGGGCGGGGAAACTTTGGCGACAACCACCCGCCTAGGTCTTGACCGCGTCCATTTACCCGCCAAACTCCGGCCTATGTTTACTCCCCGCACTGATAAGCTCAGCATCGAAACTGGCCCCGGTTTCGCCCCCAAGTTCGACGCCGATGGTCTCATCGTCGCCATCGCCCAAGACGCCGCGAGTGGCGAGGTGCTGATGGTGGCCTACATGAATGCTGCCTCCCTCGCCCAGACGCTGCGTTGCGGAGAGGCCGTCTATTATAGCCGCAGCCGCCAAGAGATCTGGCATAAGGGGAAGACCAGTGGCCATGTGCAGCAGGTCCAGGCCATCCTCACAGACTGTGATCAAGACGCCCTGGTGCTCAAAGTGAAACAGCTAGGCGAAGGCGCGTGCCACACCGGTTACCGCAGTTGCTTCTACCGCTGCGTGGAGTTTCCCGTCAGTGATCCCGTCACGTTAGGTGCGGCTATCACGGAGAAGGCGTATGATGCGGAGAAAGTTTACGGAGCCCAGGCCTAGCCCACGATGCCGCTCTGCCACATCGCGTTAGGATCAAACCTCGGAGACCGGGCTGCCCACTTGCAGGCCGCCTGCGCGCTGCTGCCCGCGCATCAGCTCAGTGCCATTTATGACACCGCACCGGTGGACTGCCCGCCGGGATCCCAGCCCTTTTTAAATGCCGTCGTAGAACTGGAGTGGCCGCACTCCGCTGCGGACCTGCACGCGCTCACCCAGCGCATCGAATCCCAGCTCGGTCGCCCGGACGAGCGGGACCACCATGCCCCGCGCGTCATTGATCTAGACCTCCTCACCTTCGGTCAGGAAATCATCGCCACGGACCACTTGCGCATCCCCCACCCTCGCCTCCATCTGCGGCGTTTCGTGCTCCAACCCTTAGCGGAACTAGCCCCCACGCTCCTACTCCCTGGCCACACCCAGACCATTGCCCAACTCCTGGCCGCCCTCCCTCCCTCATGCCTGTAAAACTTCCGCCCTCACCCAAACTCGCCCCCCTAGCCGCTCTCAAACCCGCTGGCCAGCGGCTCTGCGTCCTCACCGCCGCAGACTATCCCACCGCCCGCCTGCTGGATGAAGCGGGCGTGGACATCGTGCTCGTTGGCGACTCGTTGGGCATGGTCGTGCTCGGCTATCCTGATACCGTGGAAGTCACTTTAACAGAAATGGAACATCACACCCGAGCCGTCGCGCGGGGAGTGCAGCGGGCGTTGATCGTGGCAGATTTGCCCTATCACACTTACCAGACCCCCGCCAAGGCCACCCACTCTGCTGCCAAACTCATGGCCGCCGGTGCGGATGCCGTCAAGCTAGAGGGCGGCATTTCCATGATCGCCCAAGTGAAAGCCATCTTGGATTTGGGCATCCCCGTCATGGGCCACATCGGCATGTTACCTCAATCGGTGCGTGAAGAAGGCGGCTATAAAAAGAAAGGGAAAACGCCCCAGGAAGCCTCCCGCCTCCTGGCAGACGCTCAGACGCTGGCAGAGGCTGGCGTCTTTAGCATCGTGCTCGAGGGCATGGTGCCCGCCGTGGCCGCAGAGATCACGCGGAACGTGGCGTGCCCCACCATCGGCATCGGAGCCGGGCCAGACTGCGATGGCCAAGTGCTGGTGACCCATGACCTCACAGGCGCATTCCCGTGGTTCCGCCCGCCCTTTGCCCAAGCCCAGGCCGACGTGGCAGGTGAGATCCGCAAGGCCGCCGCCGCGTTCATCACCAGCACGCGCGGACTCTAGCGGGAGGGCGGCCACCCTGTCGCGCCAGCAGCATCCGCCGTAAAAAAATCTTGCCGACTCCGCCCGTTCCGCCATAACGCCATCCTCACCCATGTCTGTATTTCCACCCATCCAACGTCTCGTCTGTGGCTTCCTTTGCCTACTGCTTTTCGCAGCGGGAGGCCGCCTCCTCTGGAACGGAGGAATCCTCTGGCAGCAGCGCCAAGCCTTCGTAAGCTCCGCCCTAACCGTGGAGGCGGTGGTCAGCAGGGCGGACTACGGGAAGATCTCTGGCAAAGGCCCGCGCCCTTTCCTGCCCACCTTCTGCTTCCAGGATGCCCTGGGGGAAAAGCGCTTTTTCACCAGCCAAGAGGCCGTGTTAGAGCCCCTGCAACTCGGCCAACATGTGCCCCTGCTCTACAACTCCACCCAGGCCCCGCATGTCCTTATCCATTCTTTCAGCTACGTCTGGGAAGACCCCGTGGTCATGCTGGGCTCAGGCGCGCTGCTCACGTTGCTCGGCGTGTTAGGGATGCGCCAAGTTCTCCGGTATAATTTCTCCGCCGCTGCGCAAGAAATCCATTCCCATCCTTGCGGACCTGTGCCAGAACTAAGGCCCTAACTCCCCTCCCATGCCTACTGTTACTGACACCCTCGAATACGAAACGCCGCATTTCCTGCAAAGCCTGATCGCTAATGATCTCAGCCTGCTCAAGACCCTGGGCACCACGCTGAACCTCGTGGTCACCAGCCGGGATGGCTGGGTGAAGCTCACCGGAGAACCCACCGCTGTGGAAGCTGGGAAACGCGTCTTTTCCCAACTGGAGGCCGCCCGGCGGGAGGGCGCGGACATCAATGCGCACTTCTTTAACTTCGCGTTAGCCAGTGCTCAAACTCCTGAGACTGCGGGCCTGCCAGAACTGACCAGCGTGAAGTTGCTGGGCAGTGCGCGGAAGCCGCCCGTCATCCCCAAGACCCGCACGCAGCTCCGTTATCTGCAAGCCATGGACCAGCACGAGGTCGTCTTCGGCCTCGGGGCGGCGGGCACGGGGAAAACCTATTTAGCCATGGCCAAAGCGCTCTCCGAACTCAAGGCCGGACATGTCAAACGCATCATCCTAACCAGACCGGCGGTAGAGGCTGGCGAGGCGCTCGGCTTCCTCCCAGGGGATCTGAATGAGAAAATTTTCCCCTACCTCCGCCCGCTTTATGATGCGCTCTACGACATGCTAGAGCCAGATGAGGTGGAAAAGATGATCGAGAAAAACATCATTGAGATTGCCCCGTTGGCGTTCATGCGCGGACGCACGCTGAGCAAGGCTTTCATCATCCTGGACGAGGCGCAGAACACCACGCAGGCGCAGATGTTTATGTTTCTCACGCGGTTAGGCGAGGGCTCGCGCTATGTCATCACAGGCGATCCTACGCAGATCGATTTGAAGGATCGTCGCACCTCCGGCTTGCGAGAGGCCGCCGCTGCTCTACAAGGCGTGGAGGGCATCGGCTTTGTGCAGTTTGAAGGCGCGGACGTGGTGCGGCATCCGGTCGTGATGCGCATCATTGCCGCGTATGACCAACATCGGCGGGAGCAGCCGTTAACCGAGCGCGAGCGCGGGCCACGCAAGGACGCGTGAGCTAGTCATCACACCCGGGCTTGATGCGGGCATGGACGAAGGCGGCTAGTTTGGCGAGCGATTGCTCCGGCGTTTCGTTCTCCGTATCAATGATGAGGTCCGCGTGGTCCGGTGGCTCGAACGAGCTATCCCGGCCCGTGAAATGCTTGATTTCG
Source organism: Verrucomicrobiales bacterium (assembly GCA_043757865.1). Classification (GTDB taxonomy): domain Bacteria; phylum Verrucomicrobiota; class Verrucomicrobiia; order Verrucomicrobiales; family V1-33; genus JAGNEJ01. Next base: position 11,193 of record JAYVOP010000370.1, on the reverse strand, counting down.
CCCGTGCCCGCCTTGTTGTAGAGGCCTTTGGGATCACGCAGGGCACAGGCCTCGAAGCTGGCGTGGACGTAGATTTCCAAGAAATCATCCTCGCCCACAATCTGCCGCGCCAAGTTCCGCAGGGCGCGATTGGGGGTGATGAAACTCGCAATCGTGATCACTCCATTGTGCGTTAGGATGCGGGCCACCTCAGCTGCGCGTCGGATGTTTTCCCGGCGGTCATCATCGCTAAACCCCAGCCCGCGATTCAGCCCGGTGCGCAGCATATCACCATCCAGTGAGGTGGTCAGGCGGCCTTCAGCGTGCAGCAGTTTTTCCAATGCGCTGGCCAGCGTGCTCTTGCCCGAGCCACTGAGGCCGTAGAGCCAGACGACTTTGGCGCGTTGCTGTAATAAGGCTTCCCGCGCGGAGCGGCCCAGGAAGCGGGTGGGTTCGGGATGGAGATTGGTCATGGAGAGGAGAGATTTCAGGGCTCAGTCCTCCAAGCACAAGGCAGAAATCTGCAAACCGTAAACTTCGTGTGGTAGCCATAAAATCGCGGACGGGCTCCCAGCATTTACCAGTTGCGGCAATTTTAAATTAAGTGATCCTAATTATCAATACTTAAAAACATTCTCCTTCCTCGCCATGAAAGCCCTGTTGCTCCTTTTTTCCCTTTTACTCCTGGCTAGCGTCACCCACGCCGCTAGTCCGAGCACGGCCAAGACCGCCGTGCGCGCCTTATCCAAGGCGGCAGGGACGGCGGAAGCGGGTCGGCTAGTGTATGTCTTTGGCCCGCACGGGCAGGACCAACCTAAGGAGTGGTTGCTGGTGACGCGGGATCGGCTGGGGGTTTTCAAAGAACACAAAATTTCTGGGAAAAGTTATCAAGGAGCACGCTCGGTGCCAGGATTTCCCGTGGGAGCAGGCGTGGATGGGAAGCGCTGGAAGGTGGATTCCACGGGTGCCTTCAGCGCAGCGGACAAGACCGCCAAGGTGGCCAAGCGAGGCTTCGAATATGCCAATCTGGAAATGCGTTGTGCTGTGGGGGGCACGCAGCCGGAGTGGCTTGTGACGTTGGTGAATGCGCAGGAGCAGCGCGTGGCGCAGCTCCGCATCTCTGGGCAAACGGGCCGGGTGGTGAGTCAGAATTTCTTCCTCCCGCAGGACGAGCCACTACCGCCGCCCGCGCCTAAGACCAAGCGTGGTGGCCGTGCGCAAGCTGCCGAAGCTGCGCCCACGCCGCCGGTCGGGGCGACGCAATATTTACAATCTAAAACCCAGCCGAGCCTAACCCCAGCGCCAGCGCAATCACGGCAGCCGGGGATCGTGGATCGGACGCTCAATAACCTGGAGGACATGGGCCAACGGATTGGCGGATGGCTCGGGAAACTCACCACTCACAATTCCCGTCCTGCGCCTGTGAACGATGGCGTGGCGTTGCCCTAGCGGCTAGCTTTACGGCACCGCAATGCGATCCAGCAGCCGCGCCAGGATCATTTCACTGCTGATGCCCTCGGCCTCGGCTTCATACGTGACTAACACCCGATGCCGCAACACGTCGGGCACCAGATCCTTCACATCCTGCGGTGTGACGTAGCCGCGGCCCGCGAGGTAGGCCAGCGCCTTAGCCGCCAGCGTCAGATTAATCGTGCCCCGTGGACTGGCTCCGCAACGGATCAGATGCTTCACGTCTGGCAGATACTTTTCCGGCTCCCTTGTGGCGTAAATGAGGTCCACGATGTAGTCTTTCACGCGGTCATCCACGTGGATGTCGTTGACCACCTCCCGGCTGGCCGTGATGGCCTCCGCCGTGGTGCTAGCATTGGTTATGAGCTTCGGGCTAGACGTGGCCATAAGATCCAGGATCTGCCGCTCTTCAGCGCGCGTGGGATAGTCCACTTTGATCTTGAGGAGGAACCGATCAAGCTGCGCTTCTGGCAGTTGATAGGTGCCTTCTTGGTCGATGGGATTCATCGTAGCCATGACCAGAAATGGGTCCGGCAGCGGATGCGTCGTTTCCGCTAGGGTGACTTGGCGCTCTTGCATGGCTTCTAGCAGGGCACTCTGGACTTTGGCGGGGGAACGGTTGATTTCATCCGCCAGGATCAGGTTGGCGAAAATGGGACCGAGCTTCGGCTTGAAGGCCCCATCGCTAGGGCTGTAAATGAGCGTGCCGAGCAAGTCTGCGGGCAGCAGATCAGGGGTAAACTGGAAGCGCTTGAAACTCACATTCAGACAGCCCGCCAGGGCCTTGACCGTCAGCGTTTTAGCCAAACCCGGCACGCCTTCCAACAAGATGTGTCCATTGGTCAGCAGGGCCACAAAGACCCGATCCACCAGCGCCTCTTGGCCGATCAAGACGCGATGCATTTCCGCCCGCACGAGCGGGACCCAAGAGTTCGTGGAGGCGATACGGTCTGAGATGTCTAACATAGGGAACGGGGGGGGGAACGAGGATAGTGGTAAAGGCTGCGGACTGTAGGAAGCCCGCCCGACTTGGCAACGTGGAAAATTATTCTCGCGAGGGGCGCTAGGGAGCAGCTGCGAGGCGGTAGAAGAGTTTGCGCTGCACTGCGCGGTTTAGTTGAGAAATTGACCCCACCTCACCGCCTCCGCCCCGAGCAACCACCGCGCCATCTCCCTGACCTGCTAACTTAGGGCTCCGCAGATGGTGGAGAAACGTGAAGAGGCGTGGGGCGAGGCGTCGTCCATTGGTAATCTCGATGTCCAACACAGGCGCTCCAGACTCGCCCCATTGGGCTTTGTAGGGCGCGGGGCCAGCCCCAAAATCGAAGCTGGTGAGGCACTGGCTCGTCGCAGATTGGATGGCGTAAGCCAGGGCTAGGTGGCCGACGGAGAGCTCGCTAAATTTCCGATCCCAGCCAGATTGAAAGCCCCAGATGGCTCCTGCATAAATAAAATCATAGCGCCCCGCCGCGATGGTGCCGCCGATGTCTAACACGTGCAGCGAAAGCCAGCCCCGGGACGCTAACAACGGTGCCAGCCGACGATGAAATTCAATAAACTGCGGCGTGTGGAAGCTGCTAGCGCTTGATCGCCAACGCCCTTGATTCAGGCGGATGATGCTGAGCAGCGCGTCGTCCATGCTGATGGCCTCGCCTGCGTGAAGGAGGCTCACGGAGTGGGTCTGTTCTAGCTTGCGCATCTTTTTGCGCGTCATTTCGCGGAACTTGCTAGACCGCGTGGCCAGGAAATCATCCCATGTGCCTGTGAACTTCGCTACCCACGTGGGCTGCTCCTTTTCCCGCACCGCTAAGCCTTGGCGGCGGCACTGCTGGAGGAAAGCCGCGAGTGCTCGGGAACCGCTGCGGGCACAGCTCAGGCGCACCACGTCCCAACTGAGGTCCGCGTGGTGGAAGATCCGCTCGGCACAGCCCGTGCCGAAGCTTTCTTCATAGCCCAGGGCTACAATGAAGTCTTGCCGCTCGGCTAGGGTTTCGCATTCTCCGCCGAGAAATGTCAGGTGCTGGAGGAGTGCCCGCTTCCAGCCGTAGCCCGCGCGCAACACCAGTGGGGCGATGCCCACCAGCCTCCCCGCGTCCGTCCGCGCGGTGATGACGCAGAGTTGGGACGGGCCGCCGAAGACTTCCCACCATGTGGAAATATATTCCCACGTTAGGAAAAGCCCATTCGCATCCGACTGTTGTAGCAGCGGATTCCACTCCGGCTCTAAGGCCGTGAGGGCGGCTGGGGTTGTCGCGATGGAAAAATTTAAGGAAGCGGTCAAGTTTGGGAAATTAGGAAGGGGCTCTTAAGGAGTCGGCCTCAGCCATAGGATGCAGCGCAGCGCTTAGCGAGCGCTTTTTCCAAGCCCCTAGCCGCCGTAGCACCGGACGTTCCCACCATTTCCACACGATAAAGGACACGGCACTGAAACCGCCCAGCAGCACCGCGAGCAAGAGCCAGCGATTCCACCCAGCGCATTGATTGAAGAGCACCATCCCAATGTTGTTATGCAATAAATAGAGCGGATACGTCATGCCGCCACAGGCGGTAATCCAAGCGCGGGGCTGTGTCAGGTAAACTTTCCGCAGGGCAATACCCATGAATGTTAGAAAGCACAGCCCGAGCACGCTGGCGACGATGGGCATCGACATTGCCCAACCGGTGTCTTGGAGTTCCACTTGGATGCCCGCCACGAAGCGCGCCACGCCTAACGTATAAGCTCCTAGCAGCCAGGGGGTATCCGTCCAACGCCAGCCGCGGGCATAGATCGCAGAGAAAATCATCCCCGCCGCAAAGAACGGGGCTGAACCCAGCGCTAACTGGACCCGCAGCCCATGCATGGGGTGGTACCATTCCACGAGCGAGAGCACCAACCAGCCAGCGGCAAAGGGCACGATGGCGCGACCTTGACGGAGCAATAATAAGCAAAACATCAACACATAGAAACGGATCTCCACTTGTAACGTCCAGTAAGGACTATCGACATATTCTTTGTGCAGTAAATGAGGCACCATGGTCAGATTAGCGATGAACGTGCTGAGGTCCGCGCGCTCCGCTGCCGCCCCCCAAAAATGCACGACTAAGAAAGTAGTTCCCAAGCACAGCCAGTAGGTGGGAAAGAGCCGCGTAAAGCGACCCCAGGCGAACTGGCCAGCGCGTTTCCCCTCCATGCTGCGGGTGATGACGAAGCCACTAATGAGAAAGAATAATGGCACGGCCAAGCAGCCATAACTCGCGGCTCCAGCCAGCTCTGGATAAGCCACGGGCGACTTTCCTTCCAACGCCCATTGATGGAAAGTTAAGTGATAGAGCAGGACTCCGCTGGCAGCTAGGAAGCGCAGCAGATCAATGAGGTAGAGACGGTCAGAGGAGGGTTTCATAGAGAGAGGAATTTAGCGCAGTGTGGTCTGCATGGTTTGGGTGGCACTGAGGGCGGCCCCCAGGCGCTGGCGGGCGGCTAATAGGGCGGTAGGATCTGCATCCCAATCGACGATGCCACGGGCGATTTGTGATACTTCGGTTTCGGCTAGACTAGCCAGTCCTTTAGATTTCGCTAATTGGATGAGGCAATGATCTTCCATGCCATCCCGGAGCCATTTCAAACGTAAGGAAGCCACCGGGCCGTGCGCAGAAGGATAGAGCAGGCAGCCGTCGCCATTATAGACTGCACCGGGCTCCGTAAAGGTGCCAGGGTCTGTCCAGGGATCACGCTCCGCGCCCCAGTGGATGGTGTCCCAGTAGAGCAGGCCTTGCAGATTCTGCGCAGCACATTGCCACGCTAGGATGCGGTAATTCATAGGGGCAAAGTCCAGGCACCACGTGGGCGGATGATGATCAATGGGGTGGCAGTCCTGGCCATGCGTGAACTCCGGGCGGTAGTCCACCATGGCGGTGTAAGCCCAGACGGGCGCGCCTGCCGCGTGTTGTTGGCTCAGCGCACTCGGCTGTGCCAGGAGGGAATCCTTCAAGAGATCACTCACACAAGGCACCCAAATATCCACCGCACCTAACAGGCTGCCCAGGTCTGGATGCGGCTCGGGAGCTACCGTGCAGAGCAATGGTACACGCGTGCCGCAGCCCGCTGCCGCCTCCTGGCAGAACTGGCCCCAGGCCCGCACTTGCGCGTAAGCGGCAGCGCTGGCGGGCTCATCCACGGGGCAATCCACAAAACAATCTGAAGCCCAGCCCTGCTGCTGCATGATCTTCATCACCGTCCTTAAATAGCGCAACGCCGCCTTCCGATCTTTCTTCAGCGGGTCCGCAAACGGCCACGTAGCACAGATGGGCAGCGGAAAGGAGGTGGCGTGCAGATCCTGGAAAAACGTCCGCAGCTCCGCCAGCGGAAATGACGTTAGGGTGCCGTCTGCCGCCACGTCGATTTCAGGATACATGGGCTCCGGCGTGAGGCGATGCGCGGCTAGGAGCGCTTGGTAAACGGCCACTTTTTCCCGCAGGGTGACAGAGCTGGAGAAGCTCGGTAAATGGTGGATCTCCGCCACCCGGCCCCAGTGGCAGCCGAAGGTGCTGCGCAACGTGGAGCGCGCAGGTAAAGTGATCGGCCAGACCGTGAGTTCCAGCGTTAGGGTGCGGTCTCCATCCGTGCCATGGCAGGTGACGGTAGATAAATAAATGCCGGGCACGGCCTCCGTTGGAATGAATTGCTCCAGCCACCATGGCTGATTGTAGGGGCCGATCAAGTTTGCCGACGGAGCTTTGGCATCTACCGCTGGCACCAGAGCATCCGCATATTCCCCCACGCCTAACGGAGAGTGGGGAGAGGCGGTGCGCACGGTGACATACTGTTCTTGGTAGAGTTCTGCAGGCGGCAGCATGACACCATCCGTAGAGGTAAAAGGCGTGATGCTGAAGGCGGCCTGCGCCTGTTCTTCCGCCGGGGCAAAGACGACTAACTGCACGGCCTCCCACTCATTCCGGGCGGCGGCTAGGGTCACGCGCTCCACGCTGCGCGGCACGGCGTGGCGCCCGATGCGCTCCATCCCATGGGCTGACCAGAGGGCCAGACTGGCGTGAGCGGGGGGCGTAATCCAGCAGCCGAGGGCTGCGCAAACACTGAGGAGCGGGGCGGTGGAGTTCATGGCATCACATGGGCTGGCAGCAGGTTAGGTTGAACGATTGGCGTCTGCGAGACACCAGTTAGTTGACGATAGAGAGATTGATAATTGGCCACGCAGGCGGCCATGCTGAAATGGGCAGACGCACGCTGGCGGGCCTGGGAGCTGAGTTCCCGACGTTCCGCAGCGGACGCTTGCAGGATGTCTAACCACGTTTTCGCCACGGCTTTGGCATCGCCCACGGGCGCGATGCCGGCGGGACGGTCGATGATAAAAGCCGCGTCTCCCACGTCAGTAGAAGTGCAGGGCACGCCGCAGCTCATGGCCTCGATCAGGGACATAGGGCAGGCTTCGGACACCGAAGTTAGGGCCAGGAGATCGAACGCCGGATACACTTTAGCTACATCCGGGCGGAAGGATAAGATGCGAAGTTGGCCGGGATGCGGCATCGCTTGCAGCGCCTGCTGCACATCAGCAGGAGCCGTATCCATATTCGGTCCACAGAGGACGAAATGGGCATTGGGCAATTTCGCCTGCACCAGCGCGGCTGCGCGCAGGAAGGTGGGGAGGTCTTTCACAGGCACGCAGCGGCCTACGAAGCCCACCGTAGGCGCATCCTGGGGGATGCCACTTATTTCCCGCAGCGTGGCGCGGGCCGCCGCATCAGGCTGGAAGGTTGCACTGTCCGCGCCATTGAAAATGAGTTCGATCTTGCTGGTGCAGTAGCCTAACTTGCGGTGTTCCCGCGTGGTGGCTTGGGAACAACTGACAATTTTATCTGGCAGCCACCAACTGAGTTTCGCCAGCAGCGCGACGATTCGCTGGGTGCTGCGCTTCATGCTGGTGCCGCCATAGCTATGGTGCAGCGCCCACGTGACAGGCGGTCTGCCGCCACCGTATCTAGCCGCTAGTCCGCCGAGCAGATCTGCGTGATACATCCACGTATGCACGGCATCTGGTCGCAAGGTGCGCATGATTTTTCCTAACTGCCAGAGGCCACGGGGAAAGGTGCGGAGGCCGCTGAGGTTCAGGCAGGTGAGCCGCGCCCCCGTCTGCTCCAGGCGTTCTGCCAGCGGCCCGCGGGGCCCTAGGCAGACGACATGACAAGCGAACGCGGCCTGATCCATGGCTTCGAGGAGGCGGCAAAGCATCATTTCCGCCCCGCCGATTTGCAGGCCGGTGATGACATGGAGCACAGTGAGCGGAGTCGCAGGCATGAGGTCCGGGAGTTAGGCTGCGTGACGCACGGCCCGGTAGAGATTGAAGAGCGGGGAGACTTTAAAAATGAAGCGCGCCAGTGAATCATCCCGATAAAGCCCGGCTCGCTCTAACGTGAAATCCCCCCCCCGGATCTGCCCCGCTTTATACGGCGTCACCACCGCCTGCGCATAGCCAGCCGCAGCCACATACTGGAGGCAGGTGTCATCGAAATGCCCAGCCGGGTAGCAAAAAGAAGTCACAGGTTGATCGATTTGCGCTTGGATATAAATGCGGCTTTGCAGGATCTCCCGCTCTTGCTGCGCCAGCGGCACTTCGTCTAATAAAGGGTGCGTTAGGGTGTGCGCACCGATTTCCACACCCGCATCCCGCAAGGCCAGGATGTCCGCCCAATCCATGTAACGGTAAGCGCTGGCGGGCACGTCGGGGTATTGCGCTAACCAGCCGGAATCATGCACCATGTCCGTGCCCACGCGGCTGGGCACTACGAAAATAGTAGCCGTAAAGCCGAGCTTTTCTAAGATCGGCCAAGCGTGGATGCGGTTATCCAAGTAGCCATCGTCAAAGGTGATGGCCACTAGCTTGGCATCTTCCTGGCGGGCTTGCGCAGCGCGATATTCCCGCAGGCTAACGCCCCGGTAGCCACGATCCGCGAGCCACTGCATGTGCTGGGCGAAGCGCGCAGGGGTGACGTTGATGACATCCTGGCGGTCTGGATGCACGGAATGATAGGCGAGGATGGGAGCTACGAGACGCATGGCTAGTGGGGGATGGCTTTTGATTGAAAGGCGGCGGTTTCTTGCTCGGGAGGCGGCAGTGGCAGATCCGACGGCGGGATCAGCGGAGTGAAAGAGCCACTAGTATGGGTAGACTCTAACGTGAACTGCATCAGCTTGGCGGACATAGCCGCAGGTGCCGGTGCGGGCGGCTGCATCCACGGCTGGAGGCCGATCCAAGCCGCCAGCAAGAGCGCCGCGGGAGCAGCGGTCCATCTGATCAACAGGCGCACCGGGACTGGTAAATGCAACTTCATCAGGGCGGATGCGCCACTGAGCAGCATTTCTAAATGGGCCACACTTCTCGGCTGGCCGAAGCGTTGGAGTTCCCACGTGCCCGGCTGGGCGTGGGGTTCATTGAAGCCCGTGACGGTGGTGACGGCGGACTGGAATCCGCTGCGCAGCAGCACTTGTTGGGAGTCCGCAGAGAAGTCCCCCGGCTGGCCGTTAGGATAAGCAAAGAGCGTGGGCGCATGGCCGAGGCGCATGGTGAGAATTTCCTGACTGACGCGCATTTCCTCCTCTGCGGTGGCCGCCGTACAGCGACTGAGAATCAAGTGGCGATGCGTATGTCCACCGATCTCCACAAGGCCACTGGCTTCCATTTCCCGGGCCTGTTCCCAGGTGAGGGGTTGGTAAATAGCGGGCACGTTAGGGGCCGTGGAGAGCGCGCAATGAAGTGCTTGTTCTAGGGCCTCCACGACGGGGAGGACTTGTTCTTGGGGGAGGGATTTGATGGTGCTGCCAATGGCCTGGATGGCGTGCAGGCGTGCTTCGTCGGTGGTAAGAGGGAATGTTTCCCCAGCCCACTCCACGCTGGTTAGCCCAGTGCGGCCCAGGGCGTATTCCACACGGTCTGTCCATAACCATGCGCCATTTTCTACGAAGTCCGTGACAGCAAAGATGGTGGCGGGCAGTTGATAGCGTTGAAGGATCGGAAAGGCTAGGTGATAGTTCGAAGCGAGGCCGTCATCGAAGGTGATGACGACGCTTTTGGCGGGTAGAGCTTCTCCCGTCCGCAGCGCGAAGAGCGCCTGGGATAAGGAAATTACGTGATAGTGCCGCGCTAGGTGGGCGCACAGAGCTGCGAATTCGGAGATGGGTTGATGGAGATCATTAGCATCTTCCACGGCCTCATGCGCACGATCCGTGAAGCCATGAAACATGAGGATGCCGAGTCCCGGCGGATGCACTTTGCGCGCTAGCGCAGTGAGCCCGAGGTGGTGGCAGACGTTAAATATAAGTTGGCGGGAGTTCATCCTAAGTGCGGGGCGAGGTGTTGATGAATAGTGGCATTGGTAGGGGCGCAGAGACTGGCATAAGCCTGCCAAGCCGCTTGGGAGCTATAACGGGTGAGCGCTTCCTGGCGCACGTTGTCACGTAAATGAGCGCACAGCGCGGGATCAGTGGCCAAGCGCAGCAGCGCCTGGGCAAAGGCGGCCACATCGTTGCTAGGCACAACGAGGCCGTTTTCCCCAGGCTGGAAAAAGTGGGTCACGCCAGGGGCATCCGTCACGACCATGGGCAGGCCGCAGGCCTTGGCTTCCATGATGGAAATGCTCATCACCTCCCCAGCGGTAGCGTGCGCATAGGCGTGCCATGAGGCCATCTGAGCGATGAGTTGTGGCTGGGGGATCATGCCCAGGAAGGTCACTTGGGGGCGGAGGCCTAACTCGTCCGTGAGGCTTTCCAGGCTGGGCCGCAGCGGGCCATCGCCAGCGAAAACGAGGCGGAGGCGCAGCGGGCTCTGAGCGTTGATAGCGGTTAGCGCGCGCAGCACTAACGCGAAATCTTTCCCCGGCACCATCCGGCCTTGCATGCCGATGGTAAATGGAGCGTCCGCTGGCGGCTGGGCCAGCGGGTAGTGCTCTATTTCCAAGCTATTGCCAATGACGTGGGTGCGCTGCCGACGCAACGTAAAGAGAGCGCTCAGTTTCCGCTGCACTTGGGTACGGTAGTTTTCGCTCAGATAGACAATGGCATCGGCCCGCCACAGAGCAAGGATGCTAAAGGCCCAGCGTTTGAGGCTCTTCATGGTGTTCGCATGATGTTCCACTGCGATAATGCGCAGGCCAGGCAGGTGGCGCTGGGCTTGGAGCACGGCCAGCATGGTGCTGAGGGCGTGAACGATGACGACATCTGCCGAGACTTTCACCAAGTAATCGGCAATGGAGCGCTGCGCTGCGTAATCCACCCCAGGCCGCTTGAGCACGGCATGATAGGGAATCTGGGACGCGACACACTGGGCGCGATTTTCCTCGGCCATGGGCTCGATGCCGTAAAAAATGCCATGCTGCACGGAGCGGACTTGGCCCGCGCGGGCGAGCGGAAAGAAGACGCCGGCTTCTCCTCCCACGCCGGAATAGAGCACGTGAACGATGTTAGGCTGGGAGGACATGAGGATGGAAAGTGGGCGGACGGAGGAGCCGTAGGGTGAGGGGTTGGCGGGAACTGAGCAGCGCTCCCAGGATGGCAATGAGCCAGTAGCAGCCCGTATCCACGAGCGTCTGACTGAACGGCAGAAAAGCGATGACGGGGATGGCGCAGAGCAGCGCGGCGGCGGGCTGGGTGATTGATTTATACAGCAGCACGCAGAGCAGAAACGTGTAGTAAAGAGCCCCAAAGAGTCCGAGATCTACCCATAGGCTAACGAATTGATTATGCGGCACATATTTAAA
>JAYVOP010000369.1:0-3291 GCA_043757865.1 Verrucomicrobiales bacterium | reverse complement strand
AGCCCCTAGCATCCCGAGCACAAACACCGCCATGGGCTCAATGTCCGCATCTACGATCTGCCGCGCGCGCGCAGCTAGCCTTGCATCCACTTGGGCGCGCGGCAAGATTTGGCCATCTTTCCAGACGTGGGCCGCTAGCGGATAGGGGCCTACCAAGCGGGGATCGCTCCAGGTGTGCAGGCTCAGCACTTGGGCCGTAATGGCGGCTGCAATATGCATGGGGCCGCTGTCCACACTAACGATGTATTTCGCGCGTCGCATCAGCCAGATTAGCTCTGGCAGCGTGGTGTGATTCAGCAGATTAAAAGCATTGCCCGGCAAGGTCAGTGGCGGCCTGGACGCATCCGTGACTCCCACTACGAAGACGCCCACGGGGGCCATGGCGTCACAGAAAAGGTTCACCTGCGTGGCCGTTAGGGATTTCCCATCGCCACGAGAGAAGGGATGGAGGATCACGAAATCTTTAGGCAACGTGGCCTTGTGCAGCCCCTCGGGAATACTTCCCGCAGGCAGGGGGAATTGCACTGGCCCCGGCGGCACGCCACACGCGTGGACCAGCCGCAGGTAACGATCCACCGCATGATCCGTGCGCTCTACGGGCACCCGGGCATGATGCAGGAAACGCGCGCCCTCCCGGGAATCACTCAGGCCCACGATGCGGCCCGCACCGCTCTTCCGGCACAACCACGCACTGCGAAGCAGGCCTTGGAAATCTAACGCCACGTCCGGCGGGGGCCGCCATTTAAAGTCCTCCATCCACGTCCGGTAACGTGCTAGTCCACCCTGGCCCTTGAAGGTGCGACGCGGAAAGGGCACCATTTCCCGGAGGTCGGGATTTCCCGCTAGGAGCGGTTGCCATTCGGGGTTTACGAGCCAGTCAATGAGCAGGTGCGGAAAGGCGGCTTTGAGTGCCTGAACGGCTGGCAGCGTATGCACGATGTCACCCAGGCTGCTGGGTTTCACGACCAACACGGAGCGGGCTTGGGCCAGGTTAGCGGTCTTCATGGGACCCGGACCTTATTTCCCTAAGGAAAGCCGATCCGCTAGGCGCTCTGGCAGCCCCGCCGCCCGGATCTTTTCTTGCGTGGTGGCGATGTCGTATTCCAGCCGCCGGAGTTCGACGGTTTGCGCGGTGTGATCGTAGATGCAGTAAGCACTACGCCAGTCGCCATCCCGTGGCTGGCCGACGCTGCCGACGTTGATGAGATACTTTTTCCCCGGTTCGATCTTGATGATCTCCCCCGGCTCCATGGTCACGCTGCTGCCCTTCACATAGAAGCGCGGTGTGTGGGTGTGGCCGCAGAAACAGACTTGGGTAAATTGGTAGCTGAAGCTGGCCATGGCATCGAATTTATTGATGACATAAGCCCAACTGCTGGGGGTGTCTAACGTGGCGTGAACGATGGTGAAATCCCGCACTTGCCGCACCATGCGCAGCTCCCGCAGCCATTTTTTATCGTCTTCCTCCAGATGTTCGCGCGTCCATTCGAGGGCTGCCTGGGCCAGGGGATTCAGGCCGATGATCTCGGTCTCCGCGCTGGCCTCCTCATCGTGATTCCCTTTTACCACGGGGCAATTCAGCTCCTTGACCATGGTCAGACATTCGTGCGGATTCGCGTTGTAGCCCACGATGTCGCCAATGCAGGCATGGTGCGTCACACCCTGGTCGGCAGCGTCTGCGAGTACGGTGTTGAAGGCTTCGAGGTTAGCGTGGATGTCTCCAAAGATGGCAAACTTCATTCGGTTTTGGGTAAAAAATGTGACCCCGGATTTGATAGGGGACGGCCATCTAAGCATTGCATTGCAAGGCAGGCAAGTAGGTTTAATCTCGGCAAATTCAAATGGAACTCACATCTCAATCGCCCCGCTGGTGGCACCTGTGGTCAGTCCTGGCTTGGCTGGCGATGAGCGGCTGGGCCGGGGAGCCCGCGCCTGTGGAAATAGCGTGGCAGCAGAGCGCGGAGGCTTATGTGGCGCTGGCCGCCGAGGTGACGACGGCAGCGGCGGCGGCGGCGGAGCAACTAGCGCTGGCAGCGACGGCGTGGGCTGCACAGCCGAGCCCGGAACGACTGGGGCAGGCGCGCGCGGCTTGGTGGGAGGCGCGGCGAGCGTATTTACTAACAGAGCCGCTGCGTTTCAGTGGCGGCCCGATTGATGATGATGATGGCCCAGAGCAAGCGATCAATGCTTGGCCATTGCAGCGGTCGGCAGTGGCGGAGCAGCACACATTTAGCGTGGCGGCGCACCTGCTGTGGCAGGTCACGGAGCAGCCCCAGTCGCTCAGATTAGCAACCGCAGCCTTGGCCAAGGATCTGACATCGGTAGCGGCGGAATGGCGGCCCGGGGAGTTAGGGAATTTTCGGACGATTTTTCTGGAGGAACGCTCGATGAGGGTGCAGCGGATGCTCACCGGATTAGCCTTGATGGCTGATGCGGAGTTGGCCACCACGCGGCTCCAGTTGCCGTTGGATGCGGCAGACGAAGCCCTAACCACTGCGCCAGCAGCGGGGAAATCTGCGGCGGAAGCAGGCGTAACCGTGGCCGCTCTAGCACGGTTTTGGCAGCCGCTGGAAAAGTATGTGCAGGTGATCAATGCGACCGCCGCTCGCCAGATCAGCGCCCATTTAAAACAGGCAGCAACCTGGGTCGCGCAACTGCCGGAGCATTTCTATGAGGCGGATCCGAATCACGTGACGCAGAAGCTCATCATCGTGCTAGAGGATCTAGCCGCCGCATGGCGTGGCGTGGGCGCGACCTTGGATCTGCACATCCCGCTGGAGGTCGGGCCGGAAGGAGAATGAACGCCCGCCCGGACTCCTTGAAGCTAATGCTAGCGCTCTTAATCTTCAGCACCCTCAGCCGAGCAGAAGACGAGGAAGCCTTTGGCCGCCCGCTTCCCAATGCCACGGCGGAGACGCGTCGCTTTTTTGCCGTGGGTAATTCGTTCTTTACCGAGCCGTGGATCGTGGCTCCGGGACTGCCGGGATCACGTTCCGGCCTGGGCCCACTCTTCAATGCGCGGGCTTGTGCGGACTGCCATTTCCGGGACGGACGCGGTACCTTTCCGCTGGCGGGAGAGCCCCTGGAAAGCCTGCTCATCCGCATTTCCCCAGACCCCTTCTATGGTCAGCAACTCGCCACCTTCGCCATTCCAGGAGCGCAACCGGAAGTGACGGCTCATGTGGACTGGCAGTTAGAAAAGGGCACGTTTCCAGATGGCGAGGCCTTCGAACTCCGGCACCCCATTTTGCAAATCACCGCGTGGCATTACGGCCCGCCCGCCTCGGAGCT
>JAYVOP010000368.1:0-3304 GCA_043757865.1 Verrucomicrobiales bacterium | reverse complement strand
CCCAAGTGGTGCCGAATGTGACGCGGGAAATGATCTGCCCTGGCTTGGCTGGGCTGCCGCAGGACCGTGGCGTGCGCGTGGCGGCCATGGCGGCAGCGGTGCCAGCGTTCCTCGCGCAATTCGTAGCGGCAGGGAAATGCGCGGGCGTCATTGCCCTCGGTGGCGGCGGCGGCACGGCCATCGCCACGGCGGCCATGCGGGCGCTGCCCATTGGTTTTCCTAAGCTCATGGTGTCCACGTTAGTCAGCGGCAATGTGGCCCCGTATGTCGGCACCACAGACCTTACGCTGATGCCGTCCATCGTGGATGTGGCGGGGTTGAATCGGGTCTCGCGCGTGATCTTTCGGAATGCTGCGGGTGCTATCTGCGGCATGGTTTCCGCAGCGGCTAGTGCGCCAGTGGAACGTGACGCCCGCCCCCTGATCGTGGCCAGCATGTTTGGGAATACCACCACCTGTGTGAACGATGCCAAGGCCACGCTGGAAGCCGCTGGCTACGAGGTGCTGGTCTTCCACGCCACGGGCAGCGGCGGGCGCGCCATGGAGGCGCTCATTGCCTCTGGGCTGGTCAATGGCGTGCTGGACATCACCACCACGGAGTGGGCGGATGAGCTAGTGGGCGGCACGCTGAGCGCTGGTCCCACCCGCCTGGATGCGGCTGCGCAGCACGGCGTGCCCGCCATCATCACGCCCGGTTGTCTGGATATGGCGAACTTTGGCGAGCCCGCCACCGTGCCCGCACAGTTTGCGGGACGCACCTTCTACTATCACAATCCCCAAGTCACCCTCCTGCGCACCAACGCTGAGGAATGTGCCGCGTTAGGCAAAATCCTGGCGGAAAAAGCCAACGCCAGCACCGGCCCCGTGGCCGTGCTCGTGCCCATGCGCGGCATCAGCATCATTGCCGCAGCGGGCCAGCCCTTCTATGATCCCGCAGCCGATGCCGCCCTCATCCACGCGCTCAAGACGCATCTCCGCCCAGACATTTCCTATCAGGAAATAGACGCCAACATCAACGATCCCGCCTTCTCCACCGCCTGCGCCCAGGCGCTGCTGGCCTTGCTGGCCTAACCCCAAGCCAGCAGCCGGGCTCCCATGCGCCTATTTCCAAGCGATTTTGGGATTGCATCTCATCTCTCCTTGATTCATTGAGAACGCATCTCATTTAGTGTCTTCCCTTCCTCCATGTCCACCCCCGCCACTAGCCCTCTTTCCAGCCTGCCTAACAGCCGGTCTGGCCGCATTGAGTCGTTGCCTTCCGGGCTACCAGCGATGACTCGGCTGCGGGAGTTAGGCTTATTGCCTGGCACCGTGGTGCAGTTGATCCGTCGTGCTCCATTAGGGGATCCATTGGAAATTTCCGTCCGGGGCTCCCTGTTATCGCTCCGCCGCAGTGAGGCGGAACTCATCCTCGTGACCCCGCTCTAGCATCTCGCATGGCCACCGATTCCCCCACCCCTAACACTGGCCCCATCTATGCGCTGGTGGGTAATCCTAACTGTGGAAAGACCACCCTCTTCAATGCCCTCACGGGCCTGAAGCAGAAGGTGGGCAACTATCCTGGGGTGACGGTGGAGCGGAAAGAGGGCGAGTTCTTTTCCCTGCACGGGCAGCGCCTGCGGGTGCTGGATCTGCCCGGCAGTTACAGCCTCAGCGCGCGCTCGCCCGATGAAGCGGTGCTGCGGGATGTGCTCTTAGGCAGGCGGGCGGATACGCCGCGCCCAGACCGCATCGTGTGCGTGCTGGATGCCGGAAATCTCGAACGAAACCTCTATCTGGTGACGCAAATTTTAGAGTTAGGCATCCCCACCATTTTAGCGCTGAACATGGTGGATGCCGCCGAGGCCAAAGGCGTCCGCATCCAAGTGGCCCGGCTGGCAGAGCGCATCGGCTGCCCGGTCATTCCCACGGTGGCGAACACCAAGCGCGGGCTCATCGAGTTAAAGTTAGCCATGAGCCGCCCGGACTTGCCCGTGCCCAAGCCCTTTCTGGAGGCCATCCCCGTGGCGCTGCGGGGCGCACTGCTGCGGGGGCGGGAAAGCCTCGCCCGAGAGCACGTCATCAGCGCCACCGCTTCCTTGCTAGAGCCCTTGTATCTGGTGGCGGATCATGATCCCACGCACTCCGGCATCCCACAGCCGCACCTGGCCACCATTAATGCGGTGCGCAGCCAACTGGAACGGGAACTGCCGCACTGGGAGGATCACATGATCGCTGCGCGTTACGAGGTCATCCATGGTTTATGTGAGGGCACGCTACATCGCCCGGAGGATGCGGGGCGCAGCTTCACGGATCGCGTGGATGCGGTGTTGCTGCATTCCGTGTGGGGCTGGGTGAGTTTGCTGGTGACGCTGGGAACCTTGTTTTATCTGATCTTCAGCGTGGCGGAGATTCCCAAGGGGTGGATCGAGGATGGCTTCGCCATGCTCGGGCAACAGATCACCCACGTCATGCCCGCCGGAGATTTGCGGGATCTCGTGCTGGATGGAGCTTTAGCCGGAGTGCAGGGCGTGCTGGTTTTCCTGCCACAGATTTTACTGCTCTTCTTCTTCATCGGGCTCATGGAAGACACCGGCTACATGGCGCGGATCGCGTTTATTATGGATCGGCTGATGAGCAAGGTGGGGCTCAATGGCAAGAGCTTCCTGCCGTTCCTCAGCAGCTATGCGTGTGCGGTCCCGGGCATCATGGCCACGCGCACGATCGACAATCCGCAGGACCGCCTGGTCACGATCCTGATCGCCCCGTTGGCCAGTTGTTCCGCGCGTCTGCCCGTCTATGTGCTGCTCATTTCCACACTGATGCCCGCCGCCCAAGTGACCGCCGCAGGCCGCGTGGGCATGATGCTAGCCCTGTATGGGCTGGGCACGGTTGGGGCCTTCGCCTTTGCGTGGCTCTTTAAAATGAAGCTGCTCCCAGGGCGGAAATCCCCCCTGATTCTCGAGCTACCCAGCTACAAGCGCCCCTCCCTGCGCAATATCGTCCAGCACATGACCCAGCGCGCGTGGATGTTTGTGCGGCGGGCGGGCACCGTCATTCTGGGACTCTCCATTTTGCTGTGGGCCAGCCTCAAATACCCCCGCTCCGAGGGCACCCGCGCAGAGCAGATCACCCACAGCGTAGCCGGGCAGATCGGCCAAGCCATCGAGCCCATCATCAAGCCGCTGGGCTATGATTGGAAGATCGGCATTGGCTTGATCGCCAGCTTTGCCGCCCGGGAAGTCTTCGTGAGCACGCTCTCAGAAATTTACTCCATCGAGGACGACGACGCCACCTCCCACGAGAAACTGCGGGAGCAAATGCAG
>JAYVOP010000367.1:0-41312 GCA_043757865.1 Verrucomicrobiales bacterium | reverse complement strand
ACAACGATCTGCAAATTCGTTTTGACTGAGGTTTTCACGTTTCCGATAAGCGCGAAGATTTGCGGCAAGGACTTTTCTAAGATCAGGTTTTTGCATTTAACACCATCCACGATGATGCCTATGAATCGACAGACGATGAGTAGCATTCGCGATATCATCGCATTCTTCCACTCCACTGATTCATGCGTGGATTCTCACCAAGTTTATTGATAAAATGGAGCGGAGGACGTCTCGCCCATTTAGCCCTGCCGCCGCAGGAAGCGCACCTGCTCTCGGCCCTCCCGGCCAGGAAAGGTGGCGGGCGGCACCAGTGAGTTTTCTAACACGAAGTCCGCACTGAACAGGAGGTTCAATTCCGCCTCCTCCGAGCGGAATGGCGGCCCCTGCGTCTGATCCTCGTCCGCATCCCACGGCTCCAAATAGAAACACGCCACCAGCAACCCGCCGGGTCGCAATGCCGCCGCTGCTGCGGCCACATAACGTGGACGATCCGTAGGCGCGATGGCACAGAAGCAGGTGTGTTCCCACAGGCCATCGAAGCGGCCCGCCCACGCATGTTGCGGCATTGCAAAAAAATCCGCTACCGCCCACGTCAGATTTGCTAGTTTGCCATACCGGGCCTGCGCTCCAGCAATGGCGCTGGGCGCGAGGTCCTGCCCCTGCACGCTGGTGGCCCCGGTCTGCGCCAGAGCCGCCGCGTCATTTCCATAGCCACAACCGGGCACCAGCCATGCCCCAGCGCGCTCCGTCCAGGTGGGATGGGAGAGGAAGGGATGGGCGGCCTGCTTATCCCAGGGGGTCTCTGCGCGTTGGTAGTGGTCTTCCCAGTTCGTCATCGTGAAATCGGGTAAATCTAGAAAATTCCAAAAAACTTTTGCAATATTGATCTTTAAGGTTACTTTATTTTATAATTTTTATCATCATGGAACAACGCAGCACGAAATTCAGCCTTCTAGTCACCGGGATCTTTCTCATCGGGCTGCTGGCCTTGGCAGCCATCTTAAAGCCGACCCGGCCCAACGAGTCAAGCGCGATGGCCACGTCCGCGGTCCAGCAGACGGCGGCTCTGCAGGCTGCACCCCAACCCACCCAGCAGATGCTGCCGCCGCCACCACGCAGCGGGCATCCGCCCGTGCCTGCCCCCGCTCTAGCACGATCCGACGAAGCCCCATCCGTGCCGGAAATGAAGGCCCGTCAGCAGATCCTAACGCAGTGTAAATTGAAGGCGGACCAGACCAATGATGGGGATTCCTTCATCGTCACCACGCGCTCCGGGGAGTATCGTTTCAGCCTCTATTTTGTGGATGCCCCAGAGTTGAATCGCGGCAGCATTGAGCAATTTGCCGCCCATCGGGCTTACTTCGGATACTTTGCGGACCAGCAGGAAGACCACCTGCGGGCAGTGGCGCAGAGCGCGAAAAAGTATGTCTCCGAGGTGTTAGCTAATCGCACGTTCGATGTGGTGACCCGCTGGGAACGCAGCCCTGAGGAGTCCCCGCAGCGGGAGATCACTTGCCGGGCGTTCCTTTATCTAACGGCAGATAATGGCGAGCCGACGAATCTCGCTTCCTTACTCGTAGCCAAAGGCCTAGCCACCATCTGCGCCAGCACGGAGGCGCTACCAGACCGCACGCCGCCAGAAGTCTTCCAAGCCGAACTCCAACGCATTGAGCAAACCGCAATCGCACAAAAGCTGGGGGCGTGGCAGTTCTCTGACCCCATCTCTAACGAGCACGCGGCCACTTGGCACACGCCCACCGCCCAGGCCAAATACATCACCCGGTAAATTTGAATTTGCCGCCGCCGCTGGGGGCACGTATGACGGGGGATGCGTTTATCTGTTTTGCTAGTGTTAATCACCGGGCTGTGGGCGGCACTATTTCTGCCGGGGCTTGGGGACACTGAGTTGAAAGGGGAAGAGGGCCGGCGGATTCTGCCTGCCCGGGAAATGTTGCGGCGGGAAAACTACGTGCTGCCCTTTTCCGAAGGTCGGCCCTACCATCGGAAGCCGCCGGGGATCAACTGGGCCATCGCAAGCATGTTTAAAATTACGGGCGTGCAGAACGAATGGACCGCGCGACTCCCCTCCGTGCTAGGGTTGCTGGCACTGGCATTGACGGGCGCGTGGGCGGGATTTCGCATCGGCGGTGGGGCGATGGGATTAGCGTTAGGAATCGCATTGCAGGTGAATGGCGGAATGCTGGAAAAGGCGCGGCTGGTGGAGATCGAAGCGCTGTATGTTTCCCTAGCGGGCATCGGCATCCTGGCTTGGGCGGCCCTCTGGCGCACGGAGCGCGGAGCCTGGACCGTGTGGCTGAGCACGGTCATTCCCTTTGCGTTAGCCAATTTAGTGAAAGGCCCGGTCTATCTGGTATTTTTCTACCCCATCGTGATCCTGGCGCAGCGGCGGATCGGCCAGGGGCGGGCGCTGTGGCATCCTGCGCACTTTGTTTCTCTGGTGTTGGCCTTGGCTCCCATGATCGTCTGGGGCTTCCTGGTAAAGCAACAACTAGCTGATAGCCCGCCGCAGATCCTTTTCGATGACGAAGGTCACGAAATACTGGCCAAGACCCCGGGCGAGGTCTGGTGGCAGCAGATCTCTGGCCGCCTGAGCTTTGCGAAGATCAATGTCAAAGACTGGCTAGAGTTGCCCTTTCGCGTGCTGCTGCTGCTGGCTCCGTGGCCAGTGTTGGCCTGGTGGTTAGGAGGAAAGAATCTCAGCCCACCATCCGCGCGCGGCCCGGCTCTGCGTTGGGCGCTAGGCTGGGGCCTGCTAGGCAGCATCGGCCTGTTTTGCCTGCTGCCGGCCACGCGGGCGCGGTATCTCATGCCAGCGTTAGGGCCAGTGTGTTTGTGGGCGGTGTTGGTGCTGATGGAGAATCGTCCACGGCATCGACTCTGGCAGCATTTCCTGCTAGCGCTCTTCGTTCTCAACAGTGTGGTGGTGCTCGTGGCCCCGTGGTTCCTGCTCGCGCACGCGCTGCCCGCCGTGCTGTGGAATGCGCTCGTGACCGCCGCCGTCTGGGCCGCGTGGACGCGCTGGCGCGGGCCTGCGCAGCCGCTGCGTTCCTTTACGGACATGGTCTGGCCGCTGCTGGTGCTCACGTGCGGGTTGGTGACCACGGTGCTGCCAAAGGCCCACGGTCAGGAAAATGTGCGCCCGACCGCAGCAGCCATTTTAGCGTTAGCCACGCAGCCGGGCAGTATCGTGGCCATCAATCCGGGGCCGCAGCCGTTCCTGTTTTACCTAGGACCGCGCTGCACGGAGTTGGTGAAAATTTCTGATCTCCCGGACGACACCGCCTACCTGCTAGTGCAGCCTAAGCTCTGGCAGGGCGAGGCGGAAACGAAATCGAAGCTGATGGCGCGCGGTTTCACCCAAGTGCTCACCACCGTCAAAGACGTGCGCTTTGACGATGGCAGTGGGCGGGAGTATCTGCTCATTGGCCGTGCCCCCAAACCTTAACCTCCCACCGCTCATGGACACCATCACCTCCTACCCCGTCACCACCCCAGAGCAAACCCTGCCACTAAATCTGGAAGCGCTGCGGCCCCGCCGCGCTCCGTGGTATGCGCTGCTGCTGTGGCTAGCCGTATTCGCCTCCGGTTACTTCCGGGTGGGCCAGTCGATGCTCGCCCAATGCAGCCTCTACAGCGCCTCTCCGTTAGAGTTAAACGTCATCCGAGCCACCGCTGCGCAAGTCTCCATAGAGCCCGCCGAGGCTGGTTACTACGCTTGGTGCCCGCACCGCACCGCCGCAGATATCCAGCCGCTCTATCCTTGGCTGGTGGCCCAAGGAGCCGCCTCCCAAGGCTCCCTGGAGCCCATGCCGCAGCTCTACCAACGCGGCGTGTGGTTGAATTTCTGGCTCGGGCTCGGCTTCGTTTCCATGTTAGGCCTCTGGCTTTGGAAACAGGCCGGACTCGTCATCGCTAGCACGGGCATGATGTTGCTAGGCTTCGGCGTGCTGTTGCCGCATGGCATGTTCTACGAGCCCACGCTGCTGTGGTTAGGACTGTATGGCGTCTGCTTTGCGTTCATTCTCCAGATCTTGAAAAGGAACTCCGTCTGGAGCCACGTGGGCCTGGGGCTAACGGCGGGCTTGGCTTACCTCACGGACCTCAGCATCCTCCCGCTCGTAGCTAGTTGGGCGCTGATGACCGTGCTGCGCGTGGCTTGGCAACTGGCACGCAATCAAGCCTGTGAATCTGGCAATGCGCCCGGTCCATTCATCGGCCTGCTCGGCTTTGGCCTAGCGGCTAGCGCGGTGATCGGACCGAACTTACAATTTCATCATTTAAATGGTCACACCTGGGCTCCCGTGACCGCAGAATACCTCCAGGTGGAAGAGGCAACGGAGACTGGCAGCCAACGCGTGGACCTGCACACTTATTTAAACCGCACCCCAGATCGTCCCGCCCAGGTGCTGCATCAGGCGCTGGAAAAACTGCGCGCCATGGTCTTTCCGGGACGGCTCGCAGACACCTCGCCAGAGGGAGCCGCACGCATCTTGCCGTGGCGTGGAACCTATGCCTGGGGCTTGCTGGCGCTCCTCATCATCGCTGCGCTGCACGCCCGCAGCCGTGGTCCTGCGTGGTTCCAAGACAGCCCGGCGGCGGATCGCCATGCGGGCGCGCGGGTGGGATTCGTGTTCTTAAATTTAGCCATCGGCCTGCTGGCAGCGGGCCTCTACCACGGCCACGATGGGGCGGACAGCACCATGCTGCATCTGTATAGCACGGTGGTGATCGCCCTGCTGTTAGGCGCGGGAGCCCTGCGGGAATGGGCCGAGCGACGCGGCGGCGGCGGACGCATTTACAGTCTCGTTTTCCACGTCTGGCAGGCGCTGCTCTGCGTGGGGTTGATCGTTTCCGTAGTTGCCTTTTACCGGATCACTGGTTGAGGTGGCGGCATGAATCTCACCACCCCGCCCCTCACTGATCCCACCGCTCTGCTCCGCTCCCGCGATTGCCTCTATGGCGATGACATGCTCGTCGCGGGGCTCGTCTGGCTAGACTTTTTCACCTGGTTAGACAATCACGGCCCGGCCACCGAGGACGACGTGTGCGCCCATTTCAGCCTCCACCAGCGGCCCGTGGATGTGATGCTGACCTGCTTCCGGGCGCGGGGGCTGCTGACTTGTGAGGAAGGTAAATTTACCCTCACAGCGAGCGCACAGGAGGGCCTCGTGGCTGGCTCCCCGTGGTTCCTGGGGCCGTATTACGGCTCGTTAAAAGACCGCCCCGTGGCCAAGGACATCCTCCAAGTCCTCCAAACCGACCGACCCGCCAACTGGGGCAGCGTGAAGGAGTTAGCCGACTGGCATCAAGCCATGGAAACCGACGCCTTTGCCGAGCAATTCACCGCCGCCATGGATTGCCGCGGCGTCTTCCTGGCCCAGGCTGCTGCGCAGAAATTAGACTTTAGCGGACACCACCATTTACTGGACATCGCAGGCGGTTCCGCCATCTACGCCTGCTCCTTCGTGGCCCATCATCCGCACCTGCGCGCCACGGTGTTAGAGAAACCGCCCGTGGATCGCATCGCCACGCGCGCGATTGCCAAACGCGGCTTCTCCCAGCAGATCTCCGTCCATGCGGTGGACATGCTAGCCGAGCCCCTGCCTACCCACGCAGACTGTCATCTTTTCTCTAACGTCCTCCACGACTGGGCGATCCCGGAAGTCCAGCAACTCCTGCGGGCCTCCTTCCAGGCTCTCCCCAGCGGCGGCCTGCTCATCGTTCACGATGCCTTCCTGGACCCTGACAAGTCCGGCCCACAGCACGTGGCGGACTACTCCGTCATGCTCATGCACGCTACTCAAGGCCGTTGCTATAGCACTCTGGAAATCGAGCAATGGGCTGGCGAATGCGGCTTCACCACCTTCATCTATCATCCCACCGCCGCCGCCCGTGGCGTGCTGACCGCCCGCAAGCCGTAGCCAGAAAGTGGCAATCCACTCCGTGGAGTGGCGCTGTGGCCGCCATCTGCGACTTGCGAGGCCGCACTTTTTAAGTTCGGTAAATGCCCTCCGCTGCATTTCGCACGTGGCACAGCCTTGGCTGAGGCACCTCGGTCACGGTGGCGCATTTAAAATCCGCGCTCCACAGACAGCGGCCTCAGCCCGCCGCTCCACAAGCCGCCGCCTCTCCAAAGACCGTTTTCGGCCTAAACTCTTGCATTCTTTAAGCAAATCCCTACAATCCGCCGCATTTCCCACCTATGAACCTAACTGAACTCACTCCCCTTCTTGATGCCGCTGTGGCTGCGCAGCAACTCCTGCCCGCCAGCCGCGCGAACCTCCTGGAACTCCTTGGCGGGGCGTCCACGCCATTGTATTTGCAGAGCGTGGCGGAGCTAGTGGAGGGTGGTCAGTGGGCGGAATTGAATGATCGTTTCTTTAAAAAACTGAGCTTCGGCACCAGCGGCTTGCGCGGGCGCACGATTGGAAAAGTGATCACCAGTGTGGAGCAAGGAGCGGGCGGTCCTAACGAGCGGCCAGAGCATCCCTGCGTGGGCACAAATACGCTGAACTATTATAACCTCAGCCGCGCCACTCGCGGCTTGGCCACTTATGTGAAGCGTTGGCTAGCAGAAAATCGCGTCGCGCGGAATGGGCGCATCGTGATCAGTCATGACACGCGGCATTTCAGTCGGGACTTCGCGCAGTTTGCCGCGCGTCTCTGCAATGATCTGGGCGTGGATGCGTTTCTCTTTGAGGGACACCGGGCCACGCCGGAGCTGAGTTATGCAGTGCGCCAACTGAATGCGGACGCGGGCGTGATGCTGACGGCTAGTCATAATCCGGCTCATGATAATGGCTTTAAAGTTTACTTCGATGATGGCTCGTCGATCATTGATCCGCAGGCTCCCGGCATCCTCGCAGAGGTGAACGCGATCACTGCGGAGGCTTATGAAACCGTGACTGCGGACGCGCGCGGGACTCTGACCACGCTGGGGCCGGATATTGATGAAAGGTATGTGACGCGGCTGAAATCCCTGCTCATGGACCCGTCCATTTTAGAAAAAGGCCGGGCGTTGAAGATTGTTTTCACCCCCATCCATGGTTGCGGCGGAGTGTTAGCACCGCGCATTCTCCGGGAGTTAGGGTTTAATGTCACCACGGTGCCTGCGCAGGATATTCCCGACGGACGTTTCCCCACGGTGGATTCGCCTAACCCAGAGAATGCCTCTGCGCTAAAAATGGGCATGGACCTAGCCGAGGAGATCCAGGCGGACATCGTGATCGCCACGGACCCGGATTGTGATCGCATGGGCGTGGTGGTGCGCGACGGCACTGGCAAGCTCACGCTGATCACAGGCAATGAAATCGGCTCGCTGATGGCGTGGTATCGCATCAAACAATTCTGTGACCAGGGCATCATCCATGCGGGCAATAAACAGCGCACCGTGCTGGTGAAAACGTATGTGACCACGGACCTGCAAGCCGCCATCTGCAATGGCTACGGCATTCCTTATGTGGAAACCCTCACGGGCTTCAAATACGTCGGGGCCAAGTTAGGAAAATACGAACGCGCGCTGCCTGCGGACATCCAAGCGAACTACCGTAATATGACCGACGAGGCCACGCGCGCAGCCCATTTAGAGCACGGCCATTTCTTCGTCTTCGGTGGGGAGGAAAGCTACGGTTACCTGGGATCGGACTTCATCCGGGATAAGGATGGTAATGGCGCGGTGCTGATGTTTGCGGAGCTAGCGGCCTATGCGAAAGGCAGGGGATTGACCATCGTGGACTTGCTGGATGAGGTCTATTGCGAGTTCGGATATTTCCTGGAAGAGAGCCACAGCAGAGTCTTCGAAGGAGCCGCTGGCGCGGAAACGATGACTCGCCTGATGGCTAGTTATAATAACCAACCGCCCACGGCCCTAGCCGGATTGCAGGTGGTGAAGACCATTGATTTTGGCAAAGATACGGTGCTTGATAGTGAGGGCGATGTGGTACCCAAGGAGAACATGTTGTTCTTTGATTTGGAGGATGGGAGTCGCTTTGCGGTGCGTCCTTCGGGCACGGAACCGAAGATCAAATATTACTTCTTTGGTCGGCAAATGCCCGCTGCGGGCAGTGCCTTGCCAGCGGCGGAGTTGGCCAGCATCAAGCAGGCGGTCGCTGCCAACCTCGCCAAGCTCTGGGCGGATGTGCTAGCGGACATTGCCCATCGCACGGCATGAGAGCGCTCTTGCTAGCGGTGGTCAGTGGCCTGCTGCTGGCGGCGTGCTTTCCGCCGTGGGATCTGACGTGGTGCGTGTGGATCTGGCCGTGGCCAATTTTGTGGACCCTCAAGGAATCTGGCGTGAGCCGCCCCGTCTCCTGGAAGCGGGCCTTCGGACTGGGGTATGTCAGCGGGCTGGCGGGTTGGCTCGCATCGTTGGCGTGGTTGATCGAAGTTCATTGGGCGGGATGGATTGCGCTAGGCATCTACCTGCCATTGTTCACGGCTCTGTGGTGCCTAGCCATGACCCGCTGGGCACCGCTGCACACGCTGCGTCATGCGCTGTGGGCGGCTAGTTGGTGGGCGTTAGGAGAATGGTTGCGCGGGTGGCTGCTCACGGGCTTTAGCTGGAATCAACTGGGCGTGGCCCTGCCCACGTGGCCATGGCTGATCCAGCCTGCGGAGTGGATTGGCAGCGTGGGCCTGTCCGTGCCCACGATGTTTCTCAGCCTCACTGGCTTCATCGCGCTGCGGGATCGTAGTTTCCGACGGCCCATTTTCATTGGCGGCGGCAGTTTGCTCTGCTGGTCGATGGTCGGCTATTTTCTGGCCATCCGCGCCACGCCCGTGCAGTCGAAGGATCTGCACGTGGGCCTGGTGCAACCGAACATTTCCCAGGCGGACAAGTGGGCGGATGAAGCCATCGAGGCCCACGCCAGCGAACTCCCCGCAGAGGAAGTGACCGCTGCGCAGACGCGCATTCGGAATCGCTATCTGCAACTAGCTGACCTCACGCAAGCCGCCTTGAATCAAGGCCCGTTGGATCTCGTGGTATGGCCAGAGTCCTCTTTGCCGTATCCCTTTCACTTAGAAACGACGCGTCAATTTCTGGACACCGTTTGTCAGGATGGGGAATTTACCCTGGCTGGAGGCGTGGATGTGATCGACGGCTCGCGCGGATATAATTGCCTCTTCGCGTGTCACCGGGGCCATGGGGACGCGGACATTTATCGGAAAGTGCATCTGGTGTTATTCGGTGAGTGCATTCCATTTCGTGAGGAACTGCCGTGGCTGGCCAACGCCATTGGCGATCTCATCCCCGCAGATCTCAGCGCAGGCACGAGCACGGAGCCGCTGACGATGCTGGCCAATGGGGTGCAACTGATCCCGTTAGTCTGCTTCGAGGACACGGTGCCGCGTCATGCGCGGAAGTTCGTGCGCGCGCAACCACAGGTGATCGTGAGTGTGAGCAACGACGCGTGGTTCAATATTTCTGCGCAGCAAGAGATGCACTTCGCCAATGCCCGCCTGCGCACCGTAGAACTCCGCCGCCCCTACGTCCGCAGCGCCAACACGGGCGTGACGGGAGCCATTTCGCACTTGGGCAGCGTGTTAGGAAAGCTAGATAAATACCAAACAGGCCAACTCACCCTAACCGTCCCCGTGCCTCAGGAAAATGAAGTCACGCTCTATGCGAAGATCGGCGATCTGCTGCCTGCACTTTGGGGCGGCCTAACGCTGCTATGGGCCATGCGACGTGGGCGGGCGGCCCGACAGCATTTCTGATCTTGCCAAGCGGGGTTCTCTCATTACCCTAAGCCATGGATATAGAAATGACAAATTTAGAAACGGACGACGCCATGAATAAGGCGGTGGAGTTCATGATTCACGAGTTTTCCACCGTACGCACGGGCAAGGCGAGCCCAGCGCTAGTGGAAGGGATCGATATTTATGTGCATAGCTATGGCTCGTCCATGAAGCTGAAGCAGCTAGCCATGATTACCACGCCGGAGCCGCGCCTCATCATGGTGCAGCCCTTCGATGCGGCCACCACGCAGGACATTGAGCGGGGCATCCGGGAATCCAAGTTAGGGATCAATCCCAACGTCAATGGCAAGGTAATCCGCCTGCCCATTCCAGAACTGACTGGCGAACGCCGCCGGGACATGGTGAAGATGCTGAAAGGCATGGGCGAGGACGCCAAGGTGCGCGTGCGGACGATTCGGAGGGACTCCGTAGAAGCGGGCCGCAAGGCGCATAAAGACAAACAAATTACCGAGGATGATCTCCACGGCATGGAGGATGAAATCCAGAAACTAACTGATCGCTGGGTCAAAGAGATCGAAGTTCACATGGGCAAGAAAGAGGCTGAGATCCTGGCCGTGTAGCCGCAGCTATGGAAACCCGATTTCACCATTCAGAGTATCTCGATCTCAGTCACGCGGGCCCTCATGCCGCGCTGTTCGAGGGCCAGACGGGCCCAGTCTGGGAGGCATTGCCAAAGCTCAATGGCCATCTGCTAGCGCTGTTGGAAAAGCATGGTGCTGGGAACCACGGCACGTTGCGCGGGCAGGCTTACATTGGGGATAATGTTTACATTGGGAAAGGCACGGTCATCTCTCACGGCGTCTCCATCACTGGCCCTGCGTGGATTGGGGAAAACTGTTATTTAGCCCCCGGCTGTTATGTGCGGGAGAACACGATCATGGCGGACCACGTGATCGCTGGAAATGCTAGCGAATTTAAGAATTGTCTGATCTTGGAGGATGCTGAGATCCCGCATTGGAACTACGTGGGGGATTCCATCCTGGGCTATAAAGCGCACTTGGGCGCGGGCGTGGTGCTATCGAACTATCGGCTAGATCATGGTCCCATCCCGGTGCTGGATCCAGATGCTCCGGGGCGCAAGATCGAGACAGGGTTGGCGAAGTTTGGGGCCATCGTGGCGGACCATGTGGACATCGGCAGCAATGCCGTCATCAGCCCCGGTAGCATCATCGGGCGCAGGAGCATGATCTATCCCCTGACGCATTGGTGCGGAGTGCTGCCAGCGGAGACGATTTTGAAATATCGCCAAACACTGCAACGCATCACCCGCCGGAGTTAGGGACGGTTTTACGCCCCCGCGTTTTGAAAACCTCTATTTCCGTCGGCGGCGGAGCAGTGCGGTGCCGAGCAGGATTAACAGGGAGGCGGTGGGAGGCTCAGGCACGGTAAATGGAGTCACATCTACCCAGTCAGTGCCGATCCGCAGTTCATCCACGTTACTGTTAGCAGCGATTTGAGATACTCCACCGTTGGTCTGGGAGTTCCCTGCGAAGGGCCGCACGCGATCCAGTTCGTTGAGCGAAACGAGCGAGTCCCGGAAGAAATCCACCTGTGCCGCACCAGGCTCCGCATCTAGCGAGGGATTCACATAGAGCCGGAAACGTTCATCCAGGCCGCTGGCGTTGATGTCGATCCGTAGGACCAAGAAGGTCAAAGCCTGCACGGGTGTGGCGCTGTAGTTAGAGCCCACGACTTGTGGGAGCGCTCCATTGTTGCCGTTCCCTAAGACGAACGCACCCCAGGAAAAGAGGCCAGAAGTATCTGTGGAGTTGGAGGCGAATGGTTGGTTCGTGCCGTGGCCCACAGAGATGCGCTCCTGGCTGGTGTAGACCCCGTTGTTAGCCACGGTGGTGAAGAGCGCCACGTTGAACGCGCGGCTGTTACCAGTGACTTGTTGGCCCACAAAGGAAAAGTATGCCGTGGTAGCCCCACCAGCGGCAGCGCTATTGAGCGCGGCATCGAAGTTGCGGAAATTAGTGATCGTGGTCCCTGCCACGCCAGGGGTGGCTAGGTTAGTGGAATCTCCAAAGTAGCGATTTCCCGTGGTCACGAGCGAGCGCCCCCCCCCATCGGTGTAGTTCATGGAGCTAGCAATGATGTCCCCACTGCTCGCAGGAGCATCCCAACCAGCATCAAAGCCCGTGCCGCCATTCTGGCTGCTGACGCCATTGGCCGCCACGGTGTAATCAAAGCCTTCATAGACCAGCAAGGCCGCGCTAGCTTGGAAGGTGCCTGCAAGGAGAAGGGAGAGAGGAAGGAGCTTTTTCATAAGAGATGAGGATTTTTTGGTAGAACGTGGTGCGTTTTAAACAGTTCCGTCACATTCGCCAAGCTAAATGTGTAAAAATTTTCATCTTAGATTCACCTAGGACTAACTCTTGCCCGGAGCCCGCCCGGGAAAGGTGAGTTCCGCAATGCCAGATTTATCCAGTCCGCCCAAGCCCGCAGCCACTAGCCGATCATACTGGGCCGCCGTGGCTGCCGCCAGTGGCAAGGCTAAGCCATGCGCAGCGGCTAGATCTAGGGCGATGTGGCTATCCTTAGCCGCGTGCTCGGCACTGAAAAAGCAGGCATGGTCTCGGCTCAGCATGTCCTCGGCATCCGTTTGCAGCACGCGGCTGTTCGCCCCCGTGAGGGCAAAGACTGCACACAACTTCGGGAGGTCTAGCCCCAGCGCGGCCCCCAGACCCAAGCCTTCGGCTAGGGCGGCGGTGTTGATGTTCATCACCATATTTACCAGGGCCTTCACCTCGGCAGCCTTACCTGCGGGGCCGATGTAGGTGAGCACGGCACTCATTTTCTCTAACAACGGCTGCATGGCTAGAAAAACGGACTCCCGCCCGCCGATCATCAGTTGCAACGTGCCTTGGCGGGCTTGGGTGATGGAGCTGGCCATGCAGCCCTCGATGCTGTGCGCACCTGCCCCTTCACAGGCTGCTTCCAGCTCCACATGCAGGCCGGGGGAGAGGGTGGCGCAGTTAATAAAGGTCTTCCCGGAGGCTCCTACGAGCAGGTTATCCTCTGGCGCGAAGAAAATGCCACGCGTGGCGGCATCATTGGAAACAACCGTGAAAATAACGTCTGCCGCCGCCGTGACCGCTGCGAGAGTGCTGGGCGCGGCACAGCCGAGTTCCTGCGCCAGCGTTTCCGCCGTGGCGCGGTCCGCATCAAAGACGACCGTCACGGCTACGCCAATTTCATGCAACCGACGCGCCATATTCGCGCCCATGCGTCCGACTCCGACCAATGCGATCTGCTGTTTAATCATAGTGATTTCTAAATCGAGTTATTTAAATTCTGGATAAAAGGGATTGTGCTGCATTTCCTCCGCCACCGTAGTCATAGGACCATGGCCAGGGCAGAGCACCGTCTCCGGCGGCAGCGTGAAAATCTCTGCCCGATTCGTACGCAGCGCGTCCGCCCAAGAAACTTGCCCCCCTCCCATGGAGCCTGCAAAAAGCGCATCTCCCACTACCGCCACAGGCCGCCCTAGGCCATGCACCACATAAGTAATCCCGCCCACGGAATGCCCGGTGGTCAGCCGACATTCCACCCGCAGCCCGCCGATCTGGAGCACCTGCCCCGCCTGCACGCCCGTGGCTCCGGGCACTGGCTCCAGCGCGCCACAGAAGACGCGCGCCTGCAGGTGCCGATGCTGGATAGAACCCAGGGCGGCAATATGATCCCGATGACTATGCGTAATGCAAATAGCTGTTAGTTCATAGCCCAGCGCAGCGATCTCTGGCAACATTTCCCCAGCTTCATCTCCCGTATCAAAGACGATGGCAGTGCGGCTAGCGGCATGATGGATTAAATAGAAATTCGGAGCCATCCCCGCCTCATTGCGATACTGGCGCACGCCCGGCACGAACACGGGCACAGGTTGCCAAGCCTCCTCCCCCGCAGCCACATAAGCTGCCGGATGCAGATGTAAAATAGGCGCGATCACCCGCGCCACCGCCGCAGAGAATGCCCCCTCCCGGAACTCCGTCACCTCTGCGGGCGTTAGCCCGGCGGCAGCCGCCAGGGCTTCCGTATTCAAGCCCAGACCACGCATGGCCTTGTTCATCATATCTATGTAGGAGTCTTCTAGGGAAATCATGCCGCCACCGTGCCCGGCCCGTTCCCGCTGTCAACTCGCGGGCCTGCGCCAGGGCTGGGAAATGGCAGATGAAATAAAGGTTGCTAATTTGAACCGGGGGCTTATGGGTCGGACCAGACCCTGTTCGCACGTTAGTGTTTTAGTCTCGTTATCGCCCGTATCCTTTGAGTAATGTTGAGTCTGCGTTTGGTTAGAGATCCCGCCAGTAGCGGAGAGGGCTATTTAATAAACCAAACGAATAAATTAAACTAACATGTCAACTAAACTCTACGTGGGCAATCTGTCCTTCAAAGCGAGCCCCGAAGAAATCCGGGAACTCTTCAGCCAATTCGGCAACGTCATGGACGTCGCCCTCCCAGCGGATCGCGAATCCGGTCGCCCTCGTGGCTTCGCCTTCGTGACCATGGAAACCCCAGAAGAAGCCACCAAGTCCGTCGATGGACTGAATGGTAAAGACTTCCAAGGCCGTGACCTCCAAGTCAACGAAGCCCGCCCACCAGAACCTCGCGCTAGCGGTGGTGGTGGCGGTTACGGTGGCGGCGGCGGTGGCCGTGGCGGAGATCGTCGTGGTGGCGGCGGCGGTGGCTACGGCGGAGATCGTCGTGGCGGCGGCGGCGGCGGCGGCGGCGGTGGTGGCGGCGGCTACGGTGGTGGCGGCGGCGGTGGCCGTGGTGGTCGGGATGGAGACCGCCGTGGTGGCGGCGGCGGCGGATACTAGGCCTAGAACCCCCCCGGAAATATTTTTCCTTCAGCAACAGGGCATTCCACACGGGATGCCCTGTTTGCTTTGGTCCGCAGAGCGCGACACCGTGCTTAGCCGAATGTAGCGCGGCCTGCCGGGGGCTAAGTGCGCTGGAAGTCCCGCTCGACCTCACTCAAGTAGTAATTCCCTTCCGCGCTCTGATTCCACTTAGCTCTACGCTGTTATTTACGGATGCTGCGGGAGGCATCAAAGCCATTAGTCGGGGATGGACCACACAACCCCTCTGAGGACTGTGAGGACCACCTGACGTGACTTGACGCAGGCTTAGAAACCCGCCCTAAAACGGGTCGAGCGACCAGCTTGGCAGCCCGACTCTTGATAAACATTACCGGGCAGACCTTAAATATGGATCGCCTTGCCCTCGGCGGCAGCGGCGGCTTCGTGCATGGCTTCGGCTAGGGTGGGGTGGGCGTGGATGGTGGCTTCGATCTCTTCGATGGTGGCCTCTAGCGTGATCGCGAGACCCATTTCTGCGATCATTTCCGTAGCCTCGCTGCCGATGATGTGGGCCCCCAGGATCTCTCCATGTTTCGCCCCGATGATGAGCTTTACGAAGCCATCCGTTTCCCCCACGGCCATGGCTTTGCCGCTGGCTTGAAAGGGGAACATGCCTACTTTATAAGCCACGCCCTTTTCCTTGGCGGCACGCTCGGTTAGGCCCACGCTAGCCACTTGCGGTTGGCAGTAGGTGCAGCCGGGGAAGGCTCCCATTTTCTTGGGCACGTGTTTGGTAAACATGCCTTCCACCGCTTGGATGGCCTCCCAGCTAGCCACGTGGGCCAGCCATGGTGGCCCGATGATGTCGCCCGCAGCATAGACGTCTTTAATGCTCGTCTGGTAGCGGGCATCCACCGAGAGGTAGCCTCGGTCAGTGAGCTTTGGCTCCACGCCGCCGGGCAGCAGCGGCACCACGCCGATGGCGACAAGGCAGACATCGCCCTTGAGGACTTGGGTGCCAGTGGCATTTTCCACGGTGATTTCCACACTGTTAGCGGTGGCTTGGGTGCCCGTGATTTTGGTGTTCGTCAGGCAGGTGATACCCAGGCGTTTGAAGCTCTTTTCCAAGGCCACGCTCACATCCGTGTCTTCCACGGGAAGGATGTTCGGCAGCATTTCCACGACCGTGACCTTGGTACCAAACGCATTGAAAAAATAAGCAAACTCAATGCCGATGGCCCCCGCGCCAATGATGATGATCTCCTTCGGCTGCGTGGGCAGGATCATGGCATCATGGCTGCCGACCACGGACGTACCGTTGAAAGGAAAGTTCGGTAACTCCCGCGTCACGCAGCCTGTGGCCACCATGATCTTGGCGGCTTCCAGAGTGCTCTGGGTGCCATCCCCAGCGGTCACTGCCACTTTGCCGGGGCCAGTGAGGGTGCCCTTGCCGCGGATGTAGTCGATCTTATTTTTCTTGAACAAAAACTCGATCCCACCAGCCAGTTTATCGGAAATTTTCCGGCTGCGGCCGATGACTTTGCTCCAGTCGAACGTAAGGTTATCGAATGCGAATCCGAACTCTGCGGCCTTGTGGGTCATCAGGTGATACAGCTCCGCATTGCGCAGCAGGGACTTGGTGGGCAAACAGCCCCAGTTCAAGCACGTGCCGCCCGCACGATCCATTTCCACCACGGCAACTTTCTTGCCAAGTTGCGCAGCCCGAATCGCCCCGACATACCCCGCAGGGCCGCCGCCAATAACTAGAAGATCATATTTAGACATAAAAAAACTGGACCTAAACCGCTGCCCCACAGGATGCAAGAGGGGAAAGCAGCCGCTTGGCCGCTGGCATGTTAAGTGGGGGCAGGAATGTCCCCCCTCCAATAGATGCGGGCACCAAGATTTCCGCATTCGACATTCCTCATTCCGCCCTCATGCTCCGGGCTCTCTTTCTGTATGTCCACTAGCACGCGTGTTTCTCCTCTCAATGTCATCCTCATCGGCTTCATGGGCTGTGGGAAGACCACGATTGGGGTGCGGTTGGCAGGGCTGTTAGGGTTTGATTTTGTGGACATGGATCAGTTGATCGTGAATCAAGTGGGGCAGTCCATTCCAGAGATTTTTGCGGAACGTGGGGAGGCGGGGTTTCGGGCGTTAGAGTCGGCGGTCTTGGATGGATTACGGGCGCAGGGCACCCAGCGCCAAGTCATTTCCACGGGCGGCGGCATCGTCACCCAGCCGGAAAATTTACCGAAGCTGCAAGCGTTAGGAGCCATCCTTTACCTGACCACCTCCGATGACCTGCTGTGGCAGCGGGTACGGCGGAATAAGGAGCGGCCAATGCTGCATACGGCCAATCCACGGCAGACGTTCGATGACTTACTAGCGCTTCGTCGGCCCATGTATGAAGCCATGGCGGATGTGACTATCGACACCCGTGGCCTCACACCGGAGGAGGCGGCTTACGGCATGGCGGAAAGCGTGCGGGTCTTCTTTACCACGCCATGACGGGTTGGCAGATTCAGCGGCATCAGGAGTTGGCGAGCACGAATGATGAGGCGCATCGGCTGGCGCTGGCCGGGGCTGCGCATGGCACCGTCATCCTCACGGAGGCGCAGACCGCCGGGCGCGGGCGGCGGGGGCACGCATGGATTTCTCCCCCAGGGCGGAATCTGTTGTGCTCCGTGCTGCTGCGTCCCGATTGGCCGTTAGAGCACTGGCCGCGGCTCACGCACATCATTGCCCTAGCCATTGCGGAAACATTGGAGCACGAGCATTTCCAGCCGCAGATTAAATGGCCGAATGACCTGCTAATCGCTGAGCGGAAAGTCTGCGGCATCTTGCTAGAGACGGCCAACAGCAGGGGCGGGCTGTATTGCGTGGTGGGGTTCGGCCTGAATGTGAATCTGGCGGTAGAGGAGCTGCCGCCGGACCTCCAGGAGACGGCCACCTCGCTGCGCATCGTGTCGGAGCAGGTATGGGATCGGGAGCGGCTGCTGGAGGGGATTTTGCAGCGCTTGGCCAGCCGGGCGCAGCAGGCGGGCGGGGATTTTGCCAGCGTATTAGACGCAGTGCGCGCGCGGAGTTCGCTCATTGGCCACCACGTTAGGCTGCACAGCCAAGGCGTGGTGCGGGAAGGCCTAGTCTGCGGGCTGTCTGCGCAAGGCGGGCTGCTTTTTCAACCGCCCGGTGGAGGGTGTGAGGAAATTCTCTCGGCGGACTTAGTGCGGAGGCTTAGCCACTAGGAGCGGCGGTGTGCTCGTATCAGAGGATCAATCGTAGCGGCCGACTTCGGAGGCTTGTGCTGCGTCCGATTTGCCCTGCATGTGAAGGCCTCCAAAGTCGGCGGCTAGGTGGGGCGGCTGAAAACTTTGTTTCCAGACACCGGGGAGTTGGGCGGTGTCTATGCGCGTGGAGGACCAAAGGCAGTCCAACTCCGCATCCGAAAAGTCAGCCCCAGCCACGCGCATTTCCCTTGCCCGGCTATCGCTGAAGTCCACGCCATGCAAATGCGCGCTTTCAGATTCACCCCTTCAAGCACCGCTTTTATAGCCTGCAAGCGCCCTCAGGTCCGCCCCGCTCAGATCCACCCACTGAACGAGCGCTTCGTTTTTTTCCACTGCGGCTAAATTCGAACCACGTCAGAGCGCCCACTTTGGGGCAAGCGCGGCTGAAGGTGAAACAAGAGGTCCACCTACGGGCGGATAAAATGCGCGTGAAGCGCTGGGCGAGGAGCTGGTAT
Source organism: Verrucomicrobiales bacterium (assembly GCA_043757865.1). Lineage (GTDB taxonomy): Bacteria > Verrucomicrobiota > Verrucomicrobiia > Verrucomicrobiales > V1-33 > JAGNEJ01. The sequence goes on along the minus strand of JAYVOP010000367.1, from coordinate 22,985 downwards.
AATAGCCATAAAAATAAAGAATTCCATGCTAAGAAGTTAACAAATAAGCGCAGCTTATTTGTTAACAAGGGATGCGAACTCCTCGGGCAAAGCCGGCGTGTGGGTATAAAGGCGGAGTCGAAAACCAGCGGCATATTAGGTCGGCAAGACATGTTTCCAGCGTCGCGATGAAAGCCCCGCACCCCCGTCCGAGTCGGCAAAACCAACCTCTCAAGAATCGAGCGCGCCCCCGCGACAGCGCGCCTAGAAGATAAATTTTAGTCGAAAGTGCAACACCGTTGAACGTGTTTTACCAAATATCAATTTGATGAAGCGGGCCACCTCCTTTCCCAGAGTGATCTATGAACGGGTTGCTCAATCTTTGGGAATATTGCTCAAATGGAAAGCTACAATGGGAGCACCAGGCGGGCAGCGCGGAAGGTGTTTGGGATGCCACTTATACTTATTACCCAGACGATAGCTCGTATCACGCAAAGCGGCTTATCTCTAAGAACCTGTCCGGCAAATAATTTGATTCACCATAATGCGTCTATTGGGTGAGGCGTTTGGCGGCGAAGCCGATCATGGCGAGATAGACAAAAGCTTTGTGGTGGGCGGGTTTGCGTTCGTGATCCCTCACTAGGCGGCGGGATTTCATGAGCCAGCCGAAGGTGCGTTCCACGACCTAACGGCGGGGTAGGCGTTCAAAGCCCTTGGCTTGTTCGCTGCGTTTGATGATTTCCAGGGCAAGACTGCAATTCCCGAAAAGGGTTCCCATCTCTCGCACCCCGGCCTGCAGTTTACTTTAGTAGCCGCTGTCCGCAAAAATCAGACTCACCTTCAAAAATAGGTGGCAAAACAGGCAGAACACCACTTTTGGCTCCGTGCCCGTCTGGCACGCTGGCCGGGCCGACGTGGACGCTGAGCAGGGAGAATTGCTTGCGCTAGGTTCCAACAAGGATGATGAGGTTCCACCAGCGCAATGCCATCCTTTGCAGACCGAACTGTCGGAACGAGCAATACGTGTTCGATCAGCCGGGAGAGCGAAGATCTGGTTCGCGCTCCCAGACGCGGCCCTTCTTGGCTTCGCCTATGAACTTGGGAACCACTCCCTCATTCACGAGCGCAATGATCCCTGCATCGGGTTTCACCCCCGCGCGATCCAACAGCGCCTGTGCTCCAGCGTGGCCGAGCACTTTGAGGTGCGCGAAAGCGTTGCTCGTCCACTCAACTGCGGCGGCTTGCGTGGCAAGATCAGCGGCACTTGTTTCGGAAGCGAGGATGACGAGGCAATCGAAGAAGATGGAGGGTGCGGAGGAAAGCGGGAAATCAGCTTCGACATGGGCACCTGCCTTATCCGTCGCCCCCCCGAGTTTCGGGGCGATCACGTTGAGCACGGCCTTCTCCGTCTTGGCGCTGCGACGTAATGCTGAGAGCAGGTCCCCATCGAAACCGTCGGCAATGAGCACGCCGATTTTGCGTCCTTTCAAGGTAACAGGCGCTTTGGCAATGAGGCTGAGGGAGGGCGATGGTGGAAGTTCACGCGGGGTCACAGCTGGCGTGATGGCGTCGACTTTGTCCTTCATCCCTAGTGCGAAGGTGACTTGATCATGCAATGAAACATCTATATTGGCTAGATGACCGAGCATCCTCAGGCGGATCGCTTTGGTCTCGACGTGCGCTAGCTCGAAGGCAAACGCACTGATGATGTGCGTCTGCTCCGGCAGGGACATGGAACGGAAGAACATGCGGGCCTGAGAATAATGATCGGCAAAGGTCTCGGAACGCTTGCGCTCCTTGGTGGCATTGATGGGCTCGGGATGACTGACGAATCCACGAGTTGGATTTTCGCGCGGGGAACCACCGTCGAAACTATTCGGCTCATAGTTTACCCGACCTTTGGGTACTTCCATCTGGCGCAGTCCATCGCGCTGAAAATTATGCATCGGGCAGCGAGGGGCATTGACCGGAATCTGATGGAAGTTCGGCCCCCCGAGTCGTGAGAGCTGGGTGTCTTGATAGGAAAATAATCGGCCTTGGAGCAGCGGGTCATTAGAGAAATCAATTCCTGGAACGATGTTAGTGGGTAGGAACGCAACTTGCTCAGTCTCAGCAAAGAAGTTGTCCACGTTGCGATTGAGCACCATTTTTCCCACTATACGCAAGGGAATGATTTCCTCAGGGATGAGCTTGGTCGGATCCAGCACATCGAAGTCTAGGCTGTCGGCAGTTGCTTGATCAAAGACCTGCAATCCAAGTTCCCATTCGGGCAAATCTCCGCGCTCAATGGCTTCCCACAAATCACGTCGGTGGAAGTCCGGATCAGCCCCGTTGATCTTTACAGCCTCATCCCATAAGACGGAGGTAGCCCCAAGTTTAGGACGCCAATGGAACTTCACGAAACGCGAAACGCCCTCCGCATCGATCAATCTAAAAGTGTGCACTCCGAAGCCTTCGATCATGCGCAGGGAACGCGGGATCGCGCGATCAGACATGACCCAAGTAAGCATGTGCATGGTCTCTGGAGTCAGCGACACGAAGTCCCAGAAGTTATCATGGGCAGAGGCAGCCTGGGGAAAGCCGCGGTCCGGTTCCATCTTGACGGCATGAACCAAGTCGGGAAACTTCATCGCATCCTGAATGAAGAAGACGGGGATGTTATTGCCCACCAAGTCGTAGTTGCCTTCGCTGGTATAAAATTTCACGGCAAAGCCTCGCACATCGCGCGGCATGTCGCCTGAACCTGCCCCCCCGGCTACCGTGGAGAAGCGCACGAAGACCTCAGTTTGCACCTTGGGGTCTTGGAGGAAGGCCGCTTTGGTGATGTCGCTCTGAGATTCATAGACTTGAAAATAACCATGAGCCCCGGTGCCCCGCGCATGTACTATCCGCTCCGGAATGCGTTCGTGATCAAAGTGCGTGATCTTTTCCCGCAGGATAAAGTCCTCTATTAGTGTAGGCCCGCGCGCCCCGGATTTCAGAGAGTTCTGATTGTCGGCAATCGCTAAGCCGTGATTGGTGGTTAAAGAATCGCTCCGACGGCTGACCGTTTGATGTGGCTCAGCGGTTGATGAGGCGGGAGGAGTCGTGCGAGCACGATTGGCAGCGGTGGAAGTTTTGGGCTTGGCCATGATAATTGTGAATGTTGGGAATAGTAGGAGCCCGGGCCGATTGACGAAATGGGGTGAACTCCCCATCGCAGTTGCAATGCATCTGAGTTTAGGTTTTAGGGCGTCAGCTGTGTGGCATCGCCTTTTTCCACTCTGCCAAATTGCTCCCAGTAAGTCCGCCCATCGTGAAATCAAAACTCTTTCAGCCACCCTCTTCAAACTTGCCAAGCCCCCCGATCACTGAGCCCCCAGGGCTACTGCAGCGGCTGCAAAATGGCGATTCTCATCATCGGCTATTTATTGCGGCAGGCGTGGCGTTGCTGGTGGCGCTGGGGACTATCGGGAGGCTGCGGATGCCCGTGCAATTGGTCGTCGTATGGGACAGCTTCTGCTTTGTAAGTTTAGGATTGGCGTGGATCCGTATGTTGTCCGGGGAGGCAGAGAAATGTGTGCGTTCTGCAAAGCTTCAGGATTCCAGCCGCACGCTGATCTTTCTCTTCGTGGTGACTGCCGCCATCGTTAGCCTGTTTGCGGTGGCATATTTGATGAGCACCGCCAAGGGCCTGCCGCAGCAGGCAGTCATCGGCCATGCAGTGTTGGCGTTGCTTACAGTCGCAGCCTCGTGGCTCCTCATCCACACCATGTTCGCACTGCGTTATGCTCATGCATTCTATGGTGACGCAGAGGATCCGGAGGTCAAAAACTGGGCTGGCGGCCTAGAGTTTCCTGGCGATGAAACGCCCGGCTATCTCGATTTTGCTTACTTTGCTTTTGTCATCGGCATGACTTGTCAAGTGTCAGACGTGCAGATCACCGATGGCGGCATGAGGATTCATGCGCTCCTGCACGGTCTCTTGTCCTTTGCCTTTAACACCGTGATTCTCGCATTGAGCATCAACACTATCTCAGGGTTGTTTGCAAGCTGACGTCGCGCAGCACTTCCACGTGCTAGCCGACTGCTTTACTCGAAAGTAATTTACCAATCTTCTATGAAGGAATACGACATCTACCTCCCCACCACCTTCAATGACGGCACGCCCGTGGCTGAGGCGGTAATCAGCGGGATCAGAGGTGAACTCGCTGACGCATTTGGCGGCTACACACACCAAGTCCAACGCAGCGAAGGCGCTTGGCGGGTAGGCACGGTTACTTTTCTTGATGAAGTGACAATCGTAACGGTGCTTGACGATGGGACGGCGCATTTCGACATGGCCCTCTTCAAGAGGCAGCTTGAGGACATCCTGCGGCAGGAAACTGTTCTGATTGTGGCGCGCGAAGTACAGATTATTTAGCCAAGGCCGCGCCCCTCCCGAAATCTCACGCGGCCCTTCGCCCAGTGATCATTCAGCACAGGTTTATCATGGCTGGAGTCCTCGTTTTGGAGGCGACCAAGATACAGAGGCAACCACCAGCTTTTGCTTTAGTGTAAGGACCGGGGCAAACAGGTCGCCATGTTTCGCGATGCGCTTCAGCACGGCTTTGCTGTCGAACGTCAACAGGCGCGCGTTGCCTGTTTTATGCGCCTTCCGCACTTCTTCCCAAGTGACGGGAGTTGATGTCGTGGGCTCTTGTTTTGCGCGCAAGGAATAGACGCAGACGGTCGTTTTTTTGTCGTCATTCTGGCTCCAATCCACCAAGACTTTGCCTTTGCGCAGGTTCTTCTGCATCTGCGACACGACGGCTTCGGGAAAGCGCTGCTCCAGCGTTGTCGCCACGCCATGAGCGAGGGCCTTGGTCTTTTCATAGGTCGTGGGGGTGTTCAACGGTACAACGACTTGCATTCCTTTGGACCCAGACGTTTTGGCAAAGCATTGCAAACGGATGCCTTCAAGGATGGCCTTGACCCACAAGGCCACTTGGCAGCACTGGACGATGTCCGCGGGCGGACCGGGATCCAGATCAAAGACGAGGCTGGTGGGCTGCGCGATGGCAGGCGCTTTGTGGGTGAAGGGATGAAACTCCAGGTTGGCGATGTTTGCCGCCCATACCAGTGAGGGAAGATCGTTGATCATGCAGTAGTCTATGTCTGCGCCCTCGGTCCTCGGCACCTTGACGGTCTTGATCCAACTCGGGGCATGTGCTGGGCAGCGCTTCTCATAGAAGAATATGCCCTCGACGCCGTCTGGGTAACGTTTCAATGATACGGGCCGATTTTTCAAATGCGGCAGCAGCACGGGTGCCACCTTGATGTAGTAATCGATCACTTCGCCCTTGGTGAAGCCGCATTGTGGGTAGAACACTTTGTCCAAGTTAGATACCTGGAGGGTTTTGGAGGCGACCTTCAGCGTTGTCTTAGAGGCTGACATATTTTCAAAGAGTTGTTTCCCGCACGACCTGCTGCGGCTTCTTGTCTTCACGAAGGCCTAGATAAACGGGTTGGCGCAGTCGGTTGTCCTGCGTCCACTCCGCAAACTTCACTTGGCAGACCATTCGAGGTTTGACCCAGTGGCAGCGTTTCATTACCGCAGCGGTCATTCCCTGCCCGTAGCGTCTCGTGCGCCTTTCCGGAAGATCGGTGAACGGACATGACTTCTGTGCCCTCTCCGCCAGTTCGTGATGTAGTTGTCGCAGGGTGGCTTCATTGAATCCAGTGCCTACCTTGCCACTGTAGATCAGTTTGTCCTTCTCATAAACCCCGAGCAATAAGGCCCCCAAATGCGAACGCGCGCCTTCCGGCTCGGTGTATCCGCCAATGACGAACTCTTGCTGCCGCTGAAGCTTCAATTTGATCCAGGCTCCGCTGCGACGACCCGGTTCATACACAGAGCCTTGGCGTTTGCCAATGAGTCCCTCCAGCCCCAGTTTTGCTGCCTTCTGAAGCAACGGGTCGACTTCAAAGCCAAGGGACGGAGAGTAACGTATGAGGGGCGACGCGTTTTCTAGGATGTCCTGCAATCGCCCTCTGCGTTCTTCGAGCGGCAATGCCTGCACGTTCGTTCGTCCTTGCTGTAACAAATCGAAGGCGTAATAGCATAAGGGTGGACGATCCTGGCCCAGTTCGCAGGCCTGGAGCAGTTGAAAGGAAGAGACCCCTTTGTTGTTCAGGGCCACGATTTCACCATCCAGGATGAAACGGTTGAGGGGCAGTTGTTGCAGCGCCTCCAACAGTTCGGGGAACTTGACGGAGAAGTCCTTGTTGGTGCGCGACAGCAGCTTCACCTCCCTGCCAGACTTACAGGCCAGCGCACGAAAGCCGTCGAACTTGATCTCATACCGCCACTCTCCCGGCGGCGGGACGTCCGCCGACAATGCCTTCATGGGCTCGATGAACGTGCTCATGGGGTTGCGGCAGATCCCTTCTTGGAGGGCTTTTTGGGCGCTGCGCCCTTGGTGATTTGCGCCATTGTCCGGCCGGACAGTGCCGAGGCATCTTCCAACGCTTGGCCGGGCTTTTTGGCATCCTCACCGCCGCGAATCAGCAGCCACTGCTTCTCATCACGCAGCCGCACAAGATACCACTCGCCCTCCAGCTTCCGGCCGTGTAATATAATATGCAGCTTGCCAGCTTGGATATCTTTGGCGGGCGTTTTAGTTAGCGGCTCATACGTGCCGATGTCCCACACCATCACTGTACCGCCGCCATACTGACCGTGGGGAATCGTTCCTTCAAAATCCATGTATGAAACGGGATGATCCTCCACTTTAACTGCCAGCCGTTTTTCCCCCTTCACATAAGGCATACCCTTCGGCACAGCCCATGAAACAAGCGTTCCGCCAAGCTCCAAGCGAAAGTCATAATGCAGCCGCGTGGCGTCATGCTTTTGCACAACAAATCTATGTTTACAGCCACGAACCAGCTTAGCGGGTGGCTCATCAGTTCGCGTGAAATCGCGCTTTCGAGTGTAATCTTGGAGGGGCATTGGCGTGGGTCACTGGGCGCGTTTTGGTTGGGACCGTTTCTTCGTCGCGGTACTTTTCTTGCCACGCGAGCCAGCTCCTTGCAGGCTCTTTTCGAGAATAGACGCCAGATCAATGACGTTGGTCGGCTGTCGCCTAGCGATGATTTTTACGAGGGTCTGGCCGCGCTTCGAGATCTTTCCGTCGATCACCTTTTTCAGTTTGCTGCGGTATTTATCCTGGTAGGCATCAGGGTCCCAAGTGTCCGTCATGGAATCAATCAGCGCCTTCGCCATATCCAGTTCCTTCTTCGCAGGCTTCCCTGACTTGGGCGTCTTGAACTCCTCCACGTCTATAAGCTCAGTGGCAAAATGCATGAGTTCCAGCATCAAGCCATCCTCCTGCGGTTTCACGGCTGCAAGATGCTGGCGCGTTTTAATTACCACGGTCGCGATGCCAATCTTGCCAGTCGCCTTCAATGCATCGCGCAACAACACGTAAGCACGGTCTCCACCCTTCTCAGGCTCCATGAAGTAGGGCTTGTCAAAGAAGGTGGGGTTGACTTCGCCAAGTTCAACAAAGGTGGCAATGTCCACGGTCTGGGTTGCTTCAATGTCCGCCCGCCTGAAATCTTCTTCCCTGAGTACCACATACTTGCCTTTTTCATATTGATAGCCTTTGACGATCTGTTCCCACGGCACCTCTTTGCCATCGGCTTTTGCCACGCGCTTGTAATTCACCGGACTCAAGTCCTTATCTCGCAGGAGATGAAAACGGAGGTCCTCAGTCCGGGTGGCTGGATACAGCGCGATGGGAATATTCACCAGACCGAAGCTGATGGAGCCTTTCCAGATAGCTCTCATGGTGTTTTCAATGGATAGTGATTAAAAGTTCTAGGTATAGTGATGGTCACTTATTGTCAGCGTCGGAATCACTCTGACCCTCCGCATCACCATTGATCGTGGTCTCCGCCAAAGTGGAGAGCTTGTCATCAGTGAGCACGAACGCTGAAGTAATGATAGTGAGTTTCATAGCATCGGGTTAGTAGATTATTATTGGTGGGATAGTGGATGTCAGCAGCCCAACGCGTTGTGCGCTTAACTAGACCATGGACCGCAAAGTTAAAAAAGCAGTGGGGTGAAATCCCCATAATCCCTGATAATTTCCTTCAGGTAAAACGGGGCGATGGTAGAAGATTACGCAGGGGGCAGCGGGCGTGATGGTGACAGGGTTTACCTTTTCGACACGAATTTACTGCCGCCTAAGTAGAAGCGCAGGGGCCAGTCCGCAGCCTCCGTTATGCCGATGCGCGTTGTCGTAACGAGCGGCGCATTTTGAGCGATGAATGACTCGCGCAACGGGTTGTCGACGATGAAAAGCGGGGATTCGATGGCGCAAAGATCAGTGCCGTCAAACTCACGTGTGATTTGCATCGCAGCACAAAATTTTGCCGGACCGTTGGTTACATCGCACTCGCGCGGCACGCAGCGGTTTGCTTTTAAAATCTCTACGCCCAAAGTGGGCTCAATCGCCCGCGCTAGAACTGCTTCAGCGACTCCATTGGCCCCGCACACAGCATTAAAGCAAAAGTGTTTGCCGTAAATTAAGTAGATGTAAGCGCGGCCCATTTCGCCCCACATGGAGCGGTTGCGCGGGGTTTCGCGTTTGTAGGCATGACTAGCGGGATCCTCGCAGAGATACGCTTCGGTTTCAACAATAACGCCGCCACAAATCCCCGCCGGAGTGCGGCGTAAAAGTAGCTGGCCGAGTAGCCGCGGAGCGACGATTTTCGCAGATGGCTCGTAAAATTCGCGGGATAGTGGGAAATAGTTCATTGCGGTGGAGGAAATAAGGAGCACGGCAAGCACGACCCCACTCAGCTTGGGGCGGTTAGCAGTCTCCGCAATGCCCGTGCGTTCTTAACCGCAAAGCCGTCGCGGTCATTATTGAAGTAAGCCCACACCTGACTGGCATTGCTGGCGCGAATCTTCTCCGCCCATTCCTTCAGTTCGGCTAGGGTGTAATCGTGACGATACCACTGCTTCACACCATGGAAGCGCAGGTAAATGTCATCCGCCGTCTTCACTAAATCATTTGGAAGGCGGGGTCCGCTGCATGAGCAAAAAATGATGCCTGCGCTGCGAAAGGCTGCGAATACCGTTTCGTTCCACCAGCTTGCATGACGAAATTCCACCACATTGCGATTGGACGGGTCAAGCTGGGAGATGATGAGATTCAACCGTTGACGGGAATATTGAAAACTGGGTGGCAGTTGGAACAAGAAGCAGCCCATGCGTGGTCCGAGAAGATTGGCGATATGACTGAAATCCCGCACCAGCGTCTTCGTGCCGGTAAACTTCTTCACGTGGGTGATGAGTTCACAGACTTTGACCGTGTAAACGAACTTCCTGCGGCCTGCCTGCCGGAGCCAAGAGGCGACGGTTGCGGGAGTGGGCCAAGCGTAAAATGGTGCATTGAGTTCCACCGTCTTAAAGTTCTCAGCATAATGTTTAAACCAAGCGCTGGTGGGCAACTCCGCGGGATAAAAGCCGCCACGCCAATGCCAGTAAAACCAACCCGAGCAGCCGATATGCACCTGCGGCCTTGCCGTCGCAGAATTTGCAGAAGGCGCAGAGCCCGCTTCCTCTTCCCATAGCAGCCGTGCCGCATGCATGCTTGTTGCCCGGCCCACGTTGGCTAGGCGTTGTTGTTCACGGCGGACTTGCCGCTTTAAACGGCGTTCTTCGTTGGTAGCAGTTGGCAAGGCGTAGGGCATGAGCAGGTTTGGTTTCAGCCATGTATCAACTATATTTCCACGATGTGTCTGTTTCCAAAATGGGGTGAACAGCCCATCGCGCCTTCACGTTGCGGTCTCCGTAGCCGTGCCCAGCGCGACTTGCTCAATGAGTCGGCGGAGTTGGTCGATCTTCACAGGTTTGACAAGATGCGCGTTGAAGCCCGCTTCTTGGGTCCGACGCAAATCGCCATCCATGCCGTAGCCGCTGAGCGCGATGGCGGGGACTGGCCGCTGGCGCTGGATCTCCCGCATGAGATCCAGCCCGCTGCCATCCGGCAGGCCGAGGTCGCTGATCACCACATCGAATATAGCCGCACCATAAGCAGCGAGTGCCTCGTGAACATTGGCTGCCGGGGTGACCTGATGGCCACGGCGGGTTAGTAATTGAGTCAGCACCGTGCGCGTGGTCTCGTGATCCTCCACGACTAGCAGCCGCAGGGCACGCACAGGGCTGGCGGACTTTGGTTGGTTTGGAGTGGAAGCTACGGGTGGCTCTACGGTATCAAGCACGACGGTGAAAGTGGCGCCCAAGCCAAGCCCCTCGCTCTCCGCATGAATCTTGCCGCCGTGGGCAGTCACGATGGCTTGCGAGATGGCTAGTCCGAGACCCAATCCGCCGAACCGATGCTGCCCAGTGGCCGCGCCCTGCTCGAAGGCGGTGAAAATATGCGGCAGCGCACCAGAACCAATGCCCATGCCGGTGTCCACCACGCTGACGATGATCCGTCCGGACTCATCGTTGCTCGTATTTACAGTGATCTTGCCGCCGGGGGGCGTGAATTTGACAGCGTTCTTCAGGAGATTCCAAAACACCTGCTGTAGCCGCGTGGGATCGGCCCGCGCGTGGTGGCGGACGGCATCGGGATGGAAAACGATGGATAGCTCTTGGACGAGACTGTCGCTACGCACCACCTCCCCAGCGTGATGGAGCACTTCATGGACATCCGCCACCACAGGAGCAATCGTCAGCTTACCGTGGCTGATGCGCGTGAGATCCAGCAGGTCATCGATGAGGCGTGCTTCCAGCTCGATATTGCGCCGCAACACGGCAATCTGGCCGAGCGTCTCCTCCGGCAGCGTGGCATCATTTTCGAGCGCGGTGGCCACCATCAGAACGGGCGTTAGTGGGGTACGCAGCTCATGGCTCAGGGCGGCAAGAAAATCATCCTTCGCCTGGGATGCCGCCTCGGCACGTTTCTTCGCTTCCCTCAGTGCCTCCTCGGCCTGCTTGAGTTCCGTGATGTCGCGCACGATTTTTGACGCGCCGATGACCTTTCCCATCGGATCGTAAATGGGGGAAATGGTGAGCGACACCGGCAAGCGTTTCCCATCTTTAGTCACCCGTTCGGTCTGGTAATGATCTATCGGTTTTCCGGCTTTGAGTCGCGCGAGGATCTGAGATTCTTCGTCGGTGAGTTCCGGCGGGATCAGACGCATCACTGGTTGGCCGATCATTTCCTCCGCCGTGTAGCCAAAGATCCGCTCGGCTCCGGGATTCCAACTGGTGATAATTCCCTCCAGCGACTTGCTAAGGACGGCATCATTGCAAGACATTACGATAGCGGCCAGTCTGGCCTGGGCCGCCGCTGCGGCCCTACTCTCCGCCTCCGCATGGTGTCGCTCGGTTTCCTGTCGATTGATCTCGATCACCGTCCACCCAATTAGTCCAGTAAAACACATAATGATCAACAGCACAAATACTGCGGTGCCGAATCCCGGCCCATAGAGGCCTGCATTCTCCCCACTGATGAACAGCCAGCCTAGCAAGATCGGCAGCACGAACGCGGGCGGCAGCATGCGCCGCGCCACCACACTCCCCACGCTGGGGCTCAGCAGAGCCCGCATGACGCCTCGGTTAGGGCGCACGAAAAGAATCCCCACACAGAGCGCATAGAACGCCACCGTAGTGTGCAGCGCGATGGTCACATACTTCGAGACGGACTCGCCCCGCTCCACGCCAAAGAAATAATACAAGAACACCAGCATCGTCGCCACTGCCGCCGCCACCGCTAATTTTGATGCCCAGTATTTGCCTGCGAGCCGAGTATCCAGAAACATCAGCGCAATACCCAGAAAAATGAATACTACTGCGGACGCCACGCCCATGCGTCCAGGAAACGACGGCCCTGCGGAAGCGAGTGACTCGTGGAACCAGCACTGGTCGATGCCCAAATCCCAACCGAACAGAATCTCCGCCAGCGTCAGCGTGCCGAGCAGCGCAACCAAGGCTGCCAGCCCCTGCGCCAACCGCTCTTTGACACCGATGGACTTTTCATCCTGCTGGAGGAGCAGGGAAATACTTACAAGCATTAGCGCCATCGCAGTATTCGCCTTCATGGTGACGAGCGAAGCGTGAAGGCGCTGTAAGGCAGGAATTTCAAAAATCCAGCCAGCCAGTCCAACTGCGCCAATGATTAGCGCCAGCAACGCACACAAACGCGAAGCGGCCCTTGTTCCCGAGGTGTTGAAGGTGGTGTCCAGCATGAATAAAAAATGATGACCATACCCGCCTCAACTCGTCAAGGGCGAACGAGAAATGAGCGGACGGACGAGAACTTGCGCACCCACTTGGGTAAAACACCCCATAGCAAGCGAGGATGTTAGCGCGATGATGACACTTCAACATTTAACCAAGTAACTCACCCATGAACACTCCCACCACGACTCTGAACAACTTGATCGAAATCTGCAAGGACGGCCAGTATGGCTTCCAAGAGGCTTCCGAGAAATCGACCAATCCAGAACTCAAAAGGATCTTTGGCGATTACTCAGTGCAGCGCGCCCGCTTTGCGGGCGACCTCCGGGGATTCGTCATCAGCCTGGGCGAGGAGCCTGCCGACTCGGGGAGCATTGCCAGCGCAGTGCATCGTGGTTGGATTGATTTGAAAGCCGCCTTCACCAAAGGTGGCGATCATCCCATTCTGACTGAGTGTGAGCGTGGCGAGGAATATGCCATGGAGGCTTATCAAAATGCGCTGAGAGAGGATTTGCCCGCCCATATTCGTGAGGTGGTTGATTCCCAATATAAGGCCGTGTTAGCGGCCCATTCCGACATCCACGCTCTCTGTGCCACCACAGACGCATAAGCCCACATGGCTTGTAAATCCCCTCGCCTAAACTCCTGCGTAAATGCGACGAGGGTGGTGGTTCTATGCCTAATAATCGTGCTACCGAGCTGCACGATCCTGAGGCCAGTGGACTTCGTCGCCACGGGTCCGCAGTTCGACATTCTTCGCTTCTACGCGGGACATACACGCTCCACTGGACTGCTCCAAACTTCTGGCGGTGCCGCTTTGAAACGAGTGGCGACCGAGACTTGGGGACATTTAGAAGGTGGGGAACTGCACATGACTCAGGACGTGACATTTGATGAGGGTCAGCCAGAGCGACGCACTTGGCGCATCCGCCAACTGGATGCACATCACTTCGAGGCGCGGTCAGAGCATGTGATAGGCGTGGCGAAGGGTTCATCGTGGGGCAATGCTTTGCGCTTGGACTATGTGTTGGCACTCAACGATTCCAATCCACTGACCCACCTTCGTATGACGCATTGGATGATGCTTCAGCCGGATAGACGAACGATGTTAAATGTGGTAACAGTGCGCAAATTCGGTGCCGTGGTCGGACGCATTACGGAAGTCTTTCGTCACGAATCTGATGCCCTCACCACTCCACCCACATTATGAAACCCTCCCTCTCCATTTCCTTGCTGATGCTAAGCTTGCTCTCCATTTTCCTCTCAAGTTGCACCACCATTCCCACCGCACCTGGAATCAGCGAACGCATGGACTCCTTCATGAGTGATGGCCATCGCATTAAGGTCAACACGTTCGCGCCAGCGGCCAAGGGTCAATATCCGGCCGTGCTAGTGCTCCATAGTTCCGCTGGCATGATCGCTGGTAAGGGCGCGCTGATGAACCTCTGCCGGAAGCTGGCAGCGCAGGGAAAAGTTGCCTTGCTAGTGCATTATTACAACCGCACGGGAACGGTCTACAGTGGAGATGCCACGATCACCAAGCTATGGCCCACCTGGGCAGCAACGGTGCAAGATGCACTGAATTTTGCCGTCAGCGTCCCCCAGGTGCGACCGGATTCCATCGGCATCTTCGGCTACTCGTTGGGTGCCTTTCTAGCAGTCGCGGTGGCCTCTGAGGACCAACGCGTGGTCGCGGTGGTGGAAGTGTCAGGCGGAATTTTCGATGCCCTCAAGTCCAAACTGAAACGGTGCCCGCCCACGTTGATCCTGCATGGACGTGCAGATGAACGGGTGTCCGTGTCGTATGCGCTAGGGCTGGAGGAAACGGCTCGCAAACTCGGTCAACCAGCGACCATGAAACTCTACGATGGCGAGGGCCATGTGCTCAAGCCCCAAGCGATGAACGATGCCATGGCTAGGACGCTGGAGTTTTTTGCCGAGCATCTGCCAGCCAGATCGGTAAGTCCTTTGTAGTCCTTTCACTAAAGCGTTGGTTAGCAACAAATACGTAGGGAAAACACCCCATACCGCCAAAACAAGCGCAAGATAAAATGAGCGTATGTCTGTTAGCTCATCCCCTTCACGCCTGCACAGGTGGCACCTAGCGCTCGTTATTCTCTCCATTATAACGGCCCTGCTCTGGGGCGTCTATGAATGGCTATTGAACACCGCGCAGACTAAGCTCAACGAACGCCTCCGCGCCCGTGGGCTAAGTTTAAACTACTCTTCAAAAACGTGGTCTCCTTGGCGCGGACTCACGCTGAAAGACGCCGTGCTGGGTCGTCTAAATCAGCCTCATGAACCATTGATCGAACTCAGTGCGCTTCATGTGGACATCCTTTGGCGTGAAGCTTGGCAGATGCGAGCGGCGGTCACCCGCTGGCGTTCGAGCGACGCCACGCTGGCGCTGCATGATCCGGCTGGCGCAGTGACACTGGAGCATTTCACCACGAACTTTGTCTTGCGGGATGACGGGATCGACCTCACGCAGCTTGAGACTAGCAACGGGGCGCTCGCATTCGCAGTGGCTGGAAAAATCAAGATTGGGGCCACGACTAATTCGACGGATAATAGCAGCCCCTTTGTACTGGACCTCAGTCCCCTCCGGGGCGCGCTAGATACCTTCAACTTCACGAAGAGCACTGGGCTCTTTACGGTCACTGGTAGCTTCGAGCTGGACTTTGGTACCGCCAACGTGGCGTGGCGATCTGAATTGCGAGGCAACGGAAAGCAAGTGGAGTGGCGCGGCCTGCCCATGCGCGAGGCCGCACTCAATGCGATGCTTTCACAAAGTGGGCTCAAAGTTTCATCGCAGATCGCTTTCGAGAAAGGGGCCGCTACCATCGATCTCACACGCGAGGGATGGGAGCAGCAACCGCTCCTCATCAGCGGCACCTTGACCGACAGTTCTGGCAATAATGATGCATTCAAAGGGCGGCACGACGGCAACTCTAATACCCTCACGATCGCTCGGCTCAGCGGGAATGCCAACTTGGTGGAACTGGCTCGCAACGTTCCCGCGTTAGCCTCGCAGATCCCCGGCTCCGTCAAGGTCACTGAGTTCCCGGACCTCGTGGCTCAGGATTTGATATGGAAAGCAAACGCGAGCCCGCCAAACTGGACGCTGGCCTCGGTGCAGTTACGCACGCCCGCCGCGCTCTCCATCATCATTCGTGAGCATCCGCTGACCATTAATCACCTCACGGGTCACTTATCCTATGATCATAAGACTTGGCAATTTGAAGGGATCAGGGGTCACCTTATGGACGGTGAGTTCACGCTCGCTGCGTACTATGATGGCGTGACGTTGAGTAAGGCTGAGGTCACACTGGAAACGCTGCAACTGGCGCGGCTAGCGCCCTGGCTTGACGGAATTAAGTCGAGCATCAAAGATGCGGACCTCTCGCTGGTCTATCACGGGGGCATCTCCAATGACCTCACTCAATCCACCGGAACCGGCACCATCGCAATGACCCACGCGCCGGTCGTGCAGATTCCGTTCTTGGATGCAGCCTTCGCCTTGTTCCCGACGCTGTTGCCGGAGAAATCTGGCGAAGGCACAGGCGACCTTCAATCCACGTTCACGATGGACCATGGCATCGCAACCATCGACTCCTTAAAGGCGCGTGGTGACTCCATTGTGGTCAAGGCCAGTGGCACCGTGAATCTGGTGGAACGACAAGTCCAGGGAACCGGACGCGCGAACCTCCGTGGCATCCTTGGCGTGGCCACATTTCCCCTCAGTCACATCTTGATGGAAATGCAAATCAGTGGCCCGTTCGATGACATTCAAGTCTCCCCTTTAACTCCTGGAGACGCCGTGAAAGGCGTCGTTACTGACACTGTCAAAGTCGCGGGCAAGACCGTAAAATTTGGCGCCAACGTCCTCCGTGAAGGACTTTCATTACCCTTCGAAGCGCTGGGGATGTTTAGCAACGACACCCCCAAGGCCGTCGAGAAACGGGCTGTTCGCTAGTGTCAAAGACTTCTCGCAATTTCCCGGGCGAGTTGTGCGAGAGCTTCGTTCATCGCGGTTACGCGCGTAGACAGATCCAGGGCCTCACCCGTTGAGGCAACGGCCACGCGGCTCGTAAATGGATGCAGGCTCGCAACGGCCCCTGCGACGGGTTGCAGCTTCCAAGTGCATTCCAGCACGACCGTATTGGAGGGGTCTGCTTCAAAGCGTGAGATGCGAATTTCCAGCACGCTCGTGTAGTCGAGGGTTACGAAATTTTCGACTGGCTGAATGTTGAGTGAATGCGTCAGACGGCCCAGATTCAACGAGGTCACGCGTGAGATCGCTGCATCCAAGGGTTCCGCCCAGAGATGGTAGCTGTTCATTTGAAGCGTGCCGCCAGAGCTGCGGCTCACGAGTTGCTGACGATCCAGATAACTGGGCAGCGCTGGGCGCGAGATGGCGATGGCCGGAGTGGCTGCGGTGGCTTTCTGTTCAGGGATCGCTGCGTCGAGCAAGTGGTGAACAGAGGTGTCCTTCACGGGTTTCAGCACATTGCAGCTGGCCAGGAATAAGGTGACAACGAGGGCGAGGATGGGGGTTTTCATTTCGGTGTGGCTTTGCCTGAGAGGAGGGAGTTAGGATCGCGTTTGAGATCGTTGGAAAGTTCCTTAATGGCTCTGGAGGCGCGTTCGGTTTCTTGCAGCACGTTCTGCATTCTTAGCATCACCGGTGAGCGAGGACCAGTTAGATCTGACATCGCCTTGGCAGCGGCATCGATGTTTGCGAGTCCCGAGTCCGCCTTGGTGATGACCGCGCTGAGGTCCGTCATGAGCGGGTCAAATTTGGCGTTGGCTTTGGTGGTGAGTTGCTCAAGTTGCGCGAGTCCGGCATCCAGGTTGTCGATGGCGTGTGCGAGCTTTCCATTGCGAGTGAGATTATGGATGTCTGACGTGAAGCCGACAACATTATCGTTGATCTCCTTGAGGTTCAGCGCGGCAATTTGATCCTTCGTCGAAACTAACACCATGCGGAATCCGTCGATGATGCCATTGAGATCCAGCGCATTGAACTTTTTCAACGTGCTGCCGATCTCCGAGATGATTTCGTCGATGTCCGTGCCCACAGTGGGAACCACCGGATACGGATGATCGCTTTGCTCGCCATAGACAAAACCAGGGATGTTCGGAATGATGTCGAACTCGATATAAAGTTGCCCCGTGAGCAAGCTCTGTTGCTTCATGCCACCCCGCAGTCCTTGGCTCACAGCCCTCTCCACGCCTTCAAAAGAATAGAGGTCGAGAGCTTCGCCAGACTCGGTACTGATGAGGTGCAGATCATTTTCAATCAGTTCGACGACGACTGGCAGGATCTTTTTGTTGGCCTTTCGATCCATGATCACGCTAATGGATTTTACGTTGCCGATCTTCACGCCAGCGAAGCGAACATCCGAACCGATCTGCAAGCCGTTCGCACTCTTTTCGCAATAGAGTAGGAGATTGTGAGTGTGTTTGAAATACTTCCCAGCACCAAACACCACGATGGCAGCGCCTCCGATGAGGAGGCCAACGAGGGTGAAGATGCCAATCATGGTGGGGCTGGCTTTTTTGCTCATGGCGATGAATTGGTTGTTTCCCCACGGTGCAGGAATAGGCTCACGGCGGGATTATCCGAGTGGTCACGCAACTCAGTGGGTTTGCCAGTGGCTCCTTGCGTGCGGGTGGCGGTGTCCAGAAAAATGGAGTTGGTGCCGATTGCGAAAATGCTATCTAATTCGTGGGTGACGATGACGACGGTGGAGCCAATTCCATCGCGCAACCGCAGGATGAGATCGTCGAGTCGACGCGAGCTGAGCGGGTCGAGCCCTGCGCCTGGTTCATCGAGAAAAAGGATGTCGGGATCAAGTGCCATGGCCCGCGCAATGCCAGCGCGCTTGTTCATGCCTCCACTGATCTGAGCGGGGTAATAGTCCTCATAACCGGAAAGGCCGACGAGCGCGAGCTTGTAGGAAACGAGTTCGTTGATGGTTTTCGCATTCAACTGGGTGCCTTCTTCCAATGGTAAGGCCACATTTTCCGCCAGAGTTAGAGAGGACCATAGTGCGCCCGTTTGATACATCACACCGATGCGCCGGATGAACTCTCCGCGCTTGTCGGCAGGCTTGGCCGTGAAGTCTTCGCCATCATAAAGGATGCTGCCTTGGCTAGGCTCTTGCAGGCCGATAAGGTGCCGCAGCAGCGTGCTCTTGCCACATCCACTGCCGCCCATGATGATGAAAATGTCCTTCTCCGCGACTTCGAAATTAAGGTTTTTCATGAGTACGTTCGTGCCAAAAGCCATCGTCAGATCGCGCACTGCGATCTTGGCTTTGGCTTGTGATTCTAGAGGGGCATCAGGCATGAGTGGTCAGATCTCGAGGACGGTGAAAATGGCTGCAAATGCGGAATCGAGAATGATGACCGCAGTGATACTAGCGACGACAGCGCGCGTGGTCGCCTCGCCCACGGCAGCGGACGATTTACCAGCGTGCATCCCCTGCAAACAGCCGCTCATCGCGATGATGGCTCCAAAGAAAAGGCTCTTCATTATGCCGAGTGAGGCAGTGGTGAGGGTCACAGCGGCAATCGTTTGATGCCAATACAGGGTCGGTGGAATCTCGACAGACGCAGCCACTAACATGCCCCCGAGAATACCCACGCCGTTCGCAAATAACGTGAGCAATGGCATCATGAGCACCATGGCGATTATGCGGGGTAGCACGAGGAAGTCAAAAGGATCAAATCCGAAGGTCCGCAGCGCATCAATTTCTTCATTGGCCTTCATGCTGCCGATGTGAGCCGCAAACGCCGCCGCTGTACGGCCACTCATGATGATTGCTGTCATGACCACGCCCATCTCGCGCACCATAGCAATTCCGACCAGATTTGCGACGTAGATATTGGCCCCAAAATTGGTAAGCTGAACATTGCCGACAAATGCTAAAATCATGCCTATCAGGAAGCTGATTAAGCAAACGATCGGCAGGGCGCTAGCTCCGCATTCCTGCACGATCAGCCAAAAATCTTGGGCGCGGAAACGCGCCGTGCCTCTAAAGAAGCGGCCCAAAGAAAGGATCGCCTCACCAATGAATTCGCCAACGGAGAGCACAGTGCCCCATACATTGAGCGTTACTTGGCCGAGCTGCCCGAGCTTTCCCAGCTCCGGTTCCTTGTTCCGGGCCTCGCTTTCCTCCGGCACCGCGAGCGCGAGTTCCATCAGTCCGAGCAGGTTAGGCGGCAGGCCTTCGAGTGATGGCTGATCCACTTTATCTTTTTGACCCGCTGCCTGCTCCGCTTTGCGCAGACAAGCGAAAAGAAAGGCCGGCAAAATGGAATCGAAGTGGCCTAATTTATCTACTACATAGCTTGTCGGTGCGTGATCCGGTGGCGCCCCCTTCACTTCCACAGCCAGCCCATTGTGCCGCCAATCACCCGAAAGCTCCAGCACCCCGCCCTGCGTCCAAGTAGCGCAAGGCGGGGGCGAATCGGTGGGAGACGGGGAACTCATGGCGTTGATTGATTTCTCAAGCAATGATTCCGTGAAGAGTCTCCATAGCAATCAACGGCCCAGGGCTTTAGCAATCATGTAAACAATGATCGCGCCAAAAAAACCTCCGCCGAAAAGCATGTAAACGATTGAGTATCCAATAGTAGCTATGCATGTTAGATGTTCCATATATATATATTAAGTGTTATTCTAAATAAATTTTGAAGTGATTTAGCCGACCCGCATCGCAATGTCTCTGCGACAGCATGCACACGTGGCTCCATGTTTTCCCCCAACCATCGCAAAGCAGCCACCGAGAACGAAACCTAAGAAGTAGCAGCACGAAAGAATGGATAATGTATGAGCCGTCTCGTCAGCTGCGAGCCGCGCTTTTTCTTCAGCTACTTTTAGGGCGGCATCTACATCAGCTTTCCGTTGGTCGATACTTTTCTGCCAACCTGCTACCATTTTTTTAGCGTCCGGCTCCGTCAATCCTTGCGCTTCCATGAGGGAGGGGATCAAGTGCGCTTGGCCATTTTCATCAGAGGTAAGAAAATGAGCAATCGCAAAATGAAGATCCCTCGTTCCCTTCACCACTTCGGAAGGCGCTTTACCCACCACAGGAGTAGCTTGAGCCTCGCGCAGAAAGCTGTCGGCCAGGGTCACATTATTTTCCGCAGCTATCTTGGCTAGGGCATTGCTCTCGCCAGCACCCGTCACCGCCGTTTGGCCTGCAACAGAAAGGCCCGTGGCTACCGTGCGCCCCATGGCCCCTAGAAACCAGCCTGTTCCTGTGGTTAGAAGAACGACCGCTACTACTGTCGAAAAGCTCCAGACCATAAATCCATGCAGGCCACCCAGCGCTTCGCTTCCCTGACGGAGAAACCGCCCCGCAATCCAGCCCCCTACCCAAAGGGAAAGGACGGCGGTTAGCCCTTGGATGATTGCCGCCCCCGTGCCAAACTCAGCAAAGGGGTGTTCGCTAGACGTAGGATTGTAAACAGCAAATCCTAACGCTGCACCTAAGAGCATTAAAACAATTTGAATGGACATCGTTGCTAACGTTCCGGCTAGGATTGCGCGCCAGCATAGCTTCGTGGTCGGTTCAGAAAGTGGAAGAGTTGACTTCAGCGGGTTTTCGACAGTTTGCATAAATAGTTTTGGTTAGGTTATTTGAGTGGAATTGGGCCACAGCCCAAGTAGTCTTTCGTGTTGGATCATTATCCAACCCGTGCTCACATCTCGCTATGGGGTGAAATCCCCACGCTTGGATTGGCAGGCTGGGCTGGAATCCGCGCACCGTGGGCTGGAGGGTTGCGGAGGAGCGCTGTAAATTGATAACTTGACTCACACGAGAGAACTCAGCGTGGGTTGATACCTTAGTGTTGCCATGCATAGGAGGGCGTTTTGCGTTTCTATACAGGCATCCGCTGCGCTTCTTAGAGTCCAGCTCAGACTTGGGTTCGGCGGCTCGGCAGGTTTTCGAAAGTGGAGCGGCCTATTTGCCACGCTGCCCCGCCGCGTGGACTTCCACGGCTTTGCGCAAAGCGCGCATCCGACTAATCCTCCGCTACGACGTGTGCCAATGACTTTAGGCAATTCCTATCCCACGTAATTTGTACTTGTTGAGCTCGCTATGGCACTTCGCTAAAGATGCTCACTTCTAGGCAGAGTGATCGTCAGTTTTGCACCACCGCCAGGCCCGGTTTCACAATGGATTTTGCCGTGCATGGCATCAAGTATTTTCTTGACGATGGACAGTCCTAGGCCAGTGGAGGGCTCGCCTGCGGTAGGGCGGGCGGTTAAACGTCCGTAGCGTTGGAAGAGCTTAGTCAGATCTTCTGGGGTGAAGCCTGGCCCTTGATCTAGTACGGTGCAGGTGGCGTGGGTATCGCTCATGGTTACCTCCACTTGGATCGTGGTAGCTGGGGGCGAAAACTTTAAGGCGTTAGATAAAACATTGTCGAGCACGTGCTCCACGCAAGAGAGATCCGCGTGCGTCATTACTGGGTTATGAGGGATGTTGCAGGTGAGAGCGATGCCTTTTTGCTGCGCTTGCACCTCGACGGATTCTACGGCTGCAGTAACGGCTAAGCTTAGATCTACCGGCATCATCGCCACGCAGAAGCTGTGGTCCGCACCAGCATTGGCAAGAAATTCTGCGACATATCTGATCAAGGCTTGCGCAGAATTTTCAATGTTTTTTGAAAGTTTTTGCATCCTCGATTCCTGTTCCAAAACCTTACTGCGGGCTAACAGCGAGGCACTCAAATGAATCCCTGCGAGATGGTTATTCATATCGTGAGCCATAATCCCTAGCAGTTCATCTTTATCCTGCGCCAAGCGCTCCGCGCGTTCCCGCGCGCCTTTGAGCGCAAGATGCGTAGCTACCCGAGCCAGCAATTCAGATTTGTTAAAGGGTTTGGTTACATAGTCCACGCCACCCCCATCCAAAGCTTGGACGATCAAGCCTTTATCATCTGCCGCAGAAACAAAAATGATAGGGAGCAGCGCCCACGCTGGATTCGCCTGAATGCGTCGGCAGACTTCGATACCATCCATTTCCGGCATCAGAAGGTCTAGGAGGATCAAGTCTGGGACGCGGGCTTCGAGGCGCTTGAGCGCTTGTTTGCCGCTGTTGGCAGGGATCATTTCATGGCCAGCGGCCGTGAGCACGTTGGCTACTAGCTGGAGGTTGGTTTCCTGATCATCGACCACGAGGATGAGGCCCGTTGTTGGAATGGGATGGCAAGTGTGTGGGATGACTTTCATAATGCGGACTGGTGGGAGGGGCGGAAATCGCATCCACGAGCACACGGATCTCGTGACTCATACCTGCAAGAAACGGGCTCTTTACGTGAGCCAAGTTCTCCGCCGCCCCGATGATTGGAATTACCGATTTAGACATCTTATGAAATGCGCACCCCCGAATCCCCAGGGTGATCACGGTGGGGACTAACCCGCTCAGGACGAGGGGTTTCAAATAGAAATTGCAGGTAGATTTCATGCAGGAAATGGAATGCGAAGCCTGTAACCTTAGCAGGACAAGGTCAACGGAAAAGGCGAATGACGGTGCGCGCAAGTTCGCAGGGATACCGAATTTTGATCGCGACATGTTAGACTTAGTATAATTGCTATTTAGCACGTCTTTCTTTCTGGGGTGTTCACCCCATACTATCAAAGCCCTGACTGCATTAGCTTAAGAGTTGATGCCCTCCCCCGAATCCTCCGCCCCCAAAGAATCCTTCCACAAAACCGCCCGTCAATTTTGGCGGGTAGTGCAGGCGTTTTTTAAGTCCGAGCGAC
>JAYVOP010000366.1:0-12427 GCA_043757865.1 Verrucomicrobiales bacterium | reverse complement strand
GTGAGCCAATATTTCTATGATAGTGGCGCAGAGCCCATTGAGGTGCCGCTGAATGCGCGCTTCCGATTGCACGTTTACCTGGACCCCGCAGCCCGCTCCAAGGCCGTGATGCTGCAATGCCACACGGACGAATGGAAGCACCGCGCCCTGTGGGGCGATGCCAAGGCGATCCCCGGCTGGGGGAAGCCGAAGACCAGCGAGCGCTTTATCGCGGGCCCCTTACCCAAGGCTGGCGAATGGGTGCCGCTGGAGGTCACCGCAGAGCAGTTAGGATTGAAACCGGGGGATCAGATTCGTGGGCTGGCGCTGACGCAAGATGGCGGCACGGCTTACTTTGATAAACTCAGTTTGCTCTCGGTAGGCGACGATGCCCATAACCCCAGCAAGTCCTTTGCGGCATGGCTCAAGCCACGTGAGGGCAAGCCAAACCAAGAACTCTCGCCAGAGCTGGCAAAGCTCCTGAAAGCCAAACCAGACCAGCGCAAGCCCGCCCAGCAACAGCAACTCCTGGATTACTACTTAGCCAACGTGGCCACCGCCACCAAGGCTGTGCTCAGCCCATTAGTGGCCGCCGTGGACAAGCTGAAGGCGGCCAAAAAAGCGCTGGAGGACACGATCCCCGTGAGCCTAGCGATGAAGGATCTGGAGAAGCCCCGGGAGAGTTTCGTGATGATGCGCGGAGCCTACGATAAGCCCGGAGAGAAGGTAGAGCCGAACGTCCCCGCCGCGCTGCCGCCCCTCCAAGGAATCGGGACGGCCCGCCCGGATCGCCTCGCGCTTGCCAAGTGGCTCGTCTCCCCAGAGCACCCGCTCACGGCCCGCGTGGCGGTGAATCGTTTCTGGCAACAATGTTTCGGAATCGGGTTAGTGAAGACGGCATCGGACTTCGGCTCGCAAGGCCAGCCGCCCAGCCATCCAGAGTTATTGGACTACTTGGCGGTCACGTTTCGCGAAAGCGGCTGGGATGTGAAACGGCTCCTGCGCTCGTTTGTCACCAGCGCGGCCTTCCGCCAATCTGCGGCGGCTCCAACGGACGCTTGGCAGCGGGATCCAGAGAATCGGCTGCTGGCGCGCGGGCCCCGGATGCGGCTAGAGGCGGAGCAGATCCGGGATAATGCGTTGTTTGTTTCCGGCTTGTTAGATCAGACGATGGGCGGACGCGGCGTGCGGCCCTATCAACCACCTAACATCTGGGAACCCGTGGCCTACATCGACAGCAATACCGCTAAATACAAGGCGGATGAAGGTGCCGCGCTCTACCGCCGCAGTTTATATACCTTTCTCAAACGCACCGCACCGCCGCCGTTCATGGCTAACTTCGATGGCCCCTCCCGCGAGCAAACGTGCCCCGTGCGGGAACGCAGCAACACCCCCATGCAAGCGCTGCAACTGATGAACGACGTGCAGCACATCGAAGCCGCCCGCTCCCTGGCCCAGCGGCTCATGCAGGAAAGCAGCGGCACGCCAGAGGCCCGCATTGCGCTGGCCTATCACATCGTCCTTACCCGCGCCCCACGCGCGGAGGAAATGAGTATCGTGCAGAGCGCCTACGCCCAACACCTAGCCGCCTACCAAGCCGCCCCAGAGGCCGCCGCTAAGTTCATCCGCCAAGGTGCCAGCCGACCCCCAGTGGGCCTAGCGGAGCCAGAGCTAGCCGCGTGGACGCTTATAGCTAACCTCGTGCTAAACTTGGATGAGACCGTGAATCGGAACTAGCGGACGCTGGTAGTTCGGAGGACCGCACAGGCGGACGGAAGTCCGCGCTCCGTTAGCGTTGCACAGCACCAGTGGGACAGGTGGCGGCTAGGTAGAGGGCCAGCTTGGCGCGGACTCCGGGCTCCGTGGCTGGGACGGCGTTGATGGCGGTAATGAGCTGCGTGCGGGCAGCGGCATTGAGGTGGCCGCCGCAGAACAGGAGGTTGACGCGGTCGGCTAGGGCTTCCGGGTTATTGGCGAGTTGTGTTTCCGCCGTGAAGTCCAGCGGGAAGGCGTAGTTATCATATTCGTGGATACCGATGTTGATGATGTCCCAGAGCAGATTCGGAAAGGAAATGGCGGAGTAACTGTCCGTGATCTGGAAGACGGGGCCATTTAAACGCTGCTGCGTTAGGACGCCCGGAGCCTTGTATTCTGGGCGATAGAAGTTGAAGACGCTGGGCGCATAGGTGGGCTCTTGGAAGGCCTCCTCACGGAAGCTGCTCCAGTTCCACCACAGCGCGCGGGGGTTCTTTCCTAACCCACCGATGCGGGCGAGGTGCATGGTGCGGATCACTGGCTCTTGGAGTTTCCCAAAGCTGGCGGTGGCGTGAGAGTAGCTGGGCGAACGGGCTTCCTCATCTAATAAAATGGCGCGGGCGACGGCGGCTAGATCTCCCCGGATGCCGATACCGTTATTTACAAAGACGCTCTGCACGCGCTGGATGTATGCGGGCGAGGGATTGGCGGTGACGAGAAATTGGATCAGCTGGCGGCCGATGAAGATGGGCGTGTTCGGATGATTAAAGAGCATGCGCATGGCATCTGCCACGTCTCGCTGGGCGCTCTCCGCCGTGGGCGCGCGCGGCGGAATCATGAAGCCCCGCAGCAGCGTCTTTTCCCCAAAATCATGGCGGTCCGCGTGCATCTCCATGGGCACCGCATAGCTCTCGTCTTGCCAGCCGCCGTCTAGCCAGTCTTGTCCACTAACCCATAGGCCCGTGAAGACGCGGGCCATCTGGGTGATGTGGGCATTGCTATACGTGGGGATCGGTTGGCCCGCATTATCCAGCTTCCGACTGCCATCCGCATTGAGTTCCCACAGGCCGATGGTGAAAAGTTGCATCACTTCACGGGCGAAGTTTTCGTCCGGGTATTGATTCAGGGCGGGGTTGGCTTTTTGATTCCCCAGGTGGCTCAGATACCGTCCCATGCAGGGATGCAGCGCCACGGTCTGGAGCACGTCCAGGTAATTCCCTAGGCCGTTTTTGACGAAAATGTCGTAGTAATTCGTGAGTGCTAACGGGCGTCCTTGCAGGCCAGCATCACGTCGGGAGACGACCATGATCTGACTGAGCGCGAAGGCCATGCGCTGGCGGAGTTGGTCCGCGCCACCCGTGGCCGCACGGAAGAATGGGGTGAGGACGTTGTTATCGTAAATAAAGTTATCCAGATCACTGCGGTTATAGGTGGGGTCCACGCGCGGGCCGAAGAAGTCCGCGTAAATCTGGTCAATGTAGCGCTGATGCAGCGTGGGCGCAGCCGCCATCTGCGCGGTGAGCCACGCGCTGTAGCCCTGCGTGCATAAGGCATCGATGTCCTCCATGGTGGGGCCGAACGTCGCCTGCGTTAGGAAACGGGCCGCCTGCGGACGGGAAATCGCGCCACTGGCCGCACCGGGATAGCCGCCGCTGGCTTGCGCTCCTAGCAACTGTTCTGCCAAGGCGGCAGCGTCTCCCGTGAGCGGCGTTTCCAGCACGCCATCCGCATTCACATCCTGCGGGGCCGGGCTCCGGAGGCTGGAGGCCGCGTGTGGGTCCGAGCCTAGGAGCGCCTCCGCCCAGTCCGAAACGCCATCGCCATCGCTGTCGAGATCACTGATCTGCGCACGATAGAAATTCCGCCCCGCCGCATTGGCCACCGTTTGCTGCATCTTGCTGCCGACGAGAGTGGGCGCGCCAGCGGCATCCGCCCAACTGGTGAGATTGCTGCTTTGTTGCAGTTGATGCGTCTTGTTCGCCATGGCTGGCCAACTGAGTGTCAGCATGCTGGCGGAGCGCGTGCCCTCGATCCAGAGGCGGGAGTTAGGATCGCGTGGATTCGTGCCTGCCAGAGCCTCCTGGAGGTTGCTCATGCCATCGCCATCCGCGTCGGCATTCGGTGTTAGGGTAAAATTTCCCGCCCACAATTCCCAAGCATCCGGCAGGCCATTGCCATTGAAATCTCCCGTGAGGCTGGGCGGCGTGGTGATGAAGGCGGGTTTGCTCGTAGCCAGCCGGGGATTGCTGCCCTGGGCCATTTCCAAGCCATCCCGCACGCCATCGCCATCACTGTCCGCCACGTTAGGGAGGCAGCCGTAGAGGAACTCTGCACGGTTGTTCAGGCCATCATTGTCGAGATCTAGGGTGGCATCCGCAGCGGAGTTTTTGTTAAGCCCATAGGCGTCTTCAAAGACATCTGGCATCCCATCATTGTCACTATCTTTAGCATTGGCGAAGTAAGGTAAAGTTTCCAAAGCCGGGTAGCCGAAGAACCCCTGCACGCCAGTGTGCAGCTCTGGATAGGCGCGGTGGTGGGTCACGTCCTGGTGGTCATACCACGTGGCGGAACCGTTATCCAGCGAGGCGGCGGCGGTGGCATTGGTCTCGGTGTAGGTGGCGATGATCTGGCTAGCGGCGGGCAGATCCAGATTGATGAGCTGGTAAGTGTAACTCCATTTACTAATGCTAGTGCCGCGCGTGGCGCTGAGCTTGAAACGGAGCCGACCAGACAAATCTGCGCGTCCATACCCGCTGAATCCTAACAGCGGCAAGAGGTCCGCGCCCGCCGAGTCCGTCACCCACAGGTCCACTCCCGGACGGTTGGCCGCACTGAAGGCACTGGCCGCACGCGAAATAAAGAGCCAACTCAGTTTCCCGGCAACATAACGCACCCCCATGCCTAACGCGTAGTCTCCCGGCACGGCTTCGTTGTCCACCCACAGCATGGTTAGGAAATCATCCCCATAAGCACTGGCGCTGGGGATGCCCTGGCCGTGGTCCCAGACCAGTTGCAGGTCCGTCTGCCAATTCCACGAGCGGGGTGAGGCGGTGTAAATGGGCACGGGAATGGTGTTAGAGCTAGCGGCTAGCGGGTCTGTGCCTAACGTCATTTCCAGGGCATCCGTGAGTCCATCAGCATCGGAATCCGCCGCGTTAGGATTGGTGGGACGCGGACTGGCGGCCTCTGCGCCATCGCTGAGGCCATCGTGGTCACTGTCCGGCGTGAGGGCGTTGGCGGCGGTTTCTAGGTTGTCGTTGAGGCCATCGCCATCGGTATCCCGCAGGTTCGGATTGGAGCCGCGGGTGAACTCTTGGAGGTTGGTCAGGGTGTCGCCATCGGCATCCGCGGCGGCATCCGCCACGGCGGGGTTCAGCCGATTCGCAAACTCCCAACTGTCCGGCATCCCGTCCCCATCCCGGTCCGCCGCCACGTCCACTAACTGCACGCCGAGAATGCCGCCGCCGCTGTCATCCGTGCCGTCTGGCAGCATCTGCACGTTGACGGAGGAGCCCGTGAGATTACGGAACCGCACGTAGTTTCCCCGCCGCGTGGCGTTGGTTTTCCGACGCTCGATTTCCTGCGGGTCCGTGGCGCTGCCCACGGCTGCCACCAAGTCCGCAGGTGTGGTCAGCGCCTCCACCCAGGCCGTCTGCGGGGCCACGTTGTCGCTCAGGAAATAGCGGCGGGTGGCATCGTTAGTCCCTAGGCGCACCCAGTCGCGTTGGCCATTATAGCTGGTGCCCGCATAGACATAGACATCATACGTGGCGAAGGAAATGCCACTAAGCGTGACACTGGCGGGCACCCCGGATTGCCCCATCAGAAATCCATCCATTAGCCGCCCCGCAGGCGAGCCCTGATTCCCGCTGGCCCCGGCCCCGCTGCCTGTCCAGCTAGCGCCCACGCCGGAAGCCGCCCCAGCGGCATTGACTAACTGCCCGGCAGTGGGGGATAAAATGGCGCTGGTGCCTGCGGCCATGGTGCCCCACGGCCCCAACGGGCGGGTGTTATTCCAGTTGAACTGCGGCACCACGCCCGTGATTTCCCGCCAGCCTAACGTGCCCGCATCATGCTGAGCGGAAACAAAATTTACCCCCACAGCTTGGGCGAAGGTTGGTGGCAGGCTAGCGGCTAGCGTGGGATTCGTGCCTACTTGGATTTCCCAGGCATCGCCCGCGCCATCGCCATCCGTGTCAGGCGCTTGGGGATTCGTCGGGGGCGTGTTGGTGAGTTCCTGGCGGTCCGTGAGACCATCGCCATCGGTATCGGCTAGGAGCGGATTGGTGCTCGTTTCCGCGCCATCCAGGAGGCCGTCGTCGTCGGTGTCCGCGTCGTTCGGATCGGTGCCCAGGGCGTATTCTTGGGCGTTGGTTAGACCATCGAAATCTGGGTCCATCGCGCCCTGGCCGCCGATGGCATCGGAGAAGCCGTGATCCGCCTCCCAGAAGGCCGGGAGGCCATCGCCATCAGCATCCACGTAAGCGGATTCATCAATGGCGAGGGACAGGTAATCGAACTGAATCCAGCTAGCCACTGGGCTGCCGCCTGTGCGGGTGATGGTCAGCACATTGTCCGTGGCATTGAGCGTGGCCACCGTGGAGCGCACCTCCACGGCCAAGGTGCGGCTGCTGGTGATGCGCAGCGCGGTGGCGATGGTGACGTTGTTTAATTTCACACTCACATCATGCCAGCCTGTGCCCAGGCTCAGGGAGTTCACTGCATCCCACCAGCCACCATCCACCAGATCCACCACGAAGCGCAGGCGGGCGGCGGGGCCGCGTTGACTAGCCGTGAGGGGGAAATGGATCCGCTGCACCGGCACATCCGTAGTGACTGCCCGGCCCAGCGGGATCAGGGCTCCAGGGGGCTCGCCCACGGTGTAATCTTGGTCCGTTTCCCACTCGTTAGTAAACTCCGCCTGCGAACCATCATCCTTGCCGATCATCCACACCGGATTCCACGCCGCAGGCGCAGCCGTGGTCGTCAGTAGCAGGGCTAGGAGGAATAAGCGCAAGGGGAAGGGGGTTAGGCTTAGATGTCCACGAGGTCTTGATCCCCGGGGCGGACTTCCAAGATGTAGCCTTGGCCACGGCGGGTGTGGATCAATTTCACGAAGCCTGGCCGCTCCACTTTCTTGCGCAGATAGGCCACAAAGACATCGATCACGTTGCTCTCCATTTCCTGATCGAAGTCGTATAGCTGCTCCCAGACATCTGCCCGTGTCACCACTTGGCCGGTGCGCAGCATCAGCAGCTCCAGTAAATTATACTCCTTACTCGTCAGCTCCAGCTCCACGCCAGCGCGGTTCGCACTGCGGCGGCGGGTGTCTAGCTCTAGGTCTGCGATGCGGAGATTCGGATCCCGCACCTGGTTCGCCCGACGCAGCAACGCCCGCACGCGGGCCATGAGTTCGTCTAGGGAAAAGGGCTTGATGAGGTAGTCATCCGCCCCAGCATCCAGCCCCCGCACGCGGTCATCGATGGCATCCCGAGCGGTAATCATGAGCACGGCGGTGGGCTTCTCCGCCTTACGGATGGCCTTCAGCACCTCCATGCCATCCGTGCTGGGCAGCATGATGTCGATGATGGCGAGGGTGTAAGTATTCGACGTGGCTAGGGAGATGGCCTCTGCGCCATCCCCAGTATCGTCCACCACGTAGCTATTTTCTTTAAGCAGTTGGGTGATCGAGGTGCGCAGCGGCACGTAATCTTCGACGACTAATAGTTTCATCAAATGTGTGGGGGTTAGGGGAGGGGAAACCGAACTAGGGTATCTAAACTGATTTCCCCTGCTGCCGCAAACATTAAAAAGCACTGCCTCCGTTGGCGGCTCGGCCAACGCGGTCCCAGGAAACAGAGTGGTTAATCTGGCTCATGCTGATTTTCGTTCAAATATGAACACCGCGGTGGACGTGGCTGAGCGGTGGGTCAGAGGATGCAGAAAATATTAGACAGGAGCGGCTTTTAGCTGTTTATCGGCGGGTTTTATGGCCGTTTCCCCCGATTCATCATTCCATCACTACCACTCCAACCGCTTATGAAATATTCCTTACTTTCTTTAGCCTTCGGGTTAGCCCTTACTTCTGCTAGCTAGGCGGCAGCTATTAGTTATTTCTTCACGGGAAGTGGCACTGGCAGCGTGGGTGGCACGGCTTTTATGAACGCCACCTTTACTTTCACGCTCAGCGGGGACACGGACAATGTGGTGGCGCTCAATGCCAGCACTGACAAAAACATCCTGGGCATCGTCGGTGGCTATACGATCGCGGGGGTCGGCTCGGGCCTCTTTACCGAACCATTATTGGTGTTTGTATCCCGCAGTTTCGGCGTGGGGTTCAGCAAGTTCGGCGGCGGGGATCCGGATCTGTTGGACCTGCAGACCTCCGGTACCAGCACTTATGATCTGCGCACGGCCATTGGCCCGGTTGCTAGTACTAACACTAACGCGAGCACTTTCGGCCAATTTAACAACGTCGCCTCCAACTTGGGGGCCGTCACGTTGAACCCTGTGTCTCCGAATGCCACCTTTACCGCCGTGCTCGTGCCAGAACCATCGGCCACGCTGCTGGCGGGTCTGGGCTTGGTGGGGATGCTGCGTCGGCGTCGGGCGTAAATCACCGATCAAGACCCCGCAGCCCCTCCATCGTCGGCAGCCTAACCCGTCCGATGTAGCTGTGACAGCACGACTTTTGCCATGGTCGCGCAATGCGGCAGCCGGACGGCCTTACATTTAGCAGGTCAGGAAAGGGGATTCGCCAAGTCCTCGGTGAGGCTTTCCTAGCAAAACTGCTACGGGCACCAATCGGACGCTTCTTGCTGACGCGGTAAGCTAGGGATAGCCGCATTTTACATCCATAGTACAGTGACAAGCTCCGCCAGCTGCATTATGCTGGACACCTTATGAATCAATTCCCGCTCCGCTTACTCTGTCTTAGCATCGGCCTCATGCTCGGCCCCGCTGGGGCGGGGACGCTGAACAAGCCCGTGCTTTATGTTACCCAAGTGCCCGTGCCGGATGAAATTTTGCGTAGTGATATTCACGACCTCACCACCACGCGCACCGGCATCGCCAGCGCGATGCAGAACCCCCAACCCACCGCAGCCAATGCCCCACGCGGCGGGGCGTTGTGGATCCGCTATGCCACTGGCGTGCGGCGGAATCTGACGAGTGCGGCTGGCTTCGGCGGGACCGTGGACGCCAATGGCAATGCCACGGGGTTCCAAGGCGCGAGCAGCATTGCGGTGGCGCATCCG
Organism: Verrucomicrobiales bacterium; assembly: GCA_043757865.1. GTDB lineage: Bacteria > Verrucomicrobiota > Verrucomicrobiia > Verrucomicrobiales > V1-33 > JAGNEJ01. The sequence goes on along the minus strand of JAYVOP010000366.1, from coordinate 3,437 downwards.
TTGGTGCATTGGAATGGCTTGAAAGCAATCTTTTCCATGGTCATAGGCGCTCCCGCTAATGCCACGGACACCACCGTCTTTCACTGGCAACTCTATGAGATCACCAACTTCGCCAGTGGCCAAACGCCCGTCATCACTGCCGTGGCCGGGCAGCCGACCAGCTACAATAACATTTACGCCTGTTACGATACCCAAGACCGCATCATCTTTGTTTCCGATGCCCCGCGGGGCTTGGATGCCGCGCTCTATCCGCAGCTCGATGAATATTTATCCCAACCCACCAACACTGGCCTGTGGCGGCTGGATCGGGCTCTGGGCAATGAGTTGGTGCATCTGGTCCACACCCCATCGGGCGCATTTTCCCCGTTCATTGACAGCGCAGGGCGGGTCATTTTTGTGCAGTGGGACCACCTCGCACGAGATGTCTTTGCCACGTATGATCGCGTGCCGAATGCGGCGGCAGGGGAAACCTGGACGCAAACAGCTAACGGCAATAGGACTTACGTCAGCGAGGCTGCAGGCGCGGCCTTTACCACGGGCACCACGGCCAACTACTCCACGTATAACAACTACCCGGAGCCCCGGAACTTCGACAAAAGCGCGCTGCTAGCCGGGGTCAATATCAATGGTCTAGCCTTTAATCAGTTCTTCCCCTGGGAGTGCCATGAAGATGGCTCTGGCCATGAGGTTCAAAATCACGCGGGCCGTCATGAGATCAGCCCATCCCTTACCAAGAGCTTGACGGACGATCCGGCGTTAGCAAACCTCACAGGCGCTGGCACGCGCTCAGTGCATCTTTTCAATGTCACCGAATCCCCGGTCACGCCGGGCTTGTTCTATGCGAGTAGCATTGCGGAAATCGGCACGCACTCGGCGGGGCATCTCCTCAGTTACAATCTAGGCCCCGCCGTGAATCCAGATTCCCTCACGTTAAATCTCGTCACGCCCGTGGTCAATTTGCCGAATGTGGGCCTCGGCCAATCACCCTTAGGCACGCCAGCCGATGTCTATCGGAATGCCACCCCGCTGAGCGATGGAACGCTGCTAGCCGTGCATACCCAAGCCACGCAACAGGATACGAATGCAGGCACTGCGCTTCTGCCACGGTCGCGCTTTAGTTTCCGTCTGCGGATGTTAATCTCCTCCGGTGCGATCATGGTGCCGGATACCAGCAACACTCCCACCACGCAGCCTAACGTGACAGTGGACTACTGGGTCGGCAGTCAACATTTGACCTATTCTCCAGCGGCGGGCACCAACTCCCCGCTGTGGGAACTGGACCCGGTGGAAGTGCTGGATCGTAGCGCCAGTAAGCCTTCCCAGCTCACCAACAGCATCGCGGCAGTGGAGCAAACGGTGTTCGATGAAGAGTTAGTTCATGCGCCCACATTTCAAAATTATTTGAAGGCCCATGACCTAGCGGTGGTGGTGAATCGCAATTCAACGCGGCGTGATTTTGCAGATAAACAACAGCCGTTCAACTTGCGCGTGGCTTGGACAAACCCACAAACGGGCACGCAACTCAAGACGTTGAGCGCCAGCTATGTGGCCACGGATAAAATTTACGACATCGGTTTCTTGCAGTTGTTTCAGTCGGATGCAGTGCGCGGTTATGCGCCCGCTGGTGGCTGGGCCGGGCGTCGGGTGATGCCGTTGCCGCTGCATCAAAACCTAGCGGAAATGCCGACGGTGGCGGGGGTTCCCAGCGGAGCTGTGAAGTTAGGCGTGGATGGTTCCTGGGCTGCCGTGGTGCCAGCAAGACGGGCCGTGAGTTGGCAACTCACGGATGACACTGGCACTAAAAGCGTGATCAAAGAACGCTACTGGGTGAACTTTGCCCCTGGAGAAGTGCGCACCTGTGCCGTCTGCCATGGCGTGAATACCAAGGACCAAGCCAACAGCTTGGGAGTAGCCACCAACAAGCCCGACGCGCTGCGCGCCTTGCTGCAATACTGGCGCGGAAATCATCCTCCCGGCACGCTGCAAACCGCTACACCCACCGCTAGTGTCTTGAAAAATGCGGGCTTTGTCAGCGTCACCGTCACCCGAGCCGCAGGCTCCACTGGCCCAGTGAGTGTCCAGTATAACACGGCCAATGGCACGGCCCTGGCTGGCGTGGACTACACGGTCAAGAGCGGCACGCTGAACTGGCTAGACAACGATGCCGTCTCTCAGCCAGTCAGCATTCCGTTGCTGAATCCAAGCACGATAGCAGCTAGTAAAAATTTCACCCTCGCGCTCAGCGGCCCGCTCTATGCTACGCTGGGAGCCATCACGAGCACTGCGATTACCGTGCAGGAAAAACCGTTCGATGCTTGGCGCTTCACGAACTTTGGGGCCAACGCCAACAACATTTCCCTAGCCGACCCCACCGCCGATCCTGACCACGATGGCTATGCGAATCTGACGGAATATGCTCTGGGCGGTGATCCGAACTCTGGCACTTTCCTCCTTAAACCCACGGGCGGCCTCATCAACACCCATTTAGAACTGAGCTTCACCCGCGTCCGCAGTGATGTGATCTACACCGTGGAAGTCAGCCCGGACCTTGTGCAATGGACCCCCGGCTCTACCTACGGCCCCACGCTGACTACGCCCAACACCGCCGCCACTTCTGACGTCACGCCGAACGGCAGTCCCGTCGGCCTAACTGTCGTGCGCGATAACACCGCGACTAGTAACGCCAGTAAACGATTCCAACGGCTGAGTATTACGTTGCCGTAGCAGGTTGAGGCTAGTCCAGGCGCTGCTCTGTGATGATCTCTGCCATAGCGCAGTCGTGAGGTTCCTGTGGCAAGTCCGCTAGCAGTTGGCAGGCAAAGCCCACGCCCACATTGCGCGCCCGCCAAGCTCCGTTTCCTAACAAACGATCGTAATAACCGCCACCGCGACCTAACCTCAGCAACGAGCCCCGGGCAAAGGCCAGCCCCGGGATGAAGGCCAGATCCACCGCGCCCAGATCCACCGCTGGGCAGTCTGCCGTAGGCTCCCGCAGGAAGCTCTGAGAACGCACCAGTTGGCGTGGGGCATCCGTGATCTCATGCAACGTCAACAGGGTTCCCGCGAGCCGGGGAACCAGCATCCGCCGATCCGGCCCGATCAAGCCTAGCAGATCCGGCTCATTGCCTAACGGGGCGTAAATCAGCACCGTGCGCGCAGCCTCCCAGGCACTGGAAACGAGGATCTGGGCCATGATCTCCTCAGACCAAGCGGCCCGTTGCGCAGGTGAGATTTCCCGCAGGGCGGCCAGCTGTTCGGCCCGCAGTTTAGCCTTGGCTAGTGCAGCCTTCATCGTGATCTCAATAGAGTCCTAGCTTCCGTAGGGCCGCCTGGAGTTGGCTTTGGAAACTAGCCACATCCTGCGGTGGGGGCTCATAGCCGGGGTTAGCAGCCTGTAATCCTAACCGCCCCTGGGGGTCCACATACCAAGTAGCCAG
>JAYVOP010000365.1:0-12451 GCA_043757865.1 Verrucomicrobiales bacterium | reverse complement strand
GGGGAGGTGACGCAAGCCACGCTGGATGGGGCGCTGCTGGGGGTGCTGAATAGCACGAGTAATAGCAGTAATGGGGTGGGCACGCTGGACAGCGCCTTTCAGACTTCTGAACTGGAGCTGCTGCGGGGGAAGCTCAATGAGCTGATCCTAGCCCTGCGGCGGTAGGGAGCGCGGAGTGGCACTCCGCTGCATTTCGCACCGCCCTTTTGCCCCGTGGCGAAATGGGGCGGACTGCAAGTCCGCGCTCCTCCCGTGTAAAGGCAGCGGAGTGCCACTCCGCGCTCCCAGCGGGTGGCCTGCGGCGGGGCCTCCGCGTCTGGGTGGAGCATTAACTTGCACTTTAATAAAATCCGTCAACGCTCCTGCCCTATGTCCGCCACCTTGGAATCACATGAAGTCTTGCGCCAAGCGCTCGAGAAGGTCAGTCCGAAAGAGATCTCTGCCCAGATGGGGCTTTCTCTTTCCATCGTTTATAAATGGGCGCAGCCGCAGACGGAGCATGGCGGCGGGGCCACGAATCCCTTGGATCGCACGGCGGCCTTGATCCACCTCACCAGAGACCCCGGCATCGTCCAATGGCTTTGCCAGCAGGCGGAGGGCTTCTTTGTGAGCAATCCGCACCACAGCCTCCGCCGGAAGGAAAATGGGGACGTGATGCCTGCGCTGAACCAGATCGTGCAGCAGTTCGCGGATCTGCTGGAGGCCATTACTAAGTCTGCCACGGATCGGCTGATTACGCCTGAGGAGGCCCGCCGCATCCGCACGGAATGGGATCAACTGAAAAGCTCCACGGAGAGCTTCGTGCATGCCTGTGAGAAGGGTGAATTCAACAACGTGTCCGCCCCCTAACCGCCATGAGCCCCCTGCATTACGCTGCGTTAGCGCTCAGTGCTCTGAGTCTCGTTTCCTGCGCCAGCCCGCGTTATGAATGGGCGTGGCACCAGGCGCAGCAGCACCCCGGCGCGCTGCCGGCGGGGGCCTATGAAGGCACCTGGAACAGTGCGCACAATGGCCACAGCGGGAAGCTGCGCTGCATCGTGAGCCCGGCGGCGGATGGCTTTCGGTTCTACTACCGGGCCACTTGGGCCACGGTCTTGCAGGGGTCATTTTCGTTAAATGGCACGGCCCAGCAGACCGCGCCCCAGGTGTGGAAAGTGCAGGGGGAAAAGGATCTGGGTGCAGCGCTGGGCGGTACCTTCACGCACCAAGCCACGCTCACGGCTCACACGCTAGAGGCTAGCTATGATGCTAAGTTTGACCATGGCCTCATGCACCTGCACCGCGTGGGCCCCTAGCCGGGCTCATTTCCCCAGTAGGCCTTGGAAGAGTTGCACGCCGGTCTCGATGACGTTAGGCGCGGCCTTGCTTGTGGCTTCCAGCACTTTGCTGCCTAGCTCCACCGCCTGATCGCTGTGCTGGAGGAGCGCCTCCGGGGCTTTGACGGCTAGTTCCGTGACGTTCTGGAGCTGTTGATCGAGCCACGCATCCTTGATGCGGCGGCCCAGATCCTCGCTAATGTTATCCAGCGTGCCGCTCAAGTGCATGGCGGGGGTGGCCCATTTATAGCCGTTCTCCTCGCGGGTGAAGACGCGTTGCTCCGCCCCATCGATCGCCCGGAGCCGTCCCGGTGCCACGCCGACCTCGATGACGCCAGTGACCTCATTTCCCGTGAGGGTTACCGTGCCTTCTAAGCGGATGAGCCCGCGGGATTCGATCTGGATTTGGTCGATCTGCCAAAGGTTGCCCTGATGCGTGAAGTGCCACTGGGCGGTATTTAGCTCCAGCCGGGTGAACTCCCGCGCATGGGTGCGCTCCGCGAGGTTTTCTAGTAAGGGCAGGCTGGTCAGCACGCCATGCTTTACGGTTAGGTCTCCGTCTAAGCGCAGGGTGGCGGGATGGCTGGGATCACCTGCCAGGTGGGCCTGGAGATCTGCGGTGCCCGTGAGCCGCTGGATCCAATCTGGGGCCACCCAATCCTCTAACTTCAGCTCGGTGAGATGCGCCTCGAAGTCTGCTTGGCTGGGCGGATGCAGGTTCCCCGTCAGGGAAAGGCGCGCGGGGGAAAGATCCGCGGCAGCCTTGCCACTGGGCCGCAGTTTCTCGACCGTCCCCTCCATTTGAATCAGATCAAACTGCTCTGGCCGCAGGCGCGCGCGCAGGTCCTTGAGCTTGATGCGCAGGCCCTCGCCTAGGTTCGTCACCAGTTGGGCGCGCTCACTGGTGGGGTGGCTTTCCACGCTCCAGGTCTCGTAATTTTGGCCGCTTTTCACGAGCAGGGGCAGGCTGTTCAGGCGGACTTCGCCTGCGCTGGATTTCACGATGGCGGAAAATTCGTCGATCCGAATGTCTGCGAGCACGAGCTGATTCGGACGGAGATTTTCCAGCCATCTGCGGCCTGCAGGCGGACTCGTTAGGGGCGTAGTCTCCGCCTGGGGAAAGGGGCCGGGCAGTTTCCCTTCGTCACTAATGAGCATGTTGACGCGGCTCACTGTGATGCTGGGCACCTCCACCTTGCGGTCCCACAGGCTCAGTTTTACTTCCGCGCGCACGTCCTCCACCGTGGTCTTAGCAAAGAGGGCATCGGCATAACCCGTGGAGGTGAGTTTGGCGAGTTGCACCGCGTTATCGCCCCAGGTGAGATCGTCAAACTGGGTCTTGGCCTTGAGTTTACTCGCTAGTTGGTCGTTGAGCTGATTCTGAAAGGCCTCGCTGCGCAGAAATCCCTTGAGCCAAACTCCAAAGCCAAAGTAAGCCACCACCGTCAAACCTAGCAGCGCGGCTAGACTGATGCCGAGCCCTTTTCCCCAGGCTGATCCGGCCGTCCGCCCGGCGGAGCGGCGGTGGCGACGTGGATTACGAGAGCGGTTCGGCAGAGATTCTTCGGGCATATAAAAAGTGGGGAGCGGCTGGCCCCATAGCATCATCCGCTGCGCACTTCACCCATTAAATTCACCGCTATTTCCGCCCCCCCCCGCCCCACTCTTGCGCGTGGCTAATACACATCCCGCCGATAGCGCTTCTGCTCCTTGAGCATGGCCAAGTAGGCCACGGCTTCCTCTGGGGTCTTGCCACCGGCAGTTTCAATGACGCGATGCAGCGCTTGATCCACATCGTTGGCCATGCGCGAGGCATCACCACAGACATAGAAAATAGCACCTTCTTCTAGCCATGCGTAAAGCTCCGCAGCGGCAGCGATGATCTGATGCTGCACGTAGATTTTCTCCGCTTGATCCCGCGAGAAGGCGAGGTCCAACCGCGTCAGCACTCCAGAGGCTAGGTAGGCATTCCATTCCTGCTCATAGAAATAGTCCGTAGCGCGGGAGATTTCTCCAAAGAAGAGCCAAGCCTTGCCCAGGGCGGAAGTGGCGGCCCGCTCTTGCAGAAAGGCGCGGAACGGAGCGATCCCGGTGCCCGGCCCGCACATGATGATGGGGGTGGCCTCATCAGGCGCAGGCAGGCGGAAGCCTTTGCCAGGATTGATGAACGTAGGGATGTCCGTGCTGGCATCAATGCGTTCCGCCAGGAAAGTAGAAGCCACGCCTTCCCGCTGACGGCCATGGGATTGATAGCGCACGGTGGCCACGGTGAGATGCACGGAGTCTGGATGCGCCTTCAAGCTACTAGAAATCGAGTAGAGCCGGATCTGGAGTTTCTTCTGCGTGGCGATGAACTCCTGAGGGGTAAATGTCACCTGCGGATAGGCTAGCAGGAGGTCGATGACCTCCCGCCCATAGAGATATTTCCCCAGATCCTCTTTGCGCTCAGGCAGTAGTAACGCTGCTAGTTCCGCAGCGGCTTCGCCTGCTTGGGCGACGATGGCGGCCAGCAGCTTCTTGTCCGGAATGGTGATGGCGCAGGACGAAATCAGCGCCTCCCGGAAGCTGGTGGGCTTGGCCTCCAGATCCGTCACGGGCTCCGCGCCCGTGGCCCCTAACAGGGATAAAATTTCCTCCACTAACGCGGGCACATTGGTGGGTAAAACGGCCAAAGAATCCCCCGGCTCGAAGGTCATGCCCGAGCCCCGCAGGTCCAGTTCAAAATGCCGCGTATCTTTGGGCGAGGCGTCCGTGGAGAGCTTCACAGCAGAGTGCAGACGGGCGAGACAGGGGTTCTTTCGATTGTAAATAGCAGGAGTCATAACAGGAAATTTTAAGATGCGGGCTCAGCATGTAGAGAGTTGGCCGAAGGCAGGCAAGAACAATTCACGCGCGTTCCGTTCGCTGGTTGCCATGGGAAAATTTTCCGCTAGGCATGGGCGCATGGTGCAGATGTATCTAGGCATTGAGGTGGGAGCAGAGAGTGGACGCGTAATGGCGGGGCACTGGGACGGAGCGCGCCTGCGGCTGGAGGAAGTGCATCTTTTCCGCAATGGGGCGTGGTTCACGGAGTTGCTGGAGAAATTTGGGATCCTGCTGTTAAATCAACTCACCGCCGATGCTTGGCAACGCTGGTGGCAGGCCATGGCTCCACTCAGGCCTAGCCAAGCGGATCACGGGCCCGTGGCCACGGATCTCACGGAAATTTTCCACCTCTCCGCGCCATGAAAATCACCCTCTTCATCCCCTGTTTTATGGACCTCATTTCCCCGCAAGTCGGCATCGCGATGGTGCGCCTGCTGGAGGACCTCGGCCACACCATCGACTACCCAGAGCAACTTACCTGCTGCGGCCAGCCGCCGTTTAATAGCGGCTATTGGGACGAGGCCCGCCGGGTGGCGAGGCCGGTGTTAGAGCGCTTACAAGCCAGCGAGGCGGTGGTCATCGGCTCCGGTTCTTGTGGGGCGATGCTGAAAGTATTCTATCCCGAACTCTTTGCGGATCAACCCGAGGCCGCCGCCGCCCAGGCCTTATCCGAGCGGTGTTGGGAGTTCAGTGATTTCCTCGTCACCAAATTAGGCGTGACCAACTTCGGGGCTAAATTCCCTCACAAAGTCACCATCCACGATGGCTGTCACGGTCTGCGAGAACTGAAACAATCCCGCCCCGTGCGCGACTTGCTAGCACAAGTCGAAGGCCTGGAGTTAGTGGAAATGACAGAGGCCACCACGTGCTGTGGATTCGGCGGCACCTTCGCCACGAAATTTCCGATGATCTCCACCGCCATGGGCGAGGTGAAATGTGCCTCCGCCGCCGCCACCGGAGCGGACTTCATGGTCAGCAATGACGGCAGTTGCCTCATGCATTTGCAGGGCCTGCTCGACCGCCAAGGCCAACCACTGCGCACCATTCACCTAGCAGAAATATTATCCTCCACGGAGCGCGGACTTTAGTCTCGCCAGTCCAAAATGCCGACAGGCGCAGTCCCAGAGACACCAGCGGACTAAAGTCCGCACGCCGTCATTCCTCTTGCCACATTGAACGCCGTCCCCATAATCCAGTCCATTCATTGCCCATGAAATTCCTCGCTCTCCTCACCTTCCTCATCGCTCCCTTGGCCCATGCCACGGGGCTGCTGCTGCCGTGCTATGGGAATACGACGGTGCAGTTCACGGCGGCCATTGAGGCCGCCAAGACCCTGCCAGTCATCGCCATTCTAAATCCTGACGATGGCGTGGGCACGCGGCGGGATAATTTCATTGCCGACAAAGCCGCCGAGCTGAAGGCCGCAGGGGCGCAGGTGATCGGCTACATTGCCACGGGCTATGGCACCACCAGCATCGGCCAAGTGCGGCTGCAGATGGACAACTACGTGCGTTGGTATGGCGTCACGGGCGTCTTCCTGGATGAAATGGCGGGCATCCCTAGCAAGTTGAATTACTACCGCTCCCTGCGGAATCTCGCCCTCATTAAACACCTCACCGTCGTGGGGAATCCCGGCCAAGGAGCCGCCGCTGGCTATGCCACCGTGACGGACGTGCTCGTGACTTATGAAGATGCCTACAGCGATGGATTCAACCGCTTCACCCAACCTCAGTGGACCTCCACGCTGCCTGCCACGCGGCTAGCCGCCATCGTGCATAGCGCTCCGGCCAATGTGCTCAACAGCATCATTGATCGCACCCTCACCCAACGCTACGGTTGGGTCTATGTGACGGATAAAAAGGAGCCGGATCCCTACGGCCTCTGCGCAGCCTATCAGGCGGCGGAAGTGGCTTACCTCAAGGTCAAGAACGACGTGGTCCTGCCCGCCCAAGAGTAGGCTATTCCACCATGCGCATCATTTCCGGCCAGAGTGGCGGCATCCCCCTGAAAGTGCCCAAGACCCTGCTGCGTCCTTCCACGGACCGCACGCGCTCGGCGGTCTTCTCCATCCTCGCTAACCGCGTGCAGGACGCCCGCGTGGCGGATCTCTTCGCAGGCTCTGGGGCGTATGGCATCGAGTGTCTGAGCCGGGGCGCGCGCAGTTGCGTCTTCGTGGATAGTGAAAAACCCTGCCTGAGCACGATCCAATTTAACCTAACTAAAGCCCGCCTTACTGCGCCCACGGATCTCCGCCAAGCCAAGGTGGATAGCTGGTGGACGCGCCCCAGTGGCCCGTTCGATCTGATCTTTGCCGATCCCCCCTATCGGAAAACGACGGAGGATCGGGACTGGAATGCGGAGATCCTCAAGAGCCCATTTTTTCCACCGCTGTTAGCGCCCGGCGGCCTGTTGATTTTGGAAAGTTGGGCCTACGCGCACGAGCCCACGTTACCTGCTGGCTGGACCTGCGTGGATGAAAGAAAGTATGGCGCGGCTAAGGTGCGCTTCCTCCAGCAGTTAGGCTAGTTCCCCCGGCCTCCGCCTCGGAAATTGCCGCCACCACCGCCTGCACGTCCGCCCCGGAAACCTGCGTTAGGATTCCCACCAGTGGTAAAGTTGGGAGTTCCCGTGACTGTGGGAGATCCGCCGCCGCCCGTCGCTTGCTGCTGCTGTTGTTGTTGCTGCCCACGATCCCGGGGAGCGAGGGCTTCGGCTTGTTGATCCGGCGGAAGATTCGCAGCGATCCATGGGCCCGCGTCTTGGGGGTTCGCAGAATTCCACCGCCGCGCCACATCCGTCTGGGCCTTGAGGCGGGCCGCGGAATCGTTGATCTGAGCCACCCAGATCAGCGCATCCGTCGGATCTTCCTTAGCCAAGGAATGGGTTAAAGTGGCAATGGCGATATTGCGCGCAGGGCCAGCTTCCATTTGCGTTAGCTGCGTGCTGGCCGCCGTGGGATCTTTGCGCGTCCAATCACCAAAGATGTTCTGCAACGCTTCTTTTTGGCTGGCTCCAGCGGGCAGATTTGCGGCCCAGGTGGCGGCATCTTGCGGATTTTTACGGGCCAGGGAGTCGGCAATGGTGCCCACCGCTTGGTCCGCCCCAGGCAGGCTGGCGATCTCTGCGGCCCAGGCGGCAGCAGCCGTGGGATCTTGGCGGAGGTATTGGCGGGAAACGGTGTCCAGCGCAGAGGCGCGCATTTTTTCATCCGTTAGAGCCATGGCCCACGCGCTGGCTGCGCCCACGCCTTCCTTCAGCTTCTGATCCGTGATCACGCCCATGTAATCTGCGCGTTGGTCTTCCTTTAAAGTCAGCACATATTTCAGGGCGGCCTCCACATCCGTGCGCGCCAGACCACTGATGAGCCCGCGCTCTAGCATGGCTTCATCACGGTTCCCCCGGTTGTTCCCATTGCCATTGGGGTCATCTTTGCTGGTGGCTTTTAGCTCCGCCAGATAAGCAATGGCGTCCTCGGGATGGCTGGCGGCCCAACCTGCGAGCGCACTGCCGCGGGTGAAGGCGTCCCGTCCATTGCCATCGCCCAGGGCGGCCATGGCGGCGGCTCCATCTTGCTCACCCCAGGCATAGCCCAGCAAAGCGAGGTAACGTCCGGACTCGAATCCACCACTATTTTCCCTAATGGCCTTCAGCGCAGCGGGCGCATTTTCCGGCGTCAGTGTGGCCAGTAACTGCGTGAAGGCGAGCATGGCTTTCACCGGATTTGGATCTTTCAAAGCCGCCAATAACGCCGCCGTCATGCGCTCTGGAGAAATGATGCCCTGCGCATCCCGGTAAGTATCCAACCAAGCACTGGGGCTGGCTGGCGCGTCAGATGCGGGGGCGGCAGGGCTGGTGGTGGAGGCTAAGTTCTCCGCCGCGCTAGCCGGAGAGCGCGCCAGCGATGAGGACTGGGGCGCGCGCTGACCTAGCACGAAAGCGCCTAGGGCGATAAGTAGCCAACTAGCATGAGTGAGAAAGGATGTTTTCATAAAGGTGCGGCGTAAGGTGGAGCCCGCAGGTGGATCGCGCGGGCGGCAGACTTATGCCTGCATTCCCGTGCGGACGGGCGTTCTTTTTCATACGAGTATTCGCAAGGGGCTCCACCCCGTGGAGCGGGGACGGGCAGTCCGCCGCAATAGTGCGCGCCTTGGCAAGGCACTAAAATCCACGCTCCCTGCTCTAGAAATCCCGTGTGCGAAAATGCCAGAAAGCCAGCACGAGCACGATGGCCTCGAACGCGAGGCCTGAGGAAATGGTGCTCCAGACCGCTGGCATGGGCGGTGCAGGCGGGGGCTTCATGCCGTTAGGATAATTCCCGCCAAAGAGGATTTCCTCAAAGGAATGCTGGGCATCCGCTTTGATAACCCAGCGGAAAAGTTCGCCCGTCTGACGCGTGCGCGGGAGGAAGGTCATGCATTTTTCAGCAATGCGATGCACCTCCTGGGCTCCGTTAGCAATGCCCTGGAGACTGGCAGCCGGCAGGTTATCGGCGGCATTTTGGAAGATCGCTCGGCCGCTTTCATACTCCGTTTTCTGCACCGCCCACAGCAGAAACCAGAACAACACGCTCCACAGGATGGCCGCCATCCCGCTGCGGGTTAGCACGCCAATCCACGTGGTGACACAGAAAACAAAACTAAAAATCAAGCTCACCAAGCCCACGCTCCAAAAGATCCCCCAGTAAGCGGTATGCAGCCTGCCATATAGGCTGAGGAAACAGATCCCGGCCAGCAACGCCGTCTGCACCGCCACGAATAACAACGCGGCTAGGTATTTTCCCAGAAATAATTTCCCCCGGCTCAGCGGCTTGGAGAGCAGTAGATCAATGGCTCCCGGCTTCATGGTATCTGGAAAAATGGTGGCGGCGGCAAACAACGCTAACAACGACGCCCAACTCATACACCAGGAGTCCAACAAGCCATGCAGCGAGGTCAGCAACAGGGACCGCTCCCACTCCGTGCCCGCGCGCAGGTAACTGCTATCAAAGTGCAGGCTGCCGAAAAACAACGACCAGCCCGTGGCATCGCACCCTAGCGAGGCATAAACGATGCCTAGCGTGACGCTGATGGAGAGCATGACCCAGTAGAGCCCGCGCGCTTTCAAGCTGCGATACGTGTCCGAAATAATGGCCCAGAGTTGCATGTTAGAAAGGGGCGGTGGAATGGAGCGTGGCCTCCGGTTGGCGCAGCGGGGGCGGACGGACGCCATGGCGCACGGTGTCCAGGAACAGCTCCTCCAGCGTCTGATGCACTGGCGTGATCCGCACGATCGTCAGCCCGTCTCGGCGGAGTTCATCAATGACTGGCTGCACGACTTGCGAGCGCCCCGTCGGGATGGCAATGACCGTCTGCAAGCCGTCTGGCGTGAGCGCTAACGCTCCGCCTAACGAGGTGACGAGACCCAGCAGCGACTCGAAGGAAAAGACATCGCCCTCCACCACCACCTCATAGCGCGAGCCCTGGCTCGTGAGTTCTTTCAAGGCTCCTTGCCGGACCACTCGACCTTGCTGGAGGATGGCCACGCGGTCACAGATCATTTCCAGTTCGGCTAATAAATGGCTATTTATAAAGATCGTTTTCCCTTGAGCACGCAGCCGCAGGATTAGCTCGCGGATCTCCCGTCGGCCCTCCGGGTCCACGCCATCGGTGGGTTCATCCAGAAAGAGCAGCGCGGGATCATTCATCAACGCCTGGGCGAGGCCCAGACGTTGCTTCATCCCCTTGCTGAAATTGCCTAACGGCTCGCGTTGCCAGCGCGTCAGGCCCACCGTTTCCAGCAGTTGCGGGATGCGCGCGCGACGGGTGCTGGCGGGCACGGAGTTCAGTTTCCCAGAGAAATCGAGGAGTTCCAGCGGCGTCAGATGTGATCCGTAAAGCACCTGCTCTGGCAGGTAACCCACGTGCCGTAACGTGGCCAGATGCCCAATCCGCTGGCCCAGCATTTGGCCCTGACACGAAGTGGGGCGGACGAGATTCAGGAGAATTTTTACCAACGTGCTCTTGCCCGCTCCATTCGGTCCTAACAGTCCAAAAATTTCCCCTTGGCCTACCTGCATGGCTAGCCCATCTAAAGCCTTAACGCGGTTCGCGTAGGTCTTGGAAATGGTATGAATGTCGATGGCAGGGGTCATGCTAGAGTGAAGTTAGGGAATGGGGGCGTGTGGCTACCTCAGGAGTCGAGGCTGTTCGCTCCGAACTGATCGCGCACGTCGGGCCAGCAACTCCGACTCCTTGAGGTAAAGCAACCTCACCACTACTCGACAATCTGGTTATGGGCCCAATCCACTTTCACACTCTGGCCACCGCGGAAGCAGGCGCGGAGGCCCCCGATGTCGTTAGGAGAAAGTTTATGTGCCGCCGTGGGCGAGTCTTGATCGGCCACGGGCAGTTTGTCTTGGATCTTCCGGTCCTTGCCCACATACATCAGGAAGAAGCGCGGCTTCACGTTGCCAGCGGTGGTCAGTTTGGAGCCATGTTGCGTGACCCAGGCTTCAAGGTCGGCTTTATGTTCCGGCGTGTTAGGCATCAGTAACGTGCCGTGATCCGGGTCCACCAGACAACAGCGTTTCTGCGCCCCCGAGCCCCCGGTAGTGGCACAACTAGTCAGGCTAAGCAGAGTGGTCGTAAGCAGGAAGCGGAGCATAGAAGTTTAAGCGAAAAGTTTCCCCACGGCAGCGGCTTTGACTAGCTCCCGAGGTTGGTTGAGGTGATTATAAACGATGGTGCCGGGATCGATTCCGAACGCATGATAAATGGTGGCTAGCAGCTCGCTGGGATGCATCGGATCCGTGGCTGGTGCGGAGCCCGTCTTATCACTCTCACCGTGGACGTAACCGCGTTTAATGCCCGCTCCGCCGATCACTGACGTGTAGCAGTAAGGCCAGTGATCCCGACCATCCGGCTCGTTGTTATTGCCGGACGTGCTCACGCCCTTCTGGGGGCTACGCCCAAATTCACCCACCGCCACCACCAACGTGGAGTCCAGCATTCCCCGGTCATCGAGGTCCGCAAAGAGCGCGCTGAGCCCGCTGTCTAACATGGGCGCAGCTTGATCCTTCATGCGTTTAAACAAGCCCGCATGGCAGTCCCAGCTATGGTTGTCGGAGTTTGCCACCTTCGGCCAGATTACTTCCACCACGCGCGTGCCCGCTTCTACGAGCCGTCGTGCCAGCAGCAAACTTTGCCCAAAGGTATTGCGTCCATAGCTATCCCGCAGTTTGTCAGGCTCCGCACTTAGTTGGAACGCCTCCCGCGCGCGGCCACTGACAATGAGGTTCAGCGCGCGGTCATAGTTTTCATCTAAATGATAGCCCGCCACGGCCTTCTCCAGTTCCGGCATCTGCGCGTCCAAGGCTTTACGCAGGCTGGCCCGACGTTGCAGCCGCAACGCGAAAACGTCCGGGCGCAGTTGCAGATCGTCGATCTTGATGCGCTCCATTTTACTCATGTCCAGGTCATCGCCATCGGGATAGAGCGTGTAAGGGTCGAACGCCTTACCCAGGAAACCTGCGGTGCCAGACTTGCCCACCACGTTGGATTCTTGGAGTGGCCGCGGCAGCATCACGAACGGCAACATCGGCTCCGTGGAGGGCTTCAGGCGGATGATGTTGGAGCCGAAATTAGGAAAATCTTTCGGGCTCGGCGGCTCTAACTGGCCAGACGGGCTCACCTTATCGGTGGTATAGCCAGTCATCATTTGGTAAATAGCCGCGGTGTGATTAAACAAGCCATTGGGCGTGTAACTCATGCTGCGGATCATGGAGAATTTATCGTTCACGGTGGCCAGCTTGGGCAGCAGTTCCGTGAAATTCACACCAGGGATCTTGGTGGAAATAGGCTTGAACGCACTGCGCACATTGTCCGGCACATTTTCCTTAGGATCCCACAGATCCAGGTGGCTAGGACCGCCCTGGAGATAGACTAGGATCACGCTCTTGGCCTTCCCCCAGCCGGGGCCACCGCCCGCAGGCGCAGCCTCCTGCGAGAGGCCTTGGGCCTTGAACATCTGGGCGAGGGTGAGCCCTAAAATGCCACTACCGCCGACGCGCAACACGTCCCGACGGGTCATGCCCAGCGAGGCATCACAGAGGTCTTTACCAGCGAGTCCAGGAATTCTTAACATATCATTTATTTGGCTTGTTGAGGTTCTACGAGGATGAGTCCGCAGGTGGCAGCAAAGGCATCCGCGAGTTCGATGGTCTTCTTCTCATGGCCTGCGCCCCAGGAGTCTGTAAAGATCACCTGCGGCTTCAGCGGGTCTTTAAAATTATA
>JAYVOP010000364.1:0-12477 GCA_043757865.1 Verrucomicrobiales bacterium | reverse complement strand
TAAAGACCGGCTTGCCGTTGATCTGTTGGTAGTTGTAGCCCTCCATTTTCAGCAGGCCGCCGCTGGTCTGATCTACCCAGATGAGCACCGTCTTATAGGCCCCCAAATTCGGGTTAGGATTATTACACTGTACCTTCCAGCACTTGCGCGTGCTGTAGGTCTCAGACTCCAACTTCACAGGATTCGGCCAATAAAGATAACGGAAGGACATGTCCTCATAGGTGAGGTCCGTGCCGCGAATGCCCGTGGCGTAGTTGCTCTCCGACACGGGGGATTTCTTCCCCGCTTTGATGTCATAGAGCAAGAAAGATTTATCCTTGAGGTCCAGCACGATGCTCTGCGCAGGAGCCCCGAAAGTGAACGTGATCTCTTTCACCGTTTCCTTATCCATGAGGCTGAAATTCAGTGGGGAGACGTTGTCGCCCTTGCGCAGAGTGCCATTGAGTTGCGTCTTCTTCAGCGCCATGCTCAGATTTACTAACCGCACAATCTCGTCCGCCGTATATTCCGGCAAGGCCGCCTCTTCTGCGCGGAACAGAGGAGCGGCACCAAGGAGTAAGCTAGTGATGAGGAAAGGACGACGTTTCATAAATGGATCAGGAGGGTAAAGTGACTCCGCCTGCGGTCAATGGCGAAGGTGCCAGCCGCACGGGCAGCCTGCGCTGGAGGGCGAATCGAATTAAATTTGCGCCTCGGAATTTCCCGGTTCATACTCCGCCCTAAGAATCGGGACACTGACATTTTCACTACTAACATTTGAGCAATTTTGATACATAAACTGAATAAACTGAAAGCCGAGGGCGGACGGATCGGCGTGGGCGTGGTGGGTTGTGGAGCCATGGGCGTAGGCGTGGCACGGCAGGCGGCCCGCACTCCGGCTATGGATGTGGTCTTCGTGGCAGACATCGATGAAGCCGCCGCCCTGCGGGCCGTGGCGGCCATGGGCACGCGCCCACTGCGGGTGGCGGACTCTGCTAACCTGCCCGCCCGCGTGGCTTTTGTGGAAACGTATGTGCTCGTGGGCCCCACGGAGTTCATCCTCGAAGGCCTGCGCAACTCTGAGATCAACGCCCTAGCGGAATGCTCTAACGCCATTTACGAGGCCTTCCTTTATTGCGAGGCCGCCATCGCCCAGCAGGCGCACGTCGTCTTGATGAATGCGGAAGTGGACCTCGTCTTTGGTCGCACCTTGGCCCATTTAGCTAGGGAAAAGAACGTCGTGGTGACCTCTGATGCCGGGGACCAACACGGCGTGCTCGCCACCATGGCTGATGAGATTCGCCTCTGGGGATTCAAGATCGTGCAGGCGGGCAATATGAAAGGCTTTCTTAATCGGCGTGGCAATGCCGCTAGCTCCCAAGTCTGGGCGGAGAAACAGAAGCTGAGCCTCGTGCAGACCGTCTCCTACACGGACGGCACGAAGATGAACATCGAACAGGCGCTGATTGGAAATTACCTGGGCCTCACGCCTTCAAAGCCCGGCATGGAAGGCCCGCAGTGCGGGGACATCCGCGAGGTGTTAGAGAAATTCGATTTCGCAGCCTACGATGGCCAAGGCCGCGTGGACTACACCGTGGGCGTGCCCTGGCCCGGCGGCGGCGTTTACATCGTGGGCGAGAACCACGACGACGTGCAACATTTCCTGCTCGACTACTATAAAGTCAGCCACAAGCGCCCCTACTATCTCTTCTTCCGCCCCTACCATCTCTGCCACATTGAAACACCCCGGGCCATTGCCCAGGCTTATTTCGATGCCCGCCCCGTCATCCCACCCTCTAGTGGTCCCATGCTCAATGATGTCTATGCTTATGCCAAGACGAACCTAGCCGCAGGCACCCTCATCGGCCATGCCATCGGCGGAGATGAGATCTACGGCATGGTGGATGCCGCCTCCATTGCCGAGCCAGACCAGCACGTGCCCATCTATTGGTTCGAGCACCAAGAAGGCAAACACAGCGTGCTCAATGTGCCGAAGCAACAAGACGAGCCCATTCGCTGGTCCGATGTCACCATCCCGGATACGAAATACTCCCGCTTGCTCAAGGCGCAGCTAACCTTGGGCAGCTAGCCCAAGGTGTGGCCCTACCAGGAGCCACTCATCACCACGCACAGTTGCTCGAAAAAAGCCCCCGCAGTATCTGCTCCATGCGCGCTGCTCCTACCGCCATATTTCCGCATACGGGGGGCGGGAAAGGAGTTGGCAGCGCTAGGCGGACGCCTAAGTTCCGCCGCCTGTAACCACAGCATTTTTCTATAAACACCCCACATTAAACATGAACCATACCTCCAGCAGACGCTCTTTCCTCAAGACTGCTAGTGCCGCCACAGCGGCCAGCACCCTCGGATTCCCCGCCATCCTCCACGCCCAGAATAAAGGGGATAAACTGAAGCTCGCCATCATCGGCAGTGGCGGTAAGGGCGGAGCCCACGTGCAAAGCGTGGAGAAAGCAGGCGATCTCGTCGTCGCTCATTGCGACGTAGATAAAGGCCGCCAAGGCAAAATCCCCGAGCTTTGGAAAGACAGCAAATTCTATCAAGACTACCGCGAGCTGTTGGATAAAGAGATGAAAAATTTCGATGCCATCATGGTCGCCACGCCCGATCATCACCACTACCTGCCCACGGCCATCGCCATGGAAGCGGGGAAACACACTTACACCCAGAAGCCCCTGGTGCATACCGTGTGGGAAGCCCGCCAACTCCTCGGCGGCGTGAACAAATACAAGACCGCCACCCAAATGGGTAACCAAGGTCACTCCAATAACGGCAACCGCCTGATCTACGAATTCGTCAACAGCGGCATGTTAGGCGATGTGAAAGAAATCCATTGCGTGACTAACCGCCCCATCTGGCCACAAGGCATCGAACGCCCTCCTGGTGAGGATCCCGTGCCCGAGGGCTTGGATTGGAACCTCTGGCTCGGCAACGCCAAGATGCGTCCCTACAAAGGCAATCGCACCTATCATGATTTCAACTGGCGCGGCTGGTATGACTTCGGCGGTGGTGCGCTAGCGGATATGGCTTGCCATACCATGGACAGCATTTTCTGGTCCCTGAACCCCGGCACCCCATCCGCCGTGGAAGTCATCGAGATCAACGGCCACACCACGGAGACTTTCCCCAAAGGCGCGATCTTCCGGTGGACGTTCCCTGCGGGCACCCTGCCAAACGGCCAACCCCGTCCAGAGTTCGTGGTTTACTGGTATGAAGGTAAACTCGTCAAAGACGGCGTGGACGTGCCCGCTGCCGAGCGCGTCCGCCGTCCAGAGAAGATGGCTGCTGACCGTAAAATGTCTGCTAGTGGCAACATCTACTTTGGCACCAAGAACGACCTCCTGGTCCAAGGTGACTATGGCGATAGCCCCCGCATCGTGCAGACGGATGAAGAACTCAAAGCAGGTGCCCTCAAGCCACCCACATTGCTCAAGCGCAATCCTGATGGCGAAGGCGACTACGGCCAATACATGGACTGGCGCCATGCTTGTGTGGGTGAAACCGCCTGGAATGCGCCTGGTTCTAACTTCACGTATGCTGCGCCATTTACGGAGGCTATCCTCCTGGGTAACATTGCCCTGCGCGTCGGCAAGATGGGCCAAAAGCTCAACTACAATGCCAAGGAAATGCGCTTCACCAACAGCGATGAAGCCAACAAATACCTCACCAAGGAATACCCCAAAGGCTGGGAGCATAAGTTGGTGTAACCAACGCTTAAATTAAGCAAACTTCGCGCTCGGGCGTCCAGGTGACTGGACGCCCGAGTGGTATTTAACACTTACGGCAGATAAATGATGAACGGGCTCTGACCATTGCGCCAGATGGCTAGCCGCAGCGGTTCTTGCGGAAGGCGGGCGGTGAGGGCGGATTGCACTTCGGTGGGGGTTTTGTTGACGCGATAGCTGCCATCCACGTTTTTTAAGATGTCTCCCGCTTGTACTTTTCCGGCTAGGATGCTGCCGGGGGCCACTTCCATGACGAGGATAAATTGACTTCCCTGCGCCCAGCCGCCGAGCTTGTAGCGCCAAGCTTCCACCGGATCGGCGGCTTTCACTTTGAGATCCAGCGGCGGGCCTAGATCCACGATTTCAGGCGGTTCCTGGCTGCCTTTACTGATGTCGATCAACGTCACCTTGATCGTCAGCGGCGTCTGCTCCGCGCCCCGCAAGATGCTGATGCTCACCGTTTCTCCCGCCAACTTCCGGGTGCGTTTCCAATCCTCCACACTCTGCACGGGCGCGCCTTCGATGGCTACCAACGTATCGTCTGCTAACAGTCCCGCGTGAGCAGCGGGCGAGCGTTCATCCACTCCTGCGAGGTAGATGCGATGCGTGTCCGTGCGGGGGTTAAATTTCTCTTCCTCCACATAAGCTCCCAGATAACCTCGCGCGGCCCGACTCTGCAAAATAGCCTCCAAGGCGGCTTGGGCTTCATTGCTACGGAGTGCTAGACCGATGCCTTGCCAGGAGTGCTCCTCGCTGGGGCCAGCGTAGAGCGCATCGCAAATGCCGATGACTTCACCCCGCGCATTGATGAGCGGGCCGCCGGAGTTCCCATGGTTTATCACGCAGTCCGTTTGGAAATGAGGAAGATAGTAATCCGAATCCCCGATGCGGCGGTCACAATTGCTGAGGATGCCATGCGTGATCGTTTCCAAGAGTCCAAAGGGCGAGCCCACGGCTATGACGAAATTCCCCCGCCGCATCGCCTCAGAGTCGCCCCAGGGCAGCACGGGCAGCTCCCGCCCCACGGGATCTATGAGCTTCAGCACCGCCAGATCCGCATTCCGATCCATGCCGATCAAGCGCGCCCGCCGCAGCTCGTGCTCACTGCTCAACTGCACGCTGCACACGTCCCGTTGGTTCTCTAAATCCAAGTGCTTCAGCACATGCCAACACGTGAGGATGTGCCCCTCCGCGCTCACGATTAAGCCACTGCCCACGCCTAACGTGGGCTTATCATAGTCCACCCCCGCCTGCTCCCGGCCCTTGCCAGTGTGATCCACAAAGACCGTCTTATACATGTTTTCCTTGCTCGTATGCACCGTCACCACGCTGGGCAGCACCTGTTCCACGACTGCGGAGCAATCGAATCCAGCCTTGGTCCCAGGCTCCTCCGGGGCGCTCTCCGCCGGCGGCGTTTGGCCTTGGAGCAAGTCCGCTAACCCATAGCCCGGCCAGTGGGATAGCACCACCAGCGCCAGCGCTAACGGAGCGAAGATGGCAGCGCAGGTGATAAAGTAAGGTTTCAGAGCAGGCTTCTCATTCATGTGGCGCGACGCTTAGCGCATGCCTGCCAGGGATTCAACCTGGGAAATGTGGAGCGCGGAGTGGCATTCCGCTCAATGGTGCGCACGTTTGCAACACGCCCGAACGTGCTGCGCCCGATGCCTCCGCGATTTCCCTCTCATCCTTCGCAGCGCCTTGCCCAGGCGCACACCATCGCTACGGACTGCAATTCCGCGCTCCAGGGACCACATTTACCTTTGCAGCCACGGGGGATGGCCTTTACCAGTCGGCCATGAAACCGCTCTCTTGGCTCATCCTAGCTCCTTTGCTCGTCCTCCCTGCCGTCGCTGATACCGACTACAAGCGAGAGGTGAAGCCCATCTTTGAAAAGCGCTGCGTGGAGTGCCATAGCGCCAAGATGAAAAAGCCGAAGGGCGGGTATAAATTCGATGATGATGAGAGCATTGCCAAAGAGATCGGGCCGAGTTTCCTGATTAAACCAGGGGATTCCGCCACGAGCACGCTCATGGAAATGGTTAATCGCACGGCCAAGGACCACAAGATGCCGCCGGATGAGAAGGACAAACTTTCCCCCAAGGAACTCAAAACCCTAACCGCCTGGATCCAAGAGGGTGCCAACATGGACAAGACCACGGGCCCCAAGACTGCGGCCAGCGTGCTGCCGGAGCAACAAGAGTGGACGAGCGCGGACGGCAAGAAAATCAAGGCCACCCTAGTCAAAATCATTGGGGATAAAGTAACCCTGAAAATGGCCGGCAAAGACTATTTAATGCCGCTAAGCGGCTTGAATGAAGCCAGCCAAGCGCAGGCGTATAAACTAGCAGGTGAACAAGCGGTGCGTGGAAAGTAAGCGAATTATGTATCAAGTGCTCTCAGTGGAAAATGGCCTGTGCGTGCGTGCAGGGGACGTGGATTACTTTTTGCCTCACCTGAATTTTGACCAGCTCTTCCAGCAGGATGCGCCAGCGGCTTTCCTTGCATCACAGTTAGTGGGTGCCGCGGAAATAGCGCGCCCTACCACGTGGCCAGCGCCTATCGGCAGCCAAGAGGTGTGGGCGGCGGGCGTGACGTATTTCCGCAGTCGGGAAGCGCGCATGGAGGAAAGCGCGGACTCTGGTGGAGATCATTTCTATAACCTCGTCTATCATGCCGAGCGGCCGGAAATATTCTTTAAAGCCACCGCCTCTCGGGTGCGCGGCACCGGCGCGCTGGTGTGCATCCGCGAGGACGCGGAGTGGAGCGTGCCGGAGCCCGAACTCGTGCTCGCGCTGAATCAGGCGGGCCGCATCTTTGGCTATATGATTGGCAATGACATGAGCAGCCGCGACATCGAAGGCGCGAATCCGCTCTACCTGCCCCAGGCGAAAGTATATCGCGGCTCGTGCTCCATGGGGCCGTGGCTGACGGTGTGCGATCCCCTCCCCCGAACCACCAAGATCAGCATCCAGATTGAGCGCGCTGGCGCGGTGGTCTTCGCTGGCGAAACTGCCTTGAATCAACTCAAACGCCAGCCGCAAGAGCTAGCGGATTGGCTCTTTAAAGACAATGAATTCCCCGTGGGAGCCTACCTCTTCACTGGCACTGGCGTAGTGCCGCCGGGCACCTGGACCGTGGAGCATGGAGATGTGATCACGATTGAAATTGAAGGTCTGGGCCTCCTCGTCAATGCGGTGGAGTAGCCCCCATGATTCGCGCCTTGGCAAGGCGCTCCGAATGACCATACCGCTTGCATCTAATGATTGGGCCCTCACGCTGCGCATACTATGGAAACAAAAGTAATCTATGATCGTAAACCCGCCGTCCTCAAACTAGCCGCTGGCGACTACTGGTGGTGTGCGTGTGGGAAATCCGCCACGCAGCCTTACTGTGATGGCTCCCACAAAGGCTCCGGCCTCGGGCCAGTAAAATTTACCCTAGCCGAGGAAAAGTCCGTGGCTCTCTGCAACTGTAAGCACACCGCGAATCCGCCATTTTGTGATGGCGCGCATAGTCGGCTGCCCTAAGGTGGCCGGCTTATGATCCGCCCCCTCCTTGCCTCCCTTGCTAGTTTCTTCCTGCTGCTAACCAGCCAGGCCGCACCCACTTTTGGCCTAGGTAATGCCTTCAGTGGCGGCGGTGGCGTGGCTGAGATTACGGCACGTCTAGTTAGTGAAAATATTACCGTGCCGGCGGGCCAACCATTCTGGATCGGGCTAGAAATCAAGCATCCAGAGGGTTGGCATTCGTATTGGGTGAACTCTGGTGCGGAGAGCGTGCCCATGGATCTGCGCTTAAAATTGCCGGAGGGAGCCACCACTGG
Source organism: Verrucomicrobiales bacterium (assembly GCA_043757865.1). Classification (GTDB taxonomy): domain Bacteria; phylum Verrucomicrobiota; class Verrucomicrobiia; order Verrucomicrobiales; family V1-33; genus JAGNEJ01. The sequence goes on along the minus strand of JAYVOP010000364.1, from coordinate 4,935 downwards.
GCCCATCGTCTGGACCCTGCCGCACGTCGTCACCGACGCCAGCGGCACCCGCTACGAGCGGGAAGGAACCACGCTAGATCTCGTGGAAATCAACCCTCCTCCATCCTTTACCGATGGTCAGGAAATGGAGCTCAGCGCTGACGTGAAATCCCAGATCTGTAGTGAGAGCAACTGCCTCAGCCCCAAGAGCCAACCTCTCAAGCTCACCGTCAAAGCTGGCCCTGCGGCAGTGCCTGATCCAGCGCTCACCGCCGCCTTTGCCGCCGTGCGGAAACAAGCGGCTAAGACCACGCCCGCTTGGAACGTCAGCATCACTGGCCAGACCATCACGGTGCGCCCGGGCCCTGGTGCTAAGGGAGATCTAGGTGATCTCCACTACCTGAATTACAACCAAGACTTCAACACCAAGCCCGAATTCCTAACGCAGCAAAATGGCATCGTGCGCGTTTCCCTAACCCGCCAAAAAGAAGGCGCCAGCCCCGCTGGCATCCTCCTAGCCAGCCATGGGTGGGCGGAGGACGGCTCCATGCCTGCGCTGGCCATCGGCAGCCCGCCTGGGCCTAGCAAGCCGGTGGTAGCCGCCGCAGAGCCTGCTGAGCCAGAGGACGCAGTGGTGGATGAATCCGACTTCGAGCCCGGCTACACGCCGTTTGAAACGGAGGACGCACAAGACCTCGGGTTCGTGTGGGCCGCCATTTTCGCCTTCCTCGGCGGCCTGATTTTGAACCTCATGCCGTGCGTCTTTCCCGTGTTAGGATTAAAGGTCCTCAGCTTCGTAAAACTGGGTGGAGAAGACCCCCGCAAGGTCTGGATGCATGGGCTGGCATTCACGTTAGGGCTGGTGTCATTCGTGTGGATCTTTGCCGCCATCATCGTGGGTGCCAAGCACTTTGGCGGCAATGTAAACTGGGGTTTCCAACTGCAATCCCCCACCTTCATGGCCACCATCGTGGCCATGCTCGTCATCATGGGCCTGTGGATGGGCGGGCTCTTTGAGTTCGGCACGCAGCTCACGCAGGCGGGGAATATTTCCACTGGCGGCGGCTATCGGGGCTCGTTCTTCAGCGGAGTCCTAACCACCGTGGTGGCCACGCCATGCACCGGGCCATTTCTCGGTTCCGCCATGGGTTATGCGGTGCAACAACCTCCGCTCGGCGTCTTCGTGCTCTTCACTTTTCTGGGCCTCGGGATTGCGGCTCCGTATCTGCTCTTGGCGGCCTCTCCAGGCTTGATTAAACGGCTGCCAAAGCCCGGAGCGTGGATGGAAACCTTCAAGAAACTCCTGGCTTTTCCCGTCTTCATGGCCGCCGCTTATTTCCTCTATACCTTCGGGTCCCTAACGGGACTAGCCAGTCAAGCGTGGTTCCTCTTTGCCCTCATCGTGGCTGCGTTAGGGCTCTACATCTATCATCACTGGGCCGGGCCTTATGCTTCTGGGAAAAGCCGCACCTGGGGCACGCTGACCGCGCTGGCCCTGGTGAGCTGGTCCGTGTGGCTTACGGTCGGTGCGATCCGGGATAAAGTGGTGGAACGCACGCAAGATAAAGATTGGCTAGAATGGAGCCCAGGTTTGGTGGCCAAGCTGCGTGCGGAAGGTCGCACAGTCTTCGTGGACTTCACCACGCCAGGGTGTTCGACTTGTCAGGTGAATGAAAAGCGCGTCTTCCACAGCCCCGGTTCCGAGCGCGTCCACACCTTAATTCAGCAGCATCACGTGGCATTAGTGAAAGCCGATGATCGTGATCCCGATGACCATCGCATCATTTCCACGATCAACGCCGTGGGCCGCGTGGCGTATCCCACCAACCTCATTTACCCTGGCAAAAAGAAGCCGCTGCTTCTGCGTGAACTTCTGGACCAAGACCACGTCCTGCGCGCCTTGGAGGCTGCCGAAAAACTCAAGATCGCTCCTTAAAACCATGCCCGCCGCCCCCTTGCCCTCCTGGGCCACCGAAGCCATTGCTCTCTACGAGAGTCATGCTGCTAACCAGTTCATCCTCCATGGCAACGTCAACGATCTGCTGCCCGTGCCCACGGGCACCAACGGAGATTCCCGGTTAGGCAACATTGATGAATTCCTCCTCGAGGTCATGCTGCAAAAATTCGATGTCGTCCTCAGCTACGACCTCGGCAACGGCCTGCGCGTGCTCAAAGGCTCAAAGCAATTCACCACGTGGCCTAGCGCTCCGCAAGGTACAGCCATGCCGCGCATCCCCCGGGAGGCGGTGGATCTCCTGACGCACTACATCCGCTATGCTTCTAATTTACGTCGCGTCAAACCCGACACCGCCCTGCGCATCGCCTACATTTTAAAAGACGCCTCGCTGGCCATTCCGTCCATGCAGGGCGGCCTGAGCTATGATCTGAATGCCACCGCCATGCTCGTCAAAGCCTGGGCATCGGAGACCTTACTAACCGAACATCCATTCGCTTCTTTCCTCGTCACGGAAAATTTAAATGACCTCCATCCGCTGCTCAGTCGTGACACCCGCAGCGCCAATATCCGCGTGCCACTGCCCGCTCCAGCCGAGCTGCAAAGCGTCTTCCAGTCACTGCTCCCGCAGTTTCCCATCGCGTTAGGAAATTACACCACCAAGTTAGAGCAACCGGCTGCGCAACTAGCCGGAGCCACGTTAGTATCCATTCAAAGCCTGCTAAAGAGCAAGGAATTCGCCAAGCAGCCGATCCAGGATCAAGACTTGGCGCAGTTGAAAAAGGAGCTAGTGGAAAAGGACTGCCAGGACCTCATCGAGTTCATTGAGCCCACGAGATCGCTGAACGACATCTACGGCCAAGACGCGCTGAAGGAATGGCTGCGCGAGGACTTTGCGCTCTGGAAAGCCAACGAGTTAGAAGCCATGCCTATGGGCTACCTGCTCTGCGGCCCAGTGGGCACGGGCAAGACGTATATGGTGGAATGCCTCGCTGGCGAGGCGGGCGTGCCCGTGGTGAAGATGAAAAATTTCCGGGATAAATGGGTCGGGAGCACTGAGGGGAATTTGGAAAAAATCTTCCGGCTGCTCTCTGCGTTAGGGCGCTGCTTCGTCTTCATTGATGAAGCGGATCAGGCGTTAGGGAAACGGGATTCGGATGGGGATTCGGGCGTGGGTGGTCGCGTCTATTCTATGATGGCTAAGGAAATGAGCGACTCTAGCAAACGCGGGAAAGTGATCTGGCTCTTGGCTAGCAGCCGCCCAGATTTGATCGAAGTGGACCTCAAACGCCCTGGTCGCGTGGATGTGAAGATCCCCCTCTTTCCTACCGGAACGCCGGAGGAAGGCTTTAAACTCATCCGCGCGCTGTGCAAAAAAAAGCAAGTCCCCGTGCCGGAAACCACCTACGCGAGCATTAAAGAGTTGATCCCCAACTGGCTCACACCCGGAGCTGCCGAAGCCATAGCCGTGAAAGTTTTCCGGCTCGTTAAGACCAAGCAACTAACGCCTGAAACCGCTTTGGAGCTAGCTTTGAAGGACTACCAAGCCCCCGTTTCACATGACATCATGGAATTCCAAATCGGGTTAGCCGTAGCGGAAGCCAGTGACCTAACCTTCGTGCCGGAGTGTTTCCGGAAACTATCTCATTCATGAAATTAATCCTTCTCTTGCTTCTCACCCTCACCAGCCTTCACGCGGAAACGCTGGATCTAATGCCCGTGCAGCATTGGATTGAGCACACGGCCACGTTGAAAACTTTCCGTGCTGAGTTTACCCAGCAGCGATTCCTGCGCACGTTGCGCAAGCCGTTAGAATCCACTGGCAACATCTGTTATGCAGCGCCCGGCTCTATCCGTTGGGAAGCCGGAGCCCCGGCTAATCTCATAGCCACAGTGCCCGCAGGCGGCGCGTTGACGGTGCAGCATCCTGACAAGAAACAAGCCGAGGTGATCCCCCGCGCCAAGTTAGAAGCACAGGCGGATGGAACGGGACTGGCGATGCTAGAGAGCGGCTTCCCCACCAGCATGGCGACGTTTAAAAAGAAGTTTGAAGTCCTGGCGGTGGTAAAACAAGGCGCGCTCTGGGTGGTGGATGCCAAGCTCGCAGGCACGGGCATTACCGCTCCGGTGCGCAAGATTGTCTTCGTCATCCAAGACGAAACGTGGACGCTCAACGGCCTACAATTTCACTTCCGAGACGGCTCGCGCGTGGAATCCACATTCACGAAACTTACTGAAAACGCCCCATTGCCGCAGGACTGTTTTCGTCCGCAGTTGGACGGCTATGAAGTCAAAGCCCCCACGCCATGATCATCGGACTCACAGGTGCCAGCGGCTTCATCGGACGGGAGTTTCGGAAACTAGCCGAAGCTGAAGGTCACACCGTCGTGGCCTATTCGCTAAGTCCCAAGGAGTCGGGGTGTCCCTCCCCGAGCACCTTAGATTTCACGGGCATCGAAGCCCTCGTCCATCTAGCCGGAGCCAATGTCCTCCGGCTCTGGACTTCCAAATCCAAAGCGCTGATCCGTGACAGCCGCGTCGCCCTAACGCAGCAACTCGTAGCCGCCTTGCGGGCGCAAGCGCAGCCCCCGCGCGTGCTCGTGTCCGCTTCTGGCGCGGGCTATTTCGGAGATCGTGGGGATGAACTGCTGGACGAAGTTTCACCAAAGGGCAGTGGTTTCCTAGCGGACGTGGTGGAAGACTGGGAGGCCGCCGTGGCAAGCGCGCAAGACTTCACGCGCACCGTGAGCGTGCGCTTTGGAATGGTGTTAGGAAAGTCCGGCGGCGGCTGGCCACTGCTGCGGAAAGTGTTTCGCTGCGGCCTCGGCGGACGGCTCGGCAGTGGTCGGCAATGGATGCCGTGGATTCACGTGGACGATGTCGTGCGCCTGCTGCTGTGGGCAGTGGAGCACGGCCAGGGCGTGTGGAATGGGGTGGCTCCTGAACAAGTGACCAATGCAGAATTCACCCGCCAGTTAGCGACGGCGGTGCATCGGCCAGCG
>JAYVOP010000363.1:0-3332 GCA_043757865.1 Verrucomicrobiales bacterium | reverse complement strand
TATTTTTCCCGTTAGGAGTGTAGATAAAGGCCATGCGCAGCGGAGCCGCCGCCGTGGCGGCAGTGGCGCGGGGAGCCAGGGATTCCATGCTGGGGAGGGCGATAAGGGTGCCGAATCCGCGGAGGAAATGACGTCGTGAGAGAGCTGGTTTCATAAGCAAAGTGGGGGATGGGAAGGCCCCACAGTGGGGCGGAAATACCTGCCCTGCACGCTGTTTCCCCACCTTCTTTGCGGCTGGCCAGTGGACCCGAGGTCACTCCAGCTTTTTGGCTAGTTCCGTGCGTTCCGTTTCCGTGAAATTGGCGGCGTTGAGAGCGGCGGTGGCGGCATCTTTGCCGCCAGATTTTTTCCAATTTTCGAGGACGCTTTCGGCAGATTTCCGGCGGGTGGCGGCATCGCTTATGCTGGTGGCCCAGGCAAAGGCGCTGCTAGGATCATCCCTGGCTATGGTGCTGGCTAGGGTCTCTGCGGCATTGTCCCGGCCTTTGCCAGCGGGCAGGGCGGTGATCCATTCACTGGCGGCGGCGGGATCGAAGGCTACCCAAGACTGGGCAATGCCGCCGATGGCTTCGTCCCGCGCTCCGTTGTTCGGCAATGTGGCCAGCCAAGCTAGGCCTTTCTTGGGATCGTCCTGGGCCAGGGTGGAGGCCAGATTCCGGGCCACGGCTTGGTTATCTTTTTTGGCGGCATCTTCTGCGCTGAGGCTGGATACAAAGGTCTCGTAGGCTTTGGGGGCGGCCTCCGGGTCTTGGTTTTGGGCCTTGCCCACCATGGCCCCTAGCACCACGGATTTCTCTGTGCCCGTGAGGCCATTAGCCCAGGCCTGGGCGGCTTTGGGCTCATTTTCCATCCACGTTTGGGCCAGGCTTTTGATGGCAGCTTCCCGTGCTTCTCCGGCGGGCATCTGGGCGGTGTAGGCGGCGGCGGCCTTCGGATCGCTGTTGGCCCAGGTGCGCACGGCGGAGCCTATGGAGTCCTTCTGGGTTTCTTGATTCGTCAGCTTGGTGGCCCATGCTAGCGCTTTCTGAGGTTCGTCATTGGCCCAGGACGAGGCGGTGCGGCTGGCGGTATTTTTATCTTGGGAGGAGCCTTGAAGTTGGTCGAATAGACTAGCGGCTAGCTCGCCATTGGAGCTGCCGCTCCATTGGGTGAGGCTCTCTGCGGCTTGTTTTAAAGCAGACTCCCGGATGGAGGGCTGTTCTATCTGGCCAACCCAATCCTTGAGTTTTTCTGGGTTGGTGTAGGCCATCTGCCAGATGCCGCCTTGGTAAATGCTGCGGGCCATGGCGGCGGGCAAGGTCTTGGCTAGGCTCATCAACTGTTGGGTCTTGGCCTCGTCCCCATTGATGGATTGCACTAGGCCCTGGATGGCTGCGCGTTGGTCGGAAAATTTTGTCTGCGTGGTGGCAAAGCTCAGCGCGCCTGCGAAGTCCGCTCCGCCCCACGTGTTGAGGATGCGTGATAGCGTATTGGATCGGCTCTGGCCTAACGTAAAACGATCCAGATCTGCCAGCGCTCCCTGCGGATTATCCTGGGCGCTAGCGCTAATGATGCCGGCCAGAGCGGACTGTTTTTCGCCCGCCTTGGGCAGTGCTGAGGCCCAGGCAAAGGCACCTTCTTTATCCTTGTGCGCCCAGGTGGCGGTGAGGCCTTGGATGGCGTAGCCGCGCATCTGGGTATTGGTGATTTGATCCACACTAGCCGCTGCGCCCTGCGGATCATTGACCGCCCACTTTTCGTAGAAGGAGTTGGCAGCGTAGCTGTCGTTAGGAGATTTGGAAGTTTGCAGAAGGCGGAGGCCTTCGGTGGGATTGTGTTCGGCTAGCTCATTGAGGATGGCATTGCGCGCGGTGTCGCCTCGCCAGCCCAGGGTCTTGGCTTGGTCCCAGGCGGCTTGGGGGTTCTTTTTAGCCAGTTCGGTAAAGGCTAGGTCCATGGCCACGTAGCTGCTGGGCCGCCCGTTGCTATACATGTCCGCTGGCTTGGTAGCCATGGCCATCAGGCCGGGGAAATCCAGCTCTGCCCACCGCTCTAGCAGCGACCGCCGCAGGAGTTCCACGGTGGCATCGCCATTGGGCTGCCCTTCCATTTCCTTCAGCCACTTCTTCAATGGATCTAGCCCCAGCAGGGAAACTTCCTGGGCGATCACGCCCTGGGCCTTCAACCGCGAGCCCGTGCGGAGCACTTCCAGCAGGCTGCGCAGGTCTTTGGACGGCTCGGCTGACTTGAAAAGCTGCTGCGCTAAATGTTGATTCATCTGCGGCCCGGCCAGCTTTTCCGCCACGGCGGGAGACTCGTTAGGCGTAGCCACACTAGCCGCCGCCAGGGGCATGGCCGCAGGGCTGCGGCGGCTCCACCAGCCAGCCCCAAAGTCCAGGGTGAGGAGGACGATCCAAGCGATGAGGTGCAGCGGGCGGAGTTTCATAGGCGCTAGAGAACGGCTAGATTCATTCATGTTCAAACTGAATTTAATTCTGGTTGCAGTCCCCACTTGGAAGCTAGACTCCCGGACTTTCCCCGCCTGCTCTAGGCGGTCATTCCACCTCCCCATCCCCACACATTTTCCATGACCTCCTTAGATCAACTCAAGCAATTCACCACCGTGGTGGCTGACACTGGCGACTTCGAATCCATGCGCGCCTACCAGCCGCAGGACGCCACCACCAACCCCTCCCTCATCCTAGCCGCTGCGCAGAAGCCGGAGTATAAATTCCTCATCGATCAAGCCGTGCAGGAAAACCAAGCGGGCTCCCTCACTGGTGCCAAGCGCGTGGAGGCCACCATCGACCGCATTCTCATCCTCTTCGGCACGGAAATTTTAAAGATCGTCCCGGGCCGCGTTTCCACCGAGGTGGACGCCCGCCTGTCCTTTGACTACGACGCCACGCTGAGCAAAGCACGCGAACTCATTGCCCTCTACAAAGCCGAGGGCATTGCCAAAGAGCGCATCCTGATTAAAATCGCCTCCACCTGGGAAGGCATCAAAGCCGCCGAGGTGCTGCAAAAAGAAGGCATCAACTGCAACCTCACGCTGATGTTCAGCCTCGCCCAAGCCGTGGCTTGTGCCGAGGGCAAGATCAAGCTCATCTCCCCGTTCGTCGGCCGCATTTATGACTGGTTCAAGAAGGATACTGGCATCGACTACCAAGGCGCAGCCGACCCCGGCGTACAGTCTGTGGATCAGATCTACACCTATTATAAACACTTCGGCCACCACACGGAAGTCATGGGTGCTAGCTTCCGCAACCTCAGCCAGATCACCGAACTCGCAGGCTGCGATCTGCTAACCATCAGCCCCGACTTGCTCAAGAAACTGCAAGACAGCACCGCCC
>JAYVOP010000362.1:0-3351 GCA_043757865.1 Verrucomicrobiales bacterium | reverse complement strand
GGAAGCTATCCGCCCGGTGGGCCCGCCCCTGCTAGGCCTAGCCCAGGGCAAAGTCATCTTTCACCCCACGGAGCTGCCGCTGTTAGGGAGTCCGCAGGCCACGGAATTTGCCGCCGTGCTCACCGATTTTACCTGCGATTATTGCCGTCAATATCATGCCGTATTGGCAGCGCTCGTGAAACAACGTGGCCCAGACTTCGCCATCGCCCTCCTGCCCGGGGCGCGGGATGATAATGGCCGTCTGGTGCAGCACGTGATGCTCTGCTTATTCAAAGCAGACCCTAGCAAGTATGCGCTGCTGTCCCAAGCGTTGCTCGCAGGCACCCACCCGGCCACGGGCGCAGCCGTCCGCGCCACCGCAGAGAACTATCTAGGCGCAGCCGCTTGGGCACTGGCGGAAATAACGCATGGCCCCTGGGCAGCGGAGCAGATCCTGGCTGCGCGCAAACTCCACGTAGCGAACCAAGCCTTTGCCAACTCCTCCAAGCTCCCACAGCTCATGGCGGGCAATCAAATCCTCATCGGCTACTACGCCGAAATGCGCCCCGTCAATGCCTTCGTGGAAGCCGCCCTGCATCCTGAAAAGCATGCCGCCACCGCCGCGTTAGTCAATCATCCCGTGTCCCATGGGGAGGACACCTCCCCGTCTGAAAAGGAAGCTCAGGCGAAGGCGAGCGCAGTGGCCCACCCCGGTGCCCCCATGCTAGAACTGCGGCAAAAAATCATGGACCTAGGCACCCTGCCTGCGGGCCAACCAAAGACCTGCCAAGTGGAGTTTACGAACTCTGGCAAGGAGCCGCTAAAAATCTCCTGGATCGGCCTGGATGCAGGCTGTGAAGTGGTGCGCAGCCCACGGGAAATAATCCCCCAGGGCGGCATGGCCACCATTACCCTAGCCGTCACAGCCCCGGAAACTGGCCATCTTTTCCAACGGAAAATCTCCATCCACAGCAATGCCCCAGTGCCCACCGTGTTGCAAATCCAAGGCCATGTAGCCGCCCCCGCCATCAAGACAGCGAACGCCGCCCTTAACTGAACTGATCCTATGTCCCGCCCTTCCTTCTCTCACCGCGTCATCCTTAGCTGGAGCTTACTGCTTTTGTTATGGGTCAGCCTCACGGTCTCAGCCCTAGCGGTTACGGACATCCTCCGCATTGATGCTAGCGTGGATTCCACCACGCTCAGCATCCGGGACTACCAAGAGGCCCGCATCCGCCTGCGCTATAATTGCGCCAGCACCACCACCAATGCTAGCAATGCCACCATCGAAGTCCTCCTCCCCGCAGAGCTAGAAGCCACTAGCCTCACGGGCAGCATCCACACCACCAATACCAACTACGATTCCTCACTGCGCCAAGCCCTCTTTACGTTCGTCGATCCTCTGCCCGCTGGCTCCACCGGGGACGTGTTTTTAAATGTACGTTTTCTCCAAACTACTCCGGAGAACACCAAGGTGTCAGTGCGGGCGACCTTCACAGCCCCCAACTCTCTATCCCAACTTTCCCAGCAGGTGTTCATCACTGGCATCAACGCCCCCAGCCTCCCTGGCTTTGTCAAAGGCATGAGTATTAACAAATCCGCAGGTGACTCGACCCTGGACGCCAACTACGGCTACATGTCCTGGGCTGTGGCCCATGGCAACACTGGTGGCATCGGCCAGAACATTTCTAACTACGTCATCGAAGACATCTTCGCCTCCGGCACCATGCTCACGGAATTCCTCTCTGACTATTTCCCTAACACCAGTAATGCCGTCACCGTTTCTTATAAAACGAACCTCAATGGCAGCTACCGCCAGTGGGGCTCCGGCCCACTCTACAACACCGGAGATGGCGGGCAATGGTTCTATCCTAGCTCGTTAGGACTAGCTAGTAACGAATACATCACGGCCATGAAATGGAATTACGGCACCGTGCCGGGCGGGGGAAAATTCCACCCAGATAACCAAGGCGGCTATTTGTATTACTACACCCGCATCGTCAATCCGGCCAATCCCCTCTATGCCGCTGGCCGCACCCTCCAGAACTGCGCCACCGTCACTGGCACCAATGAAGCCACCAAGAGTTCCTGCGCCAGCGTGACCATGGACACGCCCGCCCCTAGCTTCACTTTTTACCACTACGTCAGCAGCCCTTCCTCCCCTTACCAGGCGGGTTCCCGCGTGCAATACACCATCGCTTTTGGCATCAATGCGCAGAGCAGCACCGCCGTGGCCAATCCCTCGTTAGGCGTGCTCCTCCCCGCCGAACTTTCCTACGCAGGCAGCGCCAATGTCTTTGGTGAAGCCTTTACCGATGCGGGCAGCCCCGCGCCTAAATTCACCCAGATCAATAACTGGAAAGGCACGGGCCGCACCCTCGTCCGCTGGTCCTGGTCCGCCAGCACCGGGAACCCGCTCACCATTCCCTATCAGCGGAATTGGCGGAACCTGTATCTCAGTTTCGATGCCAACATCGCAGCCGCCACCACCGACGGCTATTACCGTAGCACGGCCTTCGGCAACTGGACTCCTAACGGGAAGGGTGGCTCGTGGTTCGAGCGCGATGTGGAAGACTGGGATGCCAACAGCAACACCGCCGAGATGCGCGCCCGCCACGACCTGGATCTCCAGATCATCGGACTCGCCCCACGGTATAACCTCGCACATTGGATCGATAGCCCTACCGCCCCGCATGAGAAAGGCGACATCGTGCGCTACGGAGCCCAGATCCAGGTCAATGATAACAGCGCCCTAGCGATGACGGATCCCGTCATCGGCGTCCTCCTGCCTAAAGAAATCCAATATGTGGGCAACGTCACCTTTACCGGATATGGCTATGAAGGTGCGGGCCGCCCGCCCGCTGTATTCCAGCAAGTCAATAACTTCGAGGGCACCGGCCAGACTCTGGTCCGCTGGTCGTGGACTGCCGCCACGGGTAATTCCCTAGTCATTCCCGCAGACGGAAATTGGCGTCCGATTAATCTCTATTTCGATGCCCGCATCGCCAACACCACCGCCAATGGCAACTACCGGTCCCGCGTCTTTGGAAATTGGAAACCAAATGCCAAAGGCTACTGGGCCTTTGAGCAGGACAGAACGGACTTCGATGGCAATGGCAACATGGCCGAACAACGCGCCACCACCGAAACCTGGACCCCCGTGCTCACCGCTGGAGGCTCCGCAGGCATCAACTCCGAGATGCTCGTCAAAGGCCAACTGGACGCCACCTGGACCGCATTCCCCTCCAAGGGCCTAACTACCCCCGGCGGCAAGGCCGACTACAAACTCACCCTCACGAATCCCTCCGGCGTCATCATGCGCAACCTCGTCATCATCGACATCCTGCCCAATCTCGGAGACACGGGCGTCAT
>JAYVOP010000361.1:0-3362 GCA_043757865.1 Verrucomicrobiales bacterium | reverse complement strand
ACTTAACGGTCCTTGGCACCACCGTGCAAAACGAAGCCCGCTTTGGCGATGCCGCCGTGCTAGAGTCCACGCACGGAGCCCTGCGGATCACCGCTGCTGGCCGCGCCAGCCTCACGCCCACCAGCACGACCGCGCTAGCGCAGAGCGCAGTGAGGACGACGACGATCAACAACTACGGCACCATGCGCGGCTACACCGTGCATCTGAATGCGGTGCCTCGTTACGTGCCGGGCTTGCCAGTGTCAGAGTTTATCATTCTCAATGAAGGCACGGTGGCCAGCCGAGCTGGCGTGAACTGGGACACGCGGCATCCCACGCTGCCTGTGACTGGCCAGTCCGCCACTGGGCCTAACAGCCTCATCATCACCCCCAACTCTAGCACGTGGCAAACTTCAAGCCTCGTGCATACCGTGGCGCACTTCGATGGCCCCGTCATCGAACCCAGTGAGGACGACGTAGCCGCGCGCCCAACCCCCATTGCCTTACCGAAATTTTCCACAGACACTGTGGCCTCCACGAACTCCGCTGCGCCACCGCTAGCCGCCACCTACAGTTCCCTCAACGCTCTGCCGAAGCCCGCGCCCGGAGCGGTCCCCGTGGCTAATCCCAGTCTCGTAGCCACGCGCGGTGCCACCGAAAAGAAACCCCGCAAAGCACTCTTCAAAGGCGCGTTCTTCTCCCTGCAATATCACGGAGAGCGTTAGGCTATCCACTAGGTGCGGCAGTCTCTCTCCGCCAGCGTCTTGGCGTGCGTGAGCCGTAGTCGGGACGTGCTTTTAGAGTGCCCTCATCCCGCATTCCGCCGCGTTTCCCCGCACACACGGGGATAGTCTGAGGCTTACTGGAGGCTACTTTGGCGGCCACCATCATTCACCTCTGCATCGTTATGAATCATCTCTTTAAAGACACCCTCACTTGGCCTGAAGACCCCGCGCATTTCCTAACGCGGCGGCGGAGTTTTCTCAAGGTGGGCTTCCTCGGCGGTCTGGGCCTCAGCCTGGGGGAAATGCTGCGCATGGAATCTGCCCGGGGGGAACAGAAATTTTACGAGAGCAAAGAAGGCCGCGCCAAGAGTGTGATCCACGTGACGCTGGGTGGCGGGATGTCCGCCCAAGAGAGCTGGGATCCTAAGCCCGAGGCTCCGCTAGAGTATCGCGGACCACTGGGCGTAGTGAAGACCTGCATCCCCGGCGTGACGTTGAGTGAGAACTTACCTAACATGGCTAAAATCTTGGATAAAGTGACGCTGCTCCGGAGCATGACGGGCAAAGAGGCGGACCATGGCCGCGCGACTTATACGATGTTTACGGGCTACCGCCAAAGCCCTGCGGTGAAGCATCCGAGCATCGGTTCGGTGGTCAGTCATGAGTTCGGCCCGCGCCATGGATTGCCTGCTTACGTGGGCGTGCCGGATGCGAAGCTGGAGGGCGGCACGGGTTACTTGAGCGCGAAGTATGGCCCGTTTGGCGTGGGGAGTGATCCGGCAGGCGGCAACTTTAAAGTACGGGATTTGAAGCTGCCGGGTGCCGTTGACGAGGCACGCTTCGAGCGTCGGAAGAGCCTGCGCGTGGCCGTGGAGGACCATCTGCGGCAGATGGACACGCATTCTGACATGATCGAAGCCATGGATGAATTTTACCAACAAGCCTACACCATGATCAGCAGCCCGAAGGCGCGCGAGGCGTTTGATATGACCAAGGAATCCACGGCCACAGTGGAGAAATATGGCATCACAGAGCCCGGTCAGCGTTGCTTACTAGCACGTCGGTTGGTGGAAGGTGGCGTGCGTTTCGTGACTGTGGCCTATGATGGCTGGGATCACCACAATGGCATTGCCGATCAGAACAAAAAGAAGATGCCCGCGCTGGATCAAGCCTTAGCGGCTCTCATCAGCGATTTGGATGAACGGGGCTTGCTAGACTCTACCATCGTCATGGTCACGTCCGAGTTTGGCCGCACGCCGAAGATCAATGTCACGGCGGGCCGGGATCACTTCGCGCGCGTGTGGTCCGGGATGATTGCTGGTGGCGGGATCACCCGAGGAAATGTCTATGGCAGCACGGATGCCACGGCCACCGAGCCCGAGCGGGATGCCGTGAAAGTGGAAGACCTGATGACCACCGTTTATCACCAGCTCGGGATCAATGCCGACAAGGAACTCCTCGCCCCCGGCCCGCGGCCCATCGAGATTGTGGACGGCGGAGAAGTCATCAAAGGGATTCTTTCCTAACGTGAGTGTGGAAGCGCTAGCCTTGGTTCGCCCCCCCCTGCCGCAGCCCACCAAGGCTTGGCTGCGCCATGCTAGTCTGCTCCTCCTCACCTTCGCCACCACGGCTCTAGCCGCCGTGCCCGCTTACCCTGGCATGCCGCGCGTCAGCGGGATCACGCCCTTCGGCTGGCATCGGGGAGCCACCGTGGAGGTGACTTTTCGGGGCGCGAAATTGTTCCATCCCCAAGGCGTCCTCTGTGCAGACACAGACCAAATTGCTGTCAACAAAATTTCCGCCATCGACAGTGACGAAGGCAAGCCAGACCAAGGCACCCGAGCGCTGGCCAACATCAGCATCAGCCCCACTTGTCCATGCGGCGTGCATTATCTGAGGCTCTACACAGACTATGGCATCGCAGAAGTCATGCCGTTCTATGTGGGCGCACTCACGACCTATCAAGAACTAGAGCCACCGGACAAATCAAAGCTCAATCACACGCTGGAGACCGCCGAAGCACTGCCGGGGCCAGCCACCGTCAACGGCTACCTGCTAGGCGATGACGAAGACTTATTTAAAATCGAAGTCAAAGCGGGCCAGCTTCTCAGTGCGGAAATCGCCTGTGCCCGTCTCGCCTTGGAAAATGATGATGGCACGGAAGTCATCCTCTCCGTGCGGGATGCCGCTGGCAAAACCCTGGCCTCCTGCGATGACACCGCGCTGCTGCTAGCTGATCCTTACCTCAGCATCAAAGCCCCCGCCGAGGGCCCACTTTACGTCAGCGTGAAACCGCTCCTGCCCTCCATCAGTGGTAAACGCATCCCTTACCAGCTCAGCATTGGCGACTTTCTCCGCCCGGCTGGCGTGTATCCCGCCGGAGGTCCACCGGGGGAGGCCATCACCGCCCGCCTGTTAGGCTTGCCGCCCGATGTGCCAGATCAGCAAACGATCACGGGGCCTGCGGACAAGGCCTCCTTTCTCTACCATGCTAGTGCAGGCACGCCCACCCCGAATCTGTTTCGGACGTTGGCGGGCGGTAACGCTCTGGAAACCGAACCTAACGACACGCCCAACACCGCCACCGTGGCGGCGGGTAACGTGCCCGTCGCGCTGAATGGCATTTTAGAAAAAGATGGGGATGTGGACTGCTTTAAA
>JAYVOP010000360.1:0-12595 GCA_043757865.1 Verrucomicrobiales bacterium | reverse complement strand
GCCATGTGGCGGGTCATGCGGTGGAGCTGGCGTTCTCTTTAAAGAATCCTAACGTCCTCATCGGCCTCTTTCTCGGTGGCCTGCTGCCCTTCATTTTCAGCGCCTTTGCGATGGGCGCGGTGGAAAAAGCCGCCGCCGCCGTGGTGCGGGAAGTCCGCCGCCAGAAGGCCGAGCGCCCCGGCATCATGGATGGCAGCCAGAAGCCAGACTATGGTGCCTGCGTGGACATCGTCACGGCGGCAGCCTTGAAGGAAATGATTATCCCCGCCCTGCTGCCCGTGGTGGCCGTGCTGGTGATGGCGGGCATCAAACCCCTGGGGCCAGAAGCGCTCGGCGGCATGTTAGTCGGCACCATCGTCACCGGCTTATTTGTGGGTATTTCCATGACCTCCAGCGGCGGGGCTTGGGATAACGCTAAGAAATATATCGAAGAAGGCAACCATGGTGGGAAACATAGCGAAGCCCACAAAGCCTCCGTCACCGGGGACACCGTGGGAGATCCCTACAAGGACACTTCTGGCCCCGCCATCAATCCCATGATCAAAGTGGTCAACATTGTGGCCATCCTCATCATCGAACTCTTCTGGTAAGTTTAGGCCTAGCGGCCAATGACCAATGACTAATTTCCCAATGACCAAGGAATGGCTCAAAGTGAAATCCTTTGGTCATTCGCCTTTGAGCATTCGTCATTCCTTGGTTATTGGGGTTTGTTCATTGGTCATTGCCACTTCCGCCTCCCCCGCTTCGCCAGACACCTACCTCGTCAGAGATGCTGCGGATGCCGCCCGCAGCTACGCCATTTCCTACCCTGCGAGGGAACTGCGCGTGATGTTCCAACCCTCCACGCAGCTACTCTCCGCCGTTCCGCCTGCGGCCACGGAGGAGCCGATCTTAGATGCCGCCACCGCCACCCTACCCAAACTCGGCGGAGCCGCCATCTGGCAAGACACCTTGGTCTGCTGCCTAACCCGCGAGTCCGCGCTTCTCATCATCGACCTCCGCACCCGCCGCATTACCTCCCGCCAGTCCCTCCCGGACTTCCCCACCCCACGCGCTGCCGCCTATGATCCTAACGGCACGCTGTGGATGTTCAGCGGTAATAGCCTAACTGAAATCACTTTCACCAGCGACGGGCATTTCAATCCCATTCACCACGAGGGCACCTTCGACCACCCAGAGCACCTAGCCATTGCTGCTAACGGGAAATTTTACATCGCAGAAAATGGTGCGCAGCCACGATTCAGCGTCTGCGCCCCCACCCGCACCCTGTTACACACTTGGCCACTGCCCGCAGGGCGGCATCCGCAGGCGCTCGTCTTTACGGCTCTGGAGCAGGAACCCAGCCTCTGGCTAGACAACGGCGCACTCTTTAAAGCCCAGCCCTAGTGAGCCGCTGCCAGTACCGCAGCCGCCGCCTGGATTTCTCCTAACAACGTGTCAGGTAATGTTGACAGCAACGGCAGGTGCGGCCCTGTCTCCGCCACGCCCGCCAGACTCACCGCGTGATGCAGCACTTGGATGGGGCCATGGTCATTGCGCAGAGTTTCCAGTGGGAGGAAAATTTTGCGGATCTCATCCGCCCGGGCCCAGTCACCCGCCTGGACTGCGGCTAGCATGTCCATGGAGAGCTGCGGAGCCACGCAGATGCAACCAGAGGTAAAGCCGCCAATTTTAAAATCACGCAGATGGCAGATCACGGGCTGTTCGCCCATGCCGCTGACGATCATGCTCGGATTCACCTGCTGCACGAGATCCTTTAGGAAAGGATCGTCAGCTTCATCCGGGCGGACCACGGCATATTTAATCCACGAAATACAACCATCGTTTACCAACCTCGCCACATCCTCCACGGTGGTGTAGCCGTCATTTTTGATATACATCACGGCGGGAATGCCCGCCTTATCCGTGAAATGCCGTACACTGGTGGCCACCCCCGCTGGACTAGCGGGCGAGAGCGTGGGCAGGATCATCACCGTAGGATAAGCGCGACTGCGAAAGAGGCTGGCCTGATCCATCAACGTGCCGTAATAAGGCCCCACTGCCGGAATCACCAACGTCTCCGGGCCAGCCGCTGCGGCCAATTCATCCAGCAACTGCGGATACTCCGAAATGGCGGTGTTATACAAATTCGCATTGCCTCCATAGAGCAAGATCCGGCATCCACCCTGCTCCAGGTATTGGATCTGGCGCAGATTCGCAGCCGTATTTAGCGAGAGGTCCGCGTGGCGACAAAGCGGTGGCACCGCGATGACAGAATGGGCAAGATCAGTAAGGGAAAGCGTGGTTTTCATGGGTAGTTAGGAGGGCGCGAGCGCGAAGATTCTTGAACTGAGAGATAGGAATCACAACCTTTATTTTGGAATGATCCCGGCAGGGCGGAACTTCCGATAGCAGCCGAGTTCCGAGGCCTCTGCTGGCTGCGCGGAATTCGCGCCCGAGCCTCCAAAGTCCGCTCGGATTAGTCATGGGGCGTCGCAGCACCCGCTGCTCCCAGGATGATGGAAAGGCCATGTAGCTTGCAGTCACCGCCAGCAAACATGCCGTCGATTTCAGGCAGCAGGGTCAACTCATCACCTAGTGCTAGTACGAAGTTCTGCCCTTCGAACGGCACTTGGCCTTCATTTGGAATACTGAGCGCCCCGACCTGCTCCACGCTAGTCTGGCTCTTTTTCAATACCAGCAGTGTGGTCTTGTTTTTCGAGTCCCACATGCGTGCCGAAGCCGTGCCATGAAGTGAGTAGGTGCCTGCCTTAGGTGCGACGAATGTAAGCCCTGCGGTGCGCAGATGTCGATCGTTGTCCGGGCCGTGTGGTGCCCGTGTGCCGAAGTTGAGTGCCCCATCTTTCAAGCTCGCACCAGGCTGTCCGCCGAAGCCGCCTTCCTTCACATTCCAGTCCGTCCCAGTCCACACCATCGGGCGGAAGTTTTCGCGCTTTTTCCAATCCGCCGGCCACAGTTGCTCCAGTTTCCAAATCGGTTTCCCTTCGGCTAGTGCTACGCTACCATCGCTGTCGCCTTTCGTTTTGCCTTCCCACGTCGGTGGCAGATTCCACGTCGGCAATGCACCAGTGCTGACGAAGCTGGCGTTCTTACGGTCGAGCGATTCGAGTTTCTTGAGAAATTCTGCGCCCGTCGTCTTGCCATCGTAGAGGAAAACGCAGCGGCCCGTTTTACTCAGCGTGAGCTTTTGCGGGAGCGGTGTCGGGTTGCCCATGTTGTCTTCGTTGGTTAGCCCAGGGAATGGAAGTTCCACCACCGCATCCTCCTTTGCATCCCGATCCGCATACGCCACGATGACGCCACGATGGTTCCGCAAGTCTTGGAAAATAGCCAAGTTAGCGCCGGGCGGACGCACGAAGCCGACGCGGTCACTAACACCGATGTGGTGGCTCAGCACATTCCATGCGGAGACCAGCGGCAGCGGGAAGCCATACCAATCCCAGAGCAGCGTCCCCGGCCCACTGTAGTCCCAAAAGCTCTGCCCGTGGTCCTCGTAACCGGTGTGAAAGAGGATCGTCTTTTCCTGCCCAGCGATGGTCATTTCCACCGTGCTAGCCATGATGGCGTTCGTACTCTGCGCGCTGGTTAGATGCGTGCAGGCGATGGGTTCATCCACTGCGGTATTCGTGAACGCCCAACCTTCGTTGAACCACAGTTCTACGTTCTTTCCGCTCGCCTCGTCCATGTTTTGCCGCATCCGCTTGATGCCCTGCGCATCGCTCAACCACCCCTCGTGGTAGTCATGCCAGGAAACGACATCAATCCACTTCAGCCCGCCTACTTTGAAGAACGCAGCGTTTACCGAGCTGGGAACGCCATAGACATTATTGACCATGATCTTCGCCTTCGGATCCGTGGAACGGATCAATTTGGCGGTGCGGATCGTGAACTTTGCATACTCCGCGTGGAACTTGTCCCACCTGTCGAACTCCGGCTCATTCTCGATTTCAAAGATGATGGACTTACCACGAAAATGCACTGCCGCTGCCTTTACAAATTTATCCCACGCGGTCTCGATGCTGAAGTCGTCCCAACGTGCATCCTCCGCGCTCCATTTCATATCCAGTGGGAGCGGCTGACCACTGTGTTCCTTATCCATCAATCCCTCCGGCCAGCCATAGAGCACGACGTGTTGCGAGACACCATAGCGTGCGGCCAGCTGGAAATCTGCATCATGCCAGTCAAATGGAGCGTCCTTTTTCGGCTGGAAAAATTGCCACTTCGTCTCTGGAAACCACCGCGTCCAGCCGAAGCCAATCCGCTGGTATTTCTGCAACATTCCCTCCCGCCCAGCGAACGATCCGCCGAACCGCTCGCGGAAATCGGGCTTGGTAGCGGACTTCGGGTAGGGCAAGGTGGTAAGCGGGAAATCGGCAGAGTCCAGCACGGTGTCGCCTGTGGTTCCTTCATTGTTTCCGATGACGCTGAGTCGTGCTAGCACACAGCCAGTGGCAGTGAGCTTGAGCGGTGTCGTTTCGGAGAAGGTCTTGCCCGCCGGAATGGTCACCTTCTTACTCACAGCCTTAGACAGTGGGAGCGCACCGTCGTAATCCACAAGCTGCCACTGCACCCAGACCTCACGTGGTTGCGAGCCAGGATTCGATACGTGCGCGACCATCTGCGCTGTCGCGCCCTTTTCGAAGGCATTGCCCGCCGCTCCGCTCCAGCCCGTAAGATTTGCGCACTCCGCCACGACCTCCACCGCCGCACGCGGCACATACTTTGCCGTGCCTTCCTTGCCCTTCGTCACCGTCACACCATCAATCGTGATCGGTGAATCGTAACCCCCGATCTGCACCAAGTAATGCGGGTTCGGCCAAAAGCCATCCTGCGGCACATCCGCATTCCATGTAAAAGAAACGCGCTTCCATTCCGTCGTGATGTCCGCGCTCTGTTCAGCCTCCCGCATCCACAGGCGCTTGGCCTGCGTGCCCGGCTCGCGCGCACTCGGCGGCATCTGCACGCCCACGCGGCCCGGCTTCGCACCTTTCACGAAAAAAGATACGGTCATCGGCTGCTCGCGTTCCGCCACAAACGGAGCGCTCATCACATTCCCCTTGGCAATCCGCAGCGCGTATTCTCCCACCGCCGCATCCTTCACGAGCGTCTGGTCCGGTGCGTTTACTTGGTGCCAGTAGAGCGTCCCGCCCTCGAACGAACCATTGCGGAGCAGGTTTTGCGAGCGTGCGCTCGAGGCGTTAGCGGGGTCTGATTGCGCTCTTACGCAGGTCGCGGCGAGCGTTGCCGCAGCCAAAGTCACGATAATAGGGATGAACGGGTTTTTCATAAGGCCGCCACGGTGCATGGAAACCAAACCGACTCAACCACGAATGCTCGAGCACTCTTTGTAGATCCAAATCGGATTCAAATCCGCCACGGTGTGGCACTCCAGGCGTGGTTGGCTTGGGGGGTAAAGTTCCGCTGGGATTGATCTTGCCAAAGGTTGGGCACTTGGAGTATTTTTCCGGCCTAACTCTCACTCACACGAACCATGCATGCATTTCTCCTCGTCTTTTGCCCGGCCCGCCGGGGGTGCTGGATGTTGGCCGTGGCAGGGGTGCTGACCGTATGGGGCGGGGCCCAACTCCCATTGCCGCAGGCCGTGCAGCCCATCCGGGCGATGCAGGTGAGCCTCCCGGGAGAGGCAGGGAAAACGTATCGGCTCCAGGCTAGCACGGATCTAGTGAACTGGAGCGCCGTGGCCAGCAGTCGGGAATTTGGGGCGGGAGCGTGGCTGCACCAAGTGAATGCTGCGGCGGAGACGGGGAAATTTTATCGGTATGTGGTGGAAACGTTGCCAACGGGGGGCAAGGCTCCGTGGTCCGTGAGTGGCACGAGCACCGAGGCGCATGTGGGAGCGAATGTGGGCAAGTATGCATTTACCAGTGCGACGGAGGGATCGTTACTGCAAAGCGGGCAAACGGAGGTCATCGCGTTTACTTACACTGCCGTGCGCACGGGCGAGGATAAGCTACAGTTAGTGGTAGCGCTGCCGGGGGGGATTCAGCGCACGCTGGACTGCCATTACTTTGGGGTGGAAATGGCTAGCTTTACGAGCAATGAAAGCAAAGCAGGCGTGGTGCGGGATTCCGTGGCGGGGGTGATGGTGCCGCCACCACCGCCGGAACCATTGGCCGCTACCCTGGCCCACGGGACCGAGCGGTTGTTCATTTTCCAAGAGTCCGGTGGGGTGCGGTTGGTGAGCTTTGGCCATGGCGGGGCGGTGCTCGCATCTAGCAATGCGCCGCCGTGTCACATTGCTACTAACTATGCTGTAAACCTAGGCGTGGTCACCTTCACGACGGGTGATTCCAATGCCAGCGATACCTATCAACTTTCCTTTGCGGATGCCCACTGCGGAACCTTTTTTAGAAATCATCCCCTGCCAAATCTGCCAACTGTGTCCCATCACGGACACTTCATTTCCCTCCCCATCCCCTGAGGCGCCGGTTCCTGCTTGAGCGTTCAAATCTGCGGAAACATCTCCTGCGCTCTGTAACACTTTATCAAAATTCCAGCTTGTAATTTAGCGTAATTATCTTTATTTACTGGAATATCAAGTTTTATAAAATATTCCGCACTTTCCACAAAACCACATGAATCCCCTCCGTATCCTCCTCGTGCAGCACGAGGCGCTACTGGCGCGTGACCTCCAAACCACGCTGGTGAAGCTGGGTTATGGCGTCTGCGGGATGGTGCGCACGATGGCAGAGGCCTTGCGGGTGGCTCGTTCGGACCGACCTGGGCTGGCCTTGATCGACACCGCTTTGGCGGATGCTCCCGGGGGCTGGGCCATGGTGAGGGATCTGCAAATGCTCGGGATCCCCGTCATTTATCTGGCCTCCCATAGAGATGAGCACGCGATCCCCCGGGCACGGGCGACGCAACCCTACGGCTGTCTGATCCAGCCCTTCCATGAGCAAGAATTACCCAACCTCATCGAACTCTGCGTGGCGCGGCACACTGCCCAGAGTACCGCAGTGGCGGCCCACGTGGAGTTACAAAATACGCTGGCGAGCCTGCCAGAGGGCGTCATTGCCACGGATTTGCTGGGCCAGATTACGTTCGTGAATCAGGTGGCAGAGCGGCTCACGGGCTGGTCCGCCACGGAGGCGTTAGGACGGTCATTGGCGGAAGTTTTTAAAATCGCCACCCCTGAGGGGGAAGCCCTGAAGATCTTGCCCACAGGAGTCAAGCCTGGGCCGCGCACCATGGTGCTCACCCGGCGGGATGGGCTGCCGGAAATGGTGGAAGATCACACCGCTCCGATCCGGGAAGCGGATGGCACGCTGGCGGGAATCGTGGTTTCATTTCATCAACTAGCGGTGAGCCTTGAGGGCGGGACGCTGGCTGCGCCTGCGCCTTGGCAGCAGTTATCTGGCCTCGTGCAGAGCATCGCAGACCCCATGGTGGCGCTGGATGCTGGGTGGAAACTAACTTATCTAAATCCGCAAGCGGCGGCCGTATTGCAGGCTCCACGGGAGGAGTTAGTGGGGCGCGTGCTCTGGGATTGCCTGCCGCCCTCGGTGCATCAGCGGTATTACTATGAGTTCAGCCAAGCGTTAGCCAAACGGCAGACGCGCACGTTTGCCATGGAGATTGAGGCCACGCAGCAATGGTTCGAGGTGCAACTCAATCCCTTTGGCGAGGGCCTCCTGGCTTTGGTTCGGGACATTACAGTGCGCAAGCGTGAGGAAGAACAAGGCCGGAAAATGGAGAAACTGGAATCTCTGGGCTTGCTGGCGCGGGGCTTTGCGCATGATTTCAATAACCTCCTCACCGTCCTGCTCGGCAATCTTTCCCTAGCAGAAATTCAGACCACCCCAGCAGCACCCGGCCACGCGGAATTGCTCACCGCCAAACAAGCCACATTGCAGGCCCAAGGCCTCGTGCAGCATTTGCTGATCTTTGCGCGGGGTGGCGTGCCCGTGAAACAAGTGACGGACTTTGGCCGCTTAGTTAAAGAATGGGTCCACGATTGGCCGCGCCAAGAAGGCGTCAGCTATGTGATCGAGATCAGCCCCCAAGCCATGCAGGCGGAGGTGGATCGTCAGCAGTTCCTCCGGCTGCTGCATAATTTACTGCGCAATGCAGAGCAAGCCGTCACGGTTCCCGCCACGGTAACGCTACGGCTGCGCCCCGCCACGGAGGGCTCCATCTTGGACGTACCCATAGACCTGACGCCGGATCAGGCCAGGAAAGATTGGTTATTGCTAGAGGTGGCGGACACTGGCTGCGGGATTCCGTTGGAAGATCAAGCCCGCGTCTTTGAGCCCTATTTCACCACGCGAGATGAAGACCACGCCACGGGCCTAGGCCTAACCGTATGCGAGTCCATCGCTAAAGCGCATGGAGCCACCATCAGCGTGCGCTCTGAGGCGGAGACGGGCACAACCTTTACCGTGTGCATTCCCGCCTACCAACCGCCCATCATCGAGATCCGCCCAGACCACCTGGATCTGGAAATCATTTCCCCGGTCCTGCCAGAGCGCGGACCACGTCGCGTGTTGATTCTGGAAGACGAGCCGCTGATCCGCCAACTCATGTGCGCCACCCTCAAGTCCATCGGCTGTGAAGTGGATCAGACCAAAGATGGCGCAGAGACCATTGCCCGCTATGCCGATGCCATGGAGCAAGGATCGCCCTACCAACTCCTCATCATGGACCTCTCCATCCCTAACGGCATGGGCGGCGTCCAAGCGCTGGATCGCATCCTCCAAGTGGACCCCAAAGCCCGCGCCATCGTTAGCAGCGGCTATTGTGATGACCCCGTGCTTTCTCGCTACATGGACTACGGCTTCCAAGCCGTGCTACCCAAACCCTACCAACCGCAGGATCTCCAGCAGATGGTGGAAACAATGCTAGCGAAATAGGTCTCGGGTACTGATCCGTAAAATGGACATGGGATTAGACCCACAACCACAGCCGCAGCGCTTCCACGAGCCGATGGCCCAGGACCCAGAGCACGCTGCGTTTCCCAGCGGTCATTTTACACACGCCGCTCATGCCAGGACGCCACCAGGATTGGGGCTCGCCATGCAGGCCGACGCGCAACGCAAACGTGGTGCCTTCCGCGCGCGCTTCGGCCACGGGCTCAAAGCGATCCAGGCTCACGGAGTATTTTTCGTCGGGCCGACTAGCAAAGGAAAGTTGCCCCACTAAGCCCGCAGCCAAATAGGGAATGTCCCGTTCGTCCACTTGCAGTTGGCCGTAGAGATCCCGCAGTTGCACGATCTTCAGCAGCGGCTCGCCAGCTTGCACGGGCGCGGCTAGGCGCTCGCGGAGTTCACCTTCTACCACCACGCCATCGAACGGAGCTTTGACCTGCGTGAGGTCGAGCCGATGCCGGATGATCGCCAATTTCGTCTCCGCCGTGGCTTGATCTGCAAAGGCCACCTGCATCTGCGCCAGCTTGCCCTCGGCCATGTAGCTGCGTCCTTCGCGCGAGTTCTTGCTGGCGGCGGCCACGGTGTCGGCTTCTTCTAAGAGCAGCTCCTTGCGGTCCAGACCTACTAGTAGATCGCCCTGTT
The DNA here is from genome assembly GCA_043757865.1 of Verrucomicrobiales bacterium. Taxonomy (GTDB): domain Bacteria; phylum Verrucomicrobiota; class Verrucomicrobiia; order Verrucomicrobiales; family V1-33; genus JAGNEJ01. Next base: position 3,065 of record JAYVOP010000360.1, on the reverse strand, counting down.
TCACGGCATCGCCTAGGTGGAAGGAAACCTCGTCAATGTAGCCTGGAAAGGGTGCGGAGATGCGTGCGGCGGCGTCCGTCTTGAGCACGAAGGGCGCTTTCACTTGGTGGTCGATCTGAATCAGGCTCAGCGCTAACAGCGTGAGCAGTGTGGTGACGCCAGCTAATTTCCACCCCGTATATTCCGGCCCTAACCAGCGCGCAGAACGACGTCGGACGCTGCGCCAGAGCCGTTTCCCGAACCATCCTGACTGTCGATACAGATCCTCCAAACGCGGTGCCGCTAAATCCGCTAACAATCGCAGCCGACTCACCGATGCCGTTTCCCACGGCCCGTCCTCCGCCGCGCGCTCCACGCACAGCACGCCCACCACTTGATCCTCCACGCGGAACGGCACGCTCAGCACGTGCTCGGCATCATGCGCACTGGAAAACTGTCGCGTCTCCCGCGTGATGGCCGGGCTTCCGTCCAAGGCGGGATGCGCCACCTCGTTGTTTTGATCCATCGCTTCCTCCATCACTTTAACAATGGCTAGGGCCTCTTGAGAATTGTGCGCCACCTTTCCACCGTGGCTCGTGGCTTGCAGCCGCAGAGCCACGCCTTCCGCCCAGCCTAACGAGGCCCGGGCGGCACCTAACTGCGCGCCCACGGCATTGCAGATGCGCAGCGCAGCCTCGCCAAAGTAGCGGCTCTCGCCCAGCGCTAAGCCCAGATCCATGACTTCCGTGAGATTTAAAAAGCGTTCCTGCGTGCGTTGTTCCCGACGTCGCGCGAGGTAAAGTTCCGCTAGAGAAATGATCTCTTTGGCCACTGCGGGATCGGCCGGTTTACCGCTCGTTTCCACCACGCCCCAGACTTGCGGACCGTCTCCGCCTGCCAACGCACACGCCGCAAACCCGCCTGGGAATTGGGTTAGAGCCGCCCCCCGCACTTCCCGGATCTGCGGCACGAAACCCGCTAGCACGATGCGACGTGCCGCACCCGCCGGGGCTTGCGCCAGCACCTGCAACTCCGCTCCGGCCTCCCGACCTTCCACTAGGAAACTGAATCCCTCCGCGCCTAACCGCGTGCGTGCATATTCGCACAGACGCGGCCAGTAAAGGCGGGGCTCGCCATCGAAGCTGGATAGCTCCGCAAAGGACCACGCGGGCGGGGGCGATGATTTATCGGCAGACATGTCAGGGGGAAATCAGGGCTTGGTGACGGGCAGCACCGGGAAGTCCGCCTGCACGCGCAGACCGGGCTTTAGAGCGTCGTCTTTGTTATCCAGCAAGAGCCTAACCCGGAAGAGTCCGCTGCGGGAATCCACCTCAGGATCAATGAAATTGACCTTGGCCTTGCGCGTGACCACGGGCACTAACTCAGGGAAACGCACCGTGAGTTCCTGCCCTATTTTTAACACGGAGAGGTAGGGCGCTTCCACGTAGTAGAGCAGCAGGAGTTGATCCGTCTGCATGATTTGGAGAATGGGGTCCACTTCATTGACCGCCTCGCGCGCTTCCTTGAGCTTATGCACGACGACGCCATTGAAAGGCGAGCGCACTTCGCGCTCGGTGAGTTCCGCCTTGGCGATGCCCAGCTCGGCTTGCAGGCGCTTGAGTTCGACTTCCTTAGCGAGGGCATCGTCTTTGCTAGAGACCTTCTGTTCATACAAACGCTGGGCGGCATTGAAATCAAACTGCGCCTTGGTTAGCATCTGCGTGTAGCGCTCCACGGCTAGGCGTTGTTTCTCCGCTTGGAGATCAACGAGCATTTGGCCTTCGGTTATTTTGTCGCCCTCCTCCACGTGGATCTGGCTGATGATTTCCCGCATGGAGGCGCTGATGACAACAGATTTGAAGGGCTTGGTGATGCCTTCCTTGGCGGCCACTTGGGCGTGGGCCGTGGTGAGAAATATGAGGAGCACGAACACCCAAGGAGTCAGGGCGTCTCGACCCAATTTGATTCGAGAAATTAATGCTAATCGAGGCGGGATGCCCTGACTCATTGAGGGGGACTTTTCCATGGCGCTATTTCTTGGCAGTCACTTCCACGGCGGCACTGGCTTTACCCAGATCCCCCGGAGACACGACGGTGATTCCACGCTTGGCTAGTAACTGGCCGGTGATGAGCCACAGGTCCACGTGATCTTTGCTGAGATCCGCCTGGGCGGCCAGTTGGCGGCTGCGGGTGAGGGAATATTCTTTCTGCATTTGCAGCACTTGGTAGCTGGTGCTCACGCCTTCTTGCTGGCGTTTCACTTCGCCTTCGAGCGTCTTCACTGCGGCCTCCCGGCTTTTGCCAACAGCCTCCACGCGTTGTGAGTCGGTAGCGATGCGACTGAGCACGGTATCAATTTCCAAACTAATTTGCGCCCGCACGCGGTCCACATCCACCGCCGCCTGCGACTCTTGCGCCTGGGCCACGCGAGCCGCAGCGCGTGCGCGCCCGAAGCCTAACGGGATGGAAACACTCACGCCCACGGACCACTCCGGCCCCTGCCGATCCAGGCCCCGGCTATACGAGCTGGACGTATCTCCCGCCAAGCCATGATAACCGCCGCTGGCCACTAAATCCAAGCGCGGCAGCACTTGGTTCTTCGCATAATCCGTTTGGTAATGGCGTTGTTTGGCCACCTCTAGCACCTGCATGATGTCGTAGCGCGAGTCCTTCGCTAACGCCAGCAACTCCGCCCGCGTGGGCACCGGGCCAGCGCCTTCCATCTTGCTGGTAGGCTCAATGCGCACGCTGGGGCTTTCGTCATCGCCCTGTTTAAAGAGCAATTGGAGCGCGTTCTGCCGCTCCACATATTGGCCCTCCGCCACCAGCGCTTCTTCCTTCCGTTGATAAAGTCCCGCCTCGGCTACCAGCACTTCATTGGGAGCCAGCACGCCTTCTGCGCTTTTCTTGGTATTGTCTTCGAGCAGCTTTTCCGCTAGCTGAATCGCCTCCGCCTGGATGGCTTTGTGTTCGTAGGTAAAGATCACGTCATGGTAGCGTTTGACCACCTCCCCCACCATGGCTGCGACGTGCGAACGCCATTCTAAATCAGCAATTTTGACGTTAGACTTGGCAATGCGTAATTC
>JAYVOP010000359.1:0-3374 GCA_043757865.1 Verrucomicrobiales bacterium | reverse complement strand
CGCTCTGCATGGCGGGCTTGCCGTTCTCTGGGTAGAGCCCTAGCACGAGGCTCCACAGCAGCGGCACGCCTTTGTCGATGTTCTCAGAAATCTGCCGTTGGAACTTCGCTAGATCGCCCCCCTTGCTCCGCGCTTCCTTGAGTGTGGCCGGATCCATCTCCTCCAGTTGCGCGTTATACCAGGCGTCGATCACTTTCACCTTATGCTTACGAGCCACGCGATTATAGTCGCCCACCATCGCTTGGAATTCCTTGTTTGTCTCCAGATCATAGAGTTTTTTAAAGCGCACTTTCAGCCGTCCTTCCATGGCATCCAGGCTTTCCATCAGCTTCTTGCTGCTGGTGCCACTGCCCGCTCCGCTCTGCGCTACCTGCGCCATTTCATGCTCGTCCACGGGCATGCCGTAGTAATTAAAGACCCGCTGGCAACTGGCCACGGAGCAGTAGCCTTTCATGCCTTGGTCCACCATCGGCACGCCTTTGATATACGTTTCGCCCGTGGCCGCATCCCGCTGCACGTTCTTCACCAGATCTGCCTTCGTCACGTTAGGGGCCACGCCGGTCGTGGCCACGGCTCCTACTTGCGCCCGCTTTGGCGGAGCCGCCACGCGCAGCCGAATGAACTCCGCCGTGAAGTCTCCGTGGTCCTTAGACGAGCTATATTCTAACTGCGCAGCCAGCTTCGGGCTCAGCCATTGGGTGCGTTTAAATTTAGCGGCACTCGCACGGTCCAGGCCTTGATCCACGCCCTTCACGCCCAGTTGCGTGTCTAGCAGCGCGGTGATTTCCGTGATGCGCGTGGGGAACGTTTTTTCCGTTAGTTTCTCCTCGGAGTCCGCACGATTCCACACGCTCATAATGACGTGGGCCAGCTTGCCCTCGGCAAATTCCAGATTCACCTCCTCCACGTTGAGCTTGCCCCCGGCTAGGGTCAGTTGCTGAGTTACGTTGCTATAAGGCTGACGTTTGATGAGGGCGTGATCGTGCGTGTCATTGGACAGCCAGCGCATGAAGGCGGGCTTCCCATAAGCCTTATCAGCGGCCTCCGGCGTCAGATCGAAGACGGTGTTGCCATCCAACAGGGCATCCAGCGAAGCCACGCGGGGCTTGGCCTCGTCAGCGGAAAGAGGCGCGAGTCCGATGCAGAACACGGCAGCGAAAATGAGAGGAGCGAGACGAAGCATAGGATGGAAGTTGATATCAGAAAGAATGCCGTGAGACTAGCGGCCCGCCCCCTGGCAACAAGTTAAATCTTCTCCGCACCGCGTCACCGCATGGAATCCTAAGGAAGACCATTTCCACTTGGAAAAATCGGTAAATTAGGTGCGCCCGCCGATGGAGCAGGGCTTACCAAAGCCCCCTGAGCACCGGGGCCGAAACGGGCTTAAGGTAACCCGAGCGCTTCAGCCCTGGGCTGGAATCTCCTGGCCGGTTGGGCCAAAGCACGAGATCGGATGCTCTTTTGGGGAAATTTCATACATCGGACTGAGGCATTCCGATCTTGGACTGATGGTGTAGGCGCTGAGGGGGCGACTGCGGGTGGCGGGGGTGCCGCTGGCATTGCCGATCTTCCTAAACCTTGCCGCGCGGTGAGAGAAGGATGGGTAGGAAATTTCTTTGTTGGAATTTTTTACCGATAATTTCTTACCCATGCGGGGGCTCATTCCGTGCGGCGGACTGCAAGTCCGCGCGCCCTTTCCTGACTCAATTCGGGTAGCGAGTGGCGTTGGGGGCCTGGGGATGAATCCAGTGGGACTATCGGCCGCTCCTCCATTTAAGGAGGCAATCCTAGTTGCTGGTCTGGATCGTTTCCACCGTGAGGGTGCTGGCAGTGATGGTGGGATCCGGCTGGCCGTTGGGCATGAGGCGCATGGTGCCGTGGCTGGGTTGGCCGTTGTAGCTGGAGAAATTTCCGGTGAGGATGAGGCGGCCATCGCTGAGGAATTTGAGGCTGAGGACATCGCCATTGGCCCCGGCTCCGGGATCAAAGGTGGGGTCCACGGAGCCATTGGCATTGAGCCGGGCGATATGGCTGCGGGGGATGCCGCCGACGCTGGTGAAGCTGCCGCCGATGATGATTTTCCCATCTGGCTGGATGGCTCCGGCGTGGACGGTGGCGTTGGCGGCGTTGGTGGTATCGAAGGAGGTGTCTAGTGCTCCGCTGCTAGTGTAGCGGGCGATGCCTTTGGCGGGGCGGCTGCCAATATTATTGAAGGCTCCGGCAATGTAGAGGCCGCTGGAACTCACGCCGACCCAGCGGACGTTGTTGACGTCCGGCTTGGCGAGTGGGGTGATGCTGGTGCCATTGGCGCTGAGCAGGGCGGCCCCGAAGGCTGCGGGATTGCCATTAAACATGGTGAAGGTGCCACCTGCGAGGATGCGGCCATCGTTGAGCCTGTCGAGGGCTCGCACTTCACCATCGAAGCCGCCGCCGGGGGTAAAGGTGGGGTCTGGGGAACCGTCTGAGGAGACGCGGACGATGTTCCTCCGGGACAGTCCGCGGCTGGTCTGGAAGCGGCCTCCCAGCAGGGTTAGGCCATTGCCCGCGTCCACCATGGCCCAGACGGAGGGCTTGCCGCTGCGGTCGATGAGACCTTGGTCCCAGGTGCGGTCGTCTTCCAGGTTAGTCAAGGAAGTCACGGGCAAGAGGGCGGCCCGGCCACCTTGGTAGAAGGTGGGCGCACCATCGGAATCTTTGGCATCGTCTGGGCCTTGGTTGGCTATGGAGAGGCCCCAGTCTCCGCCGGGGATCACGAGGGCGTAGTAGTTACCCGGGCCCATGCCGGAGAAGAGATAGCCGCCGTCTTGGGTGCCGTCATAGCTAGTGGTGGTGAAGCCGATGAGGGTGTCCGTGGCGAGGTTCGGTGTGCTGCTGGCGGCCCGGTAGAGTTCCACGCGGATGCCGTTGATACCTTTTTCCCCAGCGTCTTGGAGGCCGTTCTGGTTGGCGTCATTCCAGACGAAGTTGCCGTAGAATGGGGGGTCTGGGGGCTTGATAGAAATGCCGGTTTTAATTGGCTCGGAGGCCAGCAGGGAGCTGTTATCATCATCCCGCACGGCTATGTAGCCGAAGGAGTTCCAGGCCACTTGGCCACCCGTGGGCGCATTGATGGGAGCGCGCATGGGCCACTGCATGACGAGGTTATCCCCAGGGTAAATTTTGGTGGCTCCAAAGTCGATTTTCAATGACTTCACCTTGGTGATGTCTGCTGGCGGCGTGACGGTCCAGTTAGGCGCATCACACCCGACGGGGATGCCGGGGGTGAGTTCGTCCCGGCAGGGTTTGCCGGATAAACTATAGGAAACAGTGGCCCCGGATGCCGCCACGGGGGCGGCTAGGTAGGGTGCCCATTGGCTGCCACGCGGGCTGAGATC
>JAYVOP010000358.1:0-12808 GCA_043757865.1 Verrucomicrobiales bacterium | reverse complement strand
ACAAACCCAGCTCGGCAGCGCCAAAGGCAAACAATCCGGCGGGGCCCTAGCCGCCTTGCTAGCGGCCTCCCTCTCGCCAGAGAAAGCCTATGATCTCTTCCTCGATTGTAAGAAGAAAGTGGACTTTGAAGATAAGGGGAAAACCAGCAAGGACTTCACGGATTGGAAAACGAGTAAAGATCAGCGGACAACTTCGTTTCATTCTCCTTTTTACAAGGAAGTGCTGCAACAACAAGCGCAGTGGCTAGTGCTCACGATCCAAGCCACCAGTGCCACCACCGAAGCCGCTTACGGAGCCGTGGTGGCGAAGATTCCCGCCTACTTTGATAACCTCAGCGACAGCATCAAAAAAATGGGTCCCATGCGTGGTGAACTCGATCACGATGTGGTGACGGACACGGTGTTCGGCAAATTTTATAAGCTCGACATCACCCTGGATAAGTCCCAGGTCTGGAGCTACAAGCCGTTGAATATGGATGCGGTCTATGACACCGTAGTGCTGCCTTATTATCGTGCCAAGAAAGACCCCGCCAACGTGACCGCAGCCTGGAAAAAGCGCATGGCCGTCGAAGAAAAGATCATCACCATCGCCAAGAACGATGATAAGGCGGATCCGAATAATAACGCTGAAGAGGCTGTGATCTTAATGGCCACTGAGAAGCTGCCGATGATGGAGTGGGGAATGCTCAAAGACAGCGCCCAAATGATTAACGAAACGACTGGTGCCAATGCCTTGTTAGAGCATATTAAAAAGCATTTGGGTCACAAAGATGCGGCTAAATGGATCGACGAATTAGCCCGCATGGCCAAACATGAGGTAGTGGAGCCGACCACGATTGAAGGCAACTTTAACGGCGGCGGTGGTGGTGGCGAGCGCAGAGCTGGCCCTCAAAACAAACGCGGACGCTAAATTTCCCCCATGACCTCACGCCGCCAATTCCTAACCCACTCCACCCTCGCTAGCACCGTGGCTCTGACAGCGAGTAACGTGGTCGCAGACGATGCCGCTTGGAAGATCACTGCCGGGCGCATCAAGCAATCCGTGGTGCATTGGTGCTTCAATCCCATGAGCGTGGAGGAGCTGGCCAAGGCCTCCGCCGCCCTGGGTCTCGCCAGCGTGGAATTGATCGGGCCAGAGCATTGGCCGATGCTCAAACAGCACGGTCTAACGTGCGCCATTGCGGGCAGCCACGGCTTTGCCAAAGGCTTCGCGCATCCAGAGGAGCATGATGAATGCCTCGCGAAACTGCGGGCCAGCATTGATGCTAGTGCGGCCTTCGGTTGCCCCAGCGTCATTACCTTTTCCGGCTTCCGCCGGGGCCTCACCACTGAGGACGGCCAGCGGAACATGATCGCTGGGTTGAAGAAAATCGTGGGCTTTGCCGAGGAAAAGAAAGTGACCCTGTGCCTGGAAATGCTGAACAGCCGCGTGGACGTGACCATGAAAGGCCACCCGGATTATTTCTCAGATAACATGGACCTAGCCGTGGACGTGTGTCAGGCCGTGGGCTCTCCGCGCTTGAAAATGCTCTTCGATATTTACCACGTTCAGATCATGCAGGGGGATGTGATTAGCCGCATCAAACAACATCGGGACTACCTCGGCCACGTGCATACCGCCGGCAATCCCGGACGCAACGAGATCGGCCCCACGCAGGAGATCAACTACCCGCCCATCATGCAAGCGCTGCTAGACGTCGGCTACACTGGCTACGTGGGCCAGGAGTTCATCCCCACGAATGTCGATAAGATTGCCGCGCTCCGTGAGGGCGTGCGCATCTGCGATGTGTGAGGCATCTTAGCCATGCCCGCCAAGATCCTCTGTGCAGCCTATCTACTCCGCTGCCGCTTCGTCTGTCTGCGCCCGGCTCCTTTCGCTGGAGAGGCCCCACGAACCTCCTGGCCCTGGCCTGTTGCTTAGCCGTGCTCTTGGCCCTGGCCATGCAGGCCTACACGGCTGAGGATTTGAAAGCACTCAATCCTGGCCTGCGGGGCCAAATTAGCCACTTGCCGAGCAGAAATCGCCCTCACATGCTCCAACTTCTTTGTTATGCCATTAGATCAAATTTTTGTTTTCACGTTAGTGATAGTGACCGTGGCCATGTTCGTTTGGGAGAAATTTTCTCCTGACCACGTGGCCATGGTGGCGTTGTTTTTATTGTTCGTGGTGCCCTTCAATGGGAATCCCATTTTGCTGCCCAAGGAGACGGCCAAGACCGAAGCTCTGGCGGAGCGCATGACCACGGCCCGGGCCGCTGGGGACCAGCCGCAGGTGCAGCAGATCGCAGCGGAGATCCGGGAACTCTCGCAGAAAGAGAATAAGGACCAAGCCTCCATCGTGGGGAAAATTTTTGGCAACTCTGCCATCCTCACGCTCATCTTCATGTTCATCGTCGGCTATGCGGTGGACCGCACGGGCGTTATTGAGCAACTGGGCCATTGGTTCGAGCGTGCAGCGGGCGCGGGCGGGCGCAGGGCGCTGGTCACGCTGGGGCTGCTGTCCATCTTGGTGAGTTCCGTTTTAAATAATACCACCGTGGTCATTGTCTTCATTCCCATGGTGTTAGGAATGTGCCGTCGTTCGTCGTTAGTGCCTTCACATTACCTCATACCGCTCAGCTACTTCGCCATTGCGGGCGGCATGTGTACCATGATCGGCACCAGCACGAACATCCTGGTGGATGGCCTTGTGAAAGGCTCTGGGCTACCGGGCTGCGGCATGTTCGAGTTCAGTGCGCTGGGGCTCACCTTGGCGTTCACGATCCTTATTTTCATGGTCATCTTCGGCCCCAAGCTGCTGCCGGAGCGCGCCTGCCTAGCCGTGTTGATTGACAATGAAAGTTCCCACGAGGTTCTGCTAGCGGCCATTGTTGGCCAACAGTCTCCGTTGGTGGGTAAGACCTTTGCCCTGAGCCCGCTGAACGACATGAAACGCCTCCGCGTCATCGAAGTCAGGCGCAGTGGGAACCGCGTGGAGACACCGCTCAATGAGTTGCGCTTCGAGGCCGGAGATCGCGTCATTTTGAAATGTCATCTCGCTGGCGTCAAAGGCCTCTCGGATCTGGAAGCGCTGGAAGCCACGGCCAAGAACGAGTTAGGGTTGAACTACGTCCACCTGGAAAAGGCCGTGCTGATGGAGGGCATGATCGGTCCGCAATCCGAGCTGCTCGGGCGCAGTTTGGTGGAGATTAATTTCCGCCAGCAGTTCGGCGTGTTGATTGTGGCGCTGCATCGGGAAGGGGAAAACCAACGGGCGAACTTTGAGCGCTTGAAGTTGGAGGTGGGGGATACGTTGCTAGTGGAAGGCTCGAAGGAGCGCATGAACGAACTTTTTACCAGTGGAGATTTCATCAACCTCAGCGAGGTCAAAGCCAAGCCCACGGCGGCCCCCAACGCTCAGCAACAACTGCGTAAGAGCCGCTCCTGGATCGCCATGTTGGCGCTGGCCATGGTCGTCGTCGTCGGCACCATCGCTGGCGAGCGCGTGCCGTTCGAGTGGGTGGCGCTGGGTGCCGCGCTGCTCGTCGTGCTGGGCGGCTGTTTATCCAAAGAGGAAATTTACCATGCGGTGGAATGGAAAATCCTCGTGATGAAGATCGGCATGTTAGCCCTCGGCGTGGCCATGGCCCGGACCAAGGCGGATCGCACCTTGGTGGATGCCTTGCTCTCCGTGGTGGGTAAATGGGATCTGCGTTACGTCATTTCTGCCGTGTTAGCGCTGACCATCATCATGGGAGAAATGATCAGCCATAGTGCGGTGGCCGCACTGCTCACGCCCATCGTCATCACCCTCGGCCAAGGTCTGGGCATGGATAATCCCCGGCCCTTCATCGCGGCGGTGATGATGGGGGCCAGCCTCGGCTTCGCCATTCCCTCCGCTTACCAGACGCACATGCTCGTGCATAGTGCAGGCGGGTATAAGTTCAGTGATTTTCTGCGAGTCGGATTGGCTTTGGATTTCGTCTGCTGGGCCGTGGGCTCCGTGGCCATCCCCATCATCTGGCACCTGCCGCACTAGCCTTAACTTGTCTTTATGAAAACCTTCCTCGCCCTCCTCCTCAGCGCCTTGGCGTTTCTCCCCGTGCGCGCGGACGATCGTCCGAACATCCTTTTTATCATGACGGACGATCACGCGGCCCACGCGCTCAGCGCTTATGGCAGCAAGCTGAATCATACGCCGAATCTGGATCGCCTCGCCACAGAGGGGCTGCTGCTGCGGAACTGCTTCGTCACCAATTCCATCTGCACGCCCAGCCGCGCCACGTTGCTCACAGGGAAATACAGCCACCTCAATGGCACGCCCGTTTTCAATCGTTTCGATGGCACCCAGCCCACCGTTTCCAAGCTCATGCAGGCCGCTGGCTACTACACCGCCATCATTGGAAAATGGCACCTGGGCAGTGACCCCATCGGCTTTGATAGCTGGAATATCCTTCCTGGCCAAGGCGTCTATAACAGCCCCACGCTCTACTCCGCTGCGGGGGTGAAAAACTTCCCTGGAGAATACGCTACCAACGTCATTACTGATCTCACCATCCAGACGCTGAAACAACGCCCAGCGGATAAGCCCTTCCTCATGTTCTGCCATCATAAGGCCCCGCATCGGGAGTGGACGCCGGATGAGAAAAATAAAGCCCTCTTTGCTGGGAAACATTTCCCTGAATCCCCCACGCTGCGGGATGATTACGCAGGGCGCACGGATGCTCTGCATGAGAATAAGCAGTCTGTCTTACACGATCTCACGCGACGAGATTTGAAGTTAGTGCCTCCAGCGGACCTCACTGGCCCGGCTCGCAATCAATGGCTCGCCACCGCGCCTAACGAGGTCACCGTGGACGGCCAAACCCTCACGGGCGATGCGCTCCTGACCTGGAAATACCAACGCTACCTGCAAGACTACCTGGCCTGTGTGCAGGGCGTGGATGATAACGTGGGCCGCTTGCTAGACTACTTGAAAGAGAGCGGGCTGGAGAAAAACACCGTGGTCATTTACACCAGCGATAACGGATTTTTCCTGGGCGATCATGGGCTCTTCGACAAACGCTACATTTACGAAGAGTCCCTGCGCATCCCCTTCCTGGTGCGTTGGCCGGGGAAAATTCCGCCGCATACGGAGAGCCAGCAGATCGTGGCTAACATTGATTTCGCACCCACATTTCTAGCCCTCGCAGGCGTGCCCATCCCTGCGGATATGCAAGGCCGCAGCCTTACAGACCTCTGGCAAGGCCACGCTCCAGCGGACTGGCGCAGCAGCCTCTACTATCGTTACTATCATGATCCAGGAGACCATAACACCGCTGCCCATCTCGGCGTGCGCACGGCCACCCAGAAGCTCATTCACTTCTGGAAAAAGGATCAATGGGAGTTCTATGATCTGGCTAGTGATCCTCTAGAAATGCACAACGCCTATGCCGATCCCGCCCAGCAGGAAGCCGTGGCCAAACTCAAGACTGAGCTAGCACGGCTCAAGAAAGAATTCAAAGACGATGACCAATTCGCCACCGAACAACCCCCCGGTGGTGTGGACGGCTCCATCGACCGCCTCCGCGCACCCGCCCCCAAACCCAAGGCCGGCTGAGGTCACGCTGGTGAGAACCCCGGCAAATGACCCCGCAGTTGGAAGCCCTGCCCCGGTCCTAGGGGCAAGGCAAAAAAAGTTCGGAGGATGAATCGCGATCAATGATGCCCTGGCATCCCCGATCCTCACGAATCGCAAATGATAGCGTGGGGGGTGGGATTCAGGAAATTCCTTGTCATCTGCAAAATCTTCTGGAATCTCGACCCAAATTCACCCTCCAAAATGCCCCCGCACCCGAAAAATCCCGCATCCTGCAAAATACTAAGCAATCCTTCTGCAACAATTTGCAGGATAGTCCAATGTTAGGTGTCCCGCGCCTGACGCCATGTTTGGGAGGCGAAACCGCGATCTCGAATCAGCTACAGGAAATAGCCCCGCCCGCGCTCTTCGGCCAAGGAGGCTGGATCCGAGCCCGCCCGCACCGCGCACCCATAGAAATCGACCGTGCAGACGGCTAATCCTTTGAGTTGGACATGCCCCAGGAAACGCACTAAGGAAGGATCCGATGATGTTTTTTATACTTCATAAGGCAAGTGTCATCGCTCGCCACACCAAGTCAGTCCAACGCCATCCGCGCGAAAATGGACCAGTGTGGCGTGTCCAAAATTCACCAAAATCGCCCCCCGCAGCGAAGCGTTTCGCGCCAGCGAATTCGTTCAACCAGGAGCTGCAGCGCACGGCTCCGGCCATCGCAGTTGCAATCGGCGCGCCGCGTGGACACCGTCACTGAGCTTGGGGCGTTCGGCTCCTGCAGACTTCGCCATCTTAGCTCACCTCCATTTATGAAACCATCCCAATCCAAACCCCAATCCTGGTTCTCTCGCTTCGCCAAGAAGACCGCCCGCGCCAGCGGTCGTCCGGGAGCTTTCGGGCTGGCGGTCCTGGTCATTCTGATTTGGGCAGTGACGGGCCCGTTTTTTCACTTCAGCGATACCTGGCAACTGGTCATCAATACCGGCACCACGATCGTTACCTTCCTCATGGTGTTTCTCATCCAATGTACCCAGAATCGAGACGCTGAAGCCGTGCAGGTGAAGTTGGATGAACTGATCCGCGCTATCGACGGGGCTCACAATGCACTTCTGGACTTGGAAGAGTTGGAGGAAGAGGAGTTGGATGTGATCCGGGCAAAGTATGTCAAACTAGCCGAACAGGCCCGAAAGAATCGTCCCAAAGATGAAGTCTAGGCATGCCGTCGCTGAGCTGGGGGCCATTAGGCGTAGCTACGCGCCCAGCAGGAAGCGCTGCTACCGTCTGCAACTGGTGCCATGAGGGGTAGCCATAGGCGGTAAATCCTATTTCGTAACCAGAAGGATTCTCATTTGAGATTTCCCAAACCCCCTGGATAATACGCTCCCCCTCGCTGCTGGCTCCGGCCATTTTTCCGCAACGTGGACTTTTTCGGCATGTCTTCATCTAGCGTTTCTCTCAAATCCTCCCTCCTGCTGCTGCATCCAGAGCGCCTCTCCTCCAGTGGAGGGTTACTTGTGCCCTCTCGCTTGCTTGGCGCGGACGTGACGCGGCTGCTGAGCCTGGCGGCTAGCCGTAGCGTGGTCTTGCTGCGGGACGAGAGCGGCATTTACACGGAGGAACAAGAGGCTGGCCTAGCCGCGGCGCATATCGCTGGGCAGATCAATCTCCAAGAAGATGACGCCCGCGCCCAGGTGCAGGCGGCCATCTGCAGCGGGGCGCTGGTGCTCTTCGTGCCCGGCACGGTGTGCGCGCAGCCGGCCTCCACGTTGACCATTCCCCAGCATGTCCTGACGTTGCTCACGGATCTGGACGTGCCCACGCAGCCCGTGTTCATTGACCACCCACGAGAGAGCAAGCTGCGCGCAGAGCCTGCGAGCAACCATAAGGAAGCTATCATCGTGCTAGGCGAGGTGCTTCCACCGGAGCGCGTGACCGTGCCGCAGATCTGGGAAACGATGCTGCTCCTAGGCGCGGAAGCCTACCAGACGCGGCCCACCATGCGCGGCCACATTGCCCAGGCGTTAGTGCGTGGAATCAAGGCCTTTGGCGGGCGGGCGAAGCTCTATGATGGCACGGACGCCAGCGCCACGAGTTACCATCGACTGCTGGCGGCGGCTATCGTGCTGAGCCAGGAGATTAAGAAATTTACCAAGCAGGCGCGCATCGGCATCGTGCTGCCACCGGGCAGGGGGGCGATGGTGGCGAACCTAGCCGTCATCCTCGCTGGCAAGATACCTGTGAATCTCAATTTCTCTGCGAGCAAGGAATCCATCGAGAGCGCGATTAAGCAGGCGGAGATTGATCGGTTCCTCACTGCCGACATCTTCGTGCGGAAAATGCAGGCTTTCCCTTGGCCGCCCATCAAGCATCTGATGTTCCTGGAGCGCTTACTGCCACAGTGGCAGAGCCGCATCGCGCGGTGGCTCCTGCTCGTGAAGATACTGCCGACGGCGGTGTTAGTGAAATTGCTAAAACTCCCCGCTGCGGGTGGCGATGAAGAGGCCACGCTGCTCTTTACGAGCGGTAGCTCGGGCGAGCCGAAGGGAGTGGTGCTGAGTCACCAAAACTTACTAGCCAACGTCTGCCAATTCGGCTCCCGGTTGAATCTGAATCATCAGGATAAGATCCTCGGCTGCCTCCCGCTGTTTCATTCGTTCGGTTCCACCGTGACCTTTTACTATGCACTCGTGGAAGGACTCAGCGTGGTGAGTTACCCCTCGCCTATGGAGGTGCCGAAGCTGGCGGAGTTGATTGAGAAACATGGTGTCAGTCTTGTGGTGGCCACACCCACATTCCTGCGCGGATATTTAAAACGCGCCAATAAAGAGCAGCTAGCCAGCGTGAAACTCGTCGTCACTGGGGCAGAGAAACTGCCGCTGGCCTTGGAAGAAGAGTTCCGCAAACGCTTTGATAAGCCCGTGCTCGAAGGCTACGGCCTCACGGAAACCTCGCCTGCGACGAATCTAAATTTACCTGATCCCACGCCCGACAGCGCCAATCCTAACGCGCCTGTGCTACCGAGCCGCCGCCTCGGCTCGGTGGGCCAGATGCTGCCCGGTGTGGCCGTGCGCATCACCAGTGCGGCCACGGAGGCTCCGCTGCCCGTGGACCAGAGCGGCATGATCTGGCTGCGGGGGGCAAATGTGTTTGGCGGGTATTTAAAACAACCCCGCAAGACCGAGGAAGTGCTGCAAGGCGGCTGGTTCCGCACGGGCGACATTGGTCGGCTGGATGGGGATGGTTTCCTGTATATCGAAGGCCGCCTCAGCCGCTTTTCTAAGATCGCTGGGGAAATGGTGCCGCACGAGACCATCGAGGATCACATCAATCGCGCGTTAGGCCTGGATGCCGAGGGGGAGCGCAAGATCGCTGTCGTAGGCCTGCCGGACGTGGACAAAGGCGAGGCATTAGTGCTCCTAACCACCGTGGCCAGTGCCGCGGTGAAACAAGAACTCATCAACCTCCGCTACACCTTGCTAGACCGTGGCGTGCCCAGCCTCTGGATCCCCAAGAAAATGGTCCCCGTGTCCGCCATCCCCATGCTCCAGAGCGGAAAACTAGACATCCAAGCCTGCGAGCGGCTAGCAGCTAGGTCGGAGTAACCTTACTATGCCTACCTCCCCTAACCTTTCCACCGTGCTGACGAACTTCGGCCTCACTAGCCTGTTATCGGGACGTGTGTTGCTGGTGTTTCTCCGCCATCCTGGCTGCATCTTTACCTCCACTGCGCTGACGGCCTTAGGGCAACAACGTGCGGCCATCGAAGAGCTGGGCGTCACCATTTGCATCGTGCATCTGGAAACGGATGTCTCCTGCGCGCTGACGCAGGCCGCTAAGTTCGGCCTGGAGGGAGTGGGCATGATTGAGGATACCGATACCGATCTCTATCGAGCCGCAGGCATTGGCCGGGGGACGAACCAGCAACTCATTGGTCCCAGCGTGTGGTGGACCGGAACCAAAGCGTTCTTTACCGGCCACCGCCAAAGCAAGATCAAGGCGGATGTCCGCCAACTAGCGGGACTCGCGCTCTTAGCCGATGGTGAAATCCTGCTGAATCGCCCCTGCGCAGATGCCTCCGAAGTTCCCGACTACCTAGCCCTGTGCCGCTTAGCGTGGGCGGCTGGTTAGGCCCGCCGCCGCCGCAGGAGGAGGCCTAGGTGAGTTGATCCGGGGGGGGCTGTAACTATAAGATTAATTTCCCCCGGCCATCCGTCTCCCAGTGCTCCAGTACACAACCCTTTGCGTGATCTAGCAAGAAAAGCGCAGCCAGTCGCTCGGTAAAACTTTCGGGCCGCTCCGTGGCTGCTGGTTCCCGCTTCTCAGTGGATTGGAGTACCTGTCCAGAGCACTTCAGCAAGCTGAGCGCTAACATCAAGACGGAGCCACCAATCAAGCGGTAAAGGGCACAAATCATAAGTCGGGTCGGTTGAAAAATGAGAGGATGAAGCCCACGGCGTGCCAAGGGCCACGAACGCTAGATAATTCATCTATCCGAAATATTTTTTAATGAAATTATTGAAATTACTAAATTAATATAAGTCGCAGATTCCAGAGTGAAGTTCGCCCCTCAGCGGGCGGGTTGCCAGAGCAGGTGCTTTTTCAGATAATCTGTGAGGTAAGTGAGGGCGGCGGCGGGATCGGGCACGTCCCAGAGTCCGATTTCGACGAGGCGTTGGCCGGGGTTACGTCGGCCTGCGAGGACGGAGCGGAGGCGTTTGGAGTAGGAGAAATCGAAGGAGCCCACGTCGTCGGTTTCGCCTGGAGCTTTGTTTTCGGCTGCGAAGTAGAGGAGGTAGAGTGGGCGATTCCGATCCCGGAAGCGTAGGAAACGGAACGGCATCTGATGGCCCTGGAGATCCACTAATACCACGGGGTATTCCTCTTGTTGTTCGATGCCCAAGTTCAATAAGCAGCCGCCGGGGGTGTGGACGTTCATGTTATCCGGAGGAGATTGGCCCCGGTCCCATTCCAGGTAAAAGGCATGGAAGGGCTGCTGTTGATCCGTCTGCCATTTAGCGGACCAAGCGCGGGTGTAGCGCAGCATTTTGGTGGTCAGGTCGTTGACGTAGGAGGTGGCGTAGCCGGGGGCTTCGGTGGGTTGGGTGAGGGTCCAGGTCTCCGCCTGGGGAGCCTCATGGCGGCCATACCAATAGGCGCTGAGCGGGAGCATGGCTAACAAGGCGGCCAAGGCCCAGAGCGGGCCGCGGGTGTAGCTGCGGGCGTAGCGGGTGAGGGCCGCTGCGGGCGCGAGCTTTAAGGGCGGGCGGGGAAATTTGCGCTCGATAAAATTTGTCAGGAAAATGAGCGCAGCGGTATTGATCGCGAGCACGATGAGCCCTGCGCGATCATGCCAATGATGCGTGGCGGCCATGCCGGATTGCGCGCCTACGACGCTCAGCCAGATGGTGCGCAGAGCATTGGTTAGCAGCGCGATGAGCACTCCGAGGCCGAGCAAGATCAGGCGATGCCACCAGCGCAGCCGATGCATTTCTCCTAAGAAAAGAACCATCATCAAGGTGGCCTGGAGTGAGCGGATGCCGCTACAGGCTTCCTCCACGCCTAACACGCCGCCGGGCAGGGAGATCATATTGCCGGCGCGCACAGCGATGGTGCCCAGCCAATTGAGGGCTTCCATGGCCACGCTGGCATTGGCTGGCATGAGGGTGTGGGCGGTGATTTTTTCCAGTTGGCTCGGCCAAGGAATACTGACGGCAAAAAAGCTGATGGCCCCGGCAAAGTGTCTGCGCCACGCGCTGCCGCCGAGTTCTTGGAGCCAAACGAGCGCGGCGGCTATGGCGAGCAGCGCAAGGGCTAGGCCCACGAGGCGCCACTCTGGATTGGCCTCGCGGATGAGCCAGACGACTGGCACCAGGAAGGCGACGACGGCCCAGCCCCACGGGCTGCGGGAGGCCAGGGGCACGGGCTGGGGCGCGGGGCGGTCTCGCCAGCGCACGGAGCAGAGGTAGGCCATGAGGGGCGTGACCACCCAGCCGTAGTAGTAGGTCTCATCATAGGTCCAGTCATAACGCATCTGCCAAGCTGCCAGGAGGAAGCCGCCTAACACGGGTGCGAGATGCAGCCAGAAATGGAGCCGGGGGTGGGGGACTGCGGGGCTCATTTCCCAGGGGTCAGGAGGTAATCTGCCAGGAGTTTGGCCTCACCTGGACGCAGGGAACTAGCGGTGAGTTGGGCGCTGCGTTGCTGCGCCTGCACGGTGCGCTCGTTGGCGGCTAACACGGCGGCATAGACGGCTTGCCAACCGGGCTGGGCTAGATCCCAGGGCACTCCCGCTTGATCTAGCAAGGCCAGGGCGCGGGGGGCATCATTGATGCGCAGCAGGGCCAAGGCCGCCGGGATGCGGTAGGCCAGATACCAGGGATTATCCTGCGCGAGCTTAATGACGGTCTGCACGTCTTCTGGGCGGTGCGTTTTGTCTAACAGCCGGAGGTAGGCCAGATCGCTGCGGGCTTCGTCGGAGCCGGGCCATAGCACGAGCAGGGAATCGAGGGCCTGCATGAGTTCGAGGGGGCGTTCCAGTTGTTCCCGCAGGCAGCGCACGAGGCCGAAGCGGGCCTGGAAGCCAGCCTGGGCGTGATTTTTCAGCCCGCTATAAAGGTCGATGGCAGTGGGGAATTCATGCATCCGCTCTAACACGCCAGCGACATAAAGGCTCTCCTTAAATTCGGCCCGTGGCGCGCTGTCCTCCAGGGCGTCTCGTCGCTGTTTGAGGGTGGCCTCGTCCGCCCCGCTGGACTTGTCGATGGTGAGGAGAAAGAGGGCTTTGACGATCTCCGGCAAGGGCTGCGTGGGGACGGCTAGATCCTGGCGCAGCTCGTCCCAGCGTTTGAGCGCAAAGAGTGCATCCGCCCGCAGCACGAACCACTCCCGGACGGTGCGGCTGTCCGGCACCTGCTCACAAGCCTCCAGCGCTAGGTCTGATAAATCATGGTCGATCAACCAGCGCACGCCCATGGCGCGGAGCTTCAGGCTGTGCTCCTTGGTCCTCGCAAGGTAATCCTGCACCATTTCCCGCCGCTGCCCAGGGGACATCACTCCCCGCACGGCTAACTCTAGCAGCCGGAATTCCGTGCCCACAGATTGGTTCTTGTCCGTTGCTGAGCCTTGGTTTTCCACGGCGTCTGCGTAGGCCGCCAACATGGTAGCTAATCGCTCCTGGCTCGCTGCACTCACGAACTTTACCCAGTCCGGGCGCAGCACGATGGAAGCCAGCAAGCGCGCGGCATCCCCATGAATGGC
>JAYVOP010000357.1:0-3433 GCA_043757865.1 Verrucomicrobiales bacterium | reverse complement strand
GCCCGCCGAGGGGGCGTTGCGACCCATCGGGTTTCGGGATGAACACCGGATGCACTGGCGCTCAGTTGCGGGCAGGGGATGGCTTGACGCGGGGCGGGGGGCGCGGAAGCTGGGCGCTATGATTTTTCGTGCTTGGCTGGTCTCTCTCTGCTGTGTGCTGCCGTCGGTCTCGGCGGCGGTGCGTCCGAATGTGCTGTTTATGGCCATTGATGATTTGAATGATTGGGTGGGGTGCTTGCATGGGCACCCGCAGGTGCAGACGCCGAACCTGGACGCCCTAGCCGCGCGCGGGACGTTATTTACGAATGCGCATTGCCAAGCGCCTTTGTGTAATCCGTCCCGCTCCAGCGTGCTGACGGGGCTGCGGCCTAGCAGCACGGGGATCTATGGCTTAGCCCCGGGCATCCGCCATTGTCCACAGACGCAGGACCGCCAGACGCTGCCCCAGGCCTTTCGTAAGGCGGGATGGGAAACATTTACCTGTGGGAAAATTTACCATGATGGCTCGCTGACGGCGGCGGAGAAGGCGGCGGAGTTCGCCCGCTGGGGCACTGCTGGCCCGCCGGTGCGGCCTGCGCAGCGGCTGAATCATCTGCCGGAGGTGATTCCGCTGATGGACTGGGGCGTTACGTCAGGGCCGGAGGAGGCGGCGGGGGATTATCAGATCGCCACGGACGCCAGTGCGGCTTTGGCGGCGGCTCCGGCGGATCGGCCGTTCTTTATCGCGTGTGGTTTCCGGCTGCCGCATGTGCCCATTTATGCTCCGCAGAAATGGTTCGATCTGTATCCCGCAGCCACGTTGCAACTGCCGGAGGTGCTAGCCGGAGACCGCGCAGACACGCCGCCCTTTTCCTGGTATCTGCATTGGAAGCTGCCAGAGCCACGCCTCCCCGCACTGCAACGCGCGCACGAGTGGGAGCCGCTAGTGCGCGCCTATCTGGCAGGCACCAGCTTTATGGATGCGCAGGTGGGGCGCGTGCTGGCGGCACTAGCCGCTACGGGTCGGGCGCAGGACACGGTGGTGGTGCTCTGGAGCGATCACGGATGGCATCTGGGTGAGAAAGGGATCACGGGAAAAAACACGCTGTGGGAGCGGTCCACGCATGTGCCGCTGATCCTAGCCGGGCCAGGCATCGTGGCGGGCGGGCGCTGTGCGCAGCCGGTGGAGTTGCTGGATATTTATCCCACGCTCTTAGACCTAGCAGCGGTGCCGGGCCCTAAGGATCTGGAGGGGCTCAGCCTGCGGCCCTGGTTAGTAAATGCCGCCGCGCCTCGGGAGCGACCCGCCATAACCACAGCTAATCAAGGGAACCACAGTGTGCGCACGGCGGACTGGCGCTACATTCATTATGCGGATGGCAGTGAGGAACTCTACGATGAACATGCGGATCCTCACGAGTGGAAAAACCTCGCCAAGACTGAGCCCGCGCGCTGTGCCGAGTTAGCCCATTGGCTGCCCAAGGTGGATCTCCCGCTCACGCCCGGCAGTAAAGAACGCACCCTAACCTACGATGCCGCCACGCATCAAGCCACCTGGGAGGGCCAGGTGATCGTGCCCGCAGAGGCGGAGGATCCAGACCTAACCGAAGCTGCGGAGCCGCCGGCCCTGACGGAATACCAAGGCCGGAAGATCGCCCAGACGATGCATTGGCAAGGCGCGCCCTGGCTGCAACGTCGCACCCGCGAGGAGGAGGAGCACGGCGGCCTGATGCGGGAACAACTGGAAATCCGACCCGGCCAGACGGTCTGTGATCTGGGCAGTGGGGATGGCTATCATACCTTCTGGATGGCGGAAACGGTGGGGCCGCAGGGGAAAGTGTATGCGGTGGACATCCAGCCAGAGATGCTGGACCTGCTGCAAAAACGGGCGGCGGGACGGGATCTGAAAAACATCATTTCCACGTTAGGCAAAGCCTGGACACCCATGCTCCCGCCGAACTCCCAGGACCTTATCTTGATGGTGGACGTGTATCACGAATTCTCCCACCCGGAGCAGATGCTGCGCGCCATGCGCCTAGCGCTCAAGCCCACCGGACGCTTAGTCTTCGTGGAATTCCGTGGGGAAGATCCGCAGGTGCCCATCAAGCCGGAGCATAAGATGAGTAAAGCCCAAGTGATGAAGGAAGTGCCGCCCCTGGGCTACAAATTAGTCAAATCTTTCGATGGTCTGCCCTGGCAGCACATGCTCTTCTTTGCACGTGAGAACTGAAACTAACAGGCTTGCGGGTGGCTTTAAAATTGCCCTGCTCACGGAGTCGCAGCCGCTGGCCCAGGCGCGCATGAGTGATCGGGGCCAGCGGACGCGTTTCCTGGGCGGCGGCATTTCCCTGCTCATCAGCACCGCGCTGTTAGCCGCTGAAGATCTGCCACTCACCCATTTCACAGCCACCGCCTATGACGACTGGACGGCCACGGGAACCGCCTTCCAGGCGGGTCCGGCCCCGGAGGCGGAGTGGCAGAGCCTGGAAATCACCCACCCCGCCACGCCCTTCGTCATTAGTAGTGAACGGGCGGGGGATAGGCCCCAGGGCACGTTGACCTCTCCGCCATTTCACTTGGCACGGCGGTATCTCGCCTTCCGCATAGCCGGCGGAAACTATGAACGGCATACCTGCCTGAACTTGCTAGTAAAGGGCCAGACCGTGCGCAGCGCCACGGGTTGGCAGAGTGATCGTTTAGCCGCCACCAGTTGGGACGTGAGCCGCTGGGAGGGACAAATGGCCCAACTGCAAGTCGTGGATACGGACTCGGGAGACTGGGGGCATGTGAATGTGGATGGGCTGGTCCTCACAGATTCGCCCGAGCGCCTGCCGGTGGTGACCACCCCGCTCTATCAAGAAACCTTGCGCCCCCAATTCCATTTCACCGCCCGTCAATGGACCTTGGAACGGCTGAATCCTGGCCAGTATCAAGAGGGCTGGTGCAATGACCTCAACGGACTCATTTACTACGAGGGGGAATACCACCTCTTTGCCCAACGCTGGGCGGCGTGTTGGCTTCATGCGGTCAGCCCGGATCTCTTGCATTGGACAGAGTTAGCGCCCGCCTTCTGGGAGGAAACGCGCGGCAGTGGCGTGCAGTCTGGCACCTGTGTGATCGACTATGCCAACACCTCTGGCTTAGCAACCGACCGCGCGCATCCAGCCATGGTGGCCTTCTGCACGCGTTTTGATAACCGCAGCCACCTCATCCACTTTAGCCTCGATAAAGGCCGCACTTGGCAGCCGTATGCCCAGAATCCCTTCATGCTCTATGCCGAGCGAGATCCCAAAGTCTTCTGGCACCAGCCCACGCAGCGCTGGGTCATGCTGCTCTACGGGCAGGAGCAATATCATATTTTAACTTCGCCTAACTTGCTCACTTGGCATGACGAGCACCACCCCATCCCCGACAGTTTCGAGTGCCCGGACCTTTTCTCGCTGCCACTAGGTGG
>JAYVOP010000356.1:0-42358 GCA_043757865.1 Verrucomicrobiales bacterium | reverse complement strand
GTGGCCGCAGGCGGCGGTGGTGGCATCTTTGAGGAATTCCTGGGCGGGAACCGTCGGGATCCTAGCGGGAACATGTGCAGGGATGATCTGCGCTATGATTTACATATCACGTTAGAGGAAGCGGCCCATGGCGCGGAAAAAAAGCTTGAGCTAGAGCGTGCGGTGGAGTGTGTGGGAAAGGGGGCATGGGGGTTCCCGGAGGCTCAGGACGAATATTTTGGTTTCCGACATCCATCCTACGGCTCTTGGGGTGGACCCCGGACGGGGCAGGTGTCGTGCTGGGCGGCTCAGGTGCCCAGGGGGGCGCGCAGGATGCGTCTTGGAGGCTCTGGGGTGGAACCCGCGGCGTCCAGGTGCCGTGCTGGAGGCGCGGTTGGGGCCCCGGCGCGTCCAGGAAAGCACCTACGGACGCCAGGAACGGTGCCGGGAGCTTTTACCAGCACCCCAAAAGCTCCCGGAATGGTGCCGAGACTCATAAAATCCGTCCTGCGGGCGGCTGGAGGACGTTTTATCCCCCCCTTTTTCTAGAGGGCGTTGCCCATGTCTAACTGGGACTCTGCTACTGGGATGCCCCGGACGCTTTCTGGGATGCGCCGGAATCTGCTCCACTCACCCAAAACCAAAAACATAAACCAAAAAAACACCCTGCCATGCAACTCCAACCGTTCTATCCCTCCCGCATTTCTGACCAAGTGATCAGGCATGAAAATTATGCTACGGAATACCCAGCCAAGCCGCTAGTCTGCATCAAACGCCGCTCTTCATCCCGGATCTGATCGCGAATAATAAGTATCTGGCTTACACCTTAGGGGTGTATCTCACCCGGGGGGCGGCAGTTCCGCGCGGCCTTGACGGCAGCCATCGATGATGCCCGCTTTGGCAATCCAGGCACCACTCCCATGATTAGAGTTGTGCTTGCAGTCCTGGGGGGCGGTCTTAGTGGGAGGAATGCTTGGGCTTCTGGAACCATAATCTAATGGATTTAATTGCTAAACTCGTTTGAAGCTCGGCGTGGTTATAAAAATGATTTCAACCTTCTTACTCACCTTCTTACTCAGTAAACGTATGACATTCCCTGTAACTTTCCGGCGGCATATTTTGCACATCCTCGCACTTGTAACTTATGGCTCCATGGCTGGGGCTGCGGTGTTGATCCGGGATTACGAATTCAATGGTAATCTCACGGACACAAAGGGAGGCCCGGCCTTGGTGTCCGCTGGCGGCACGATCAAATCCGCTAGTTACGCCTTTGCAGCCCAACAGGGGCTTTCGCTGAGTAGTTGGACGGGTGTTGCCAACGATGGGGCAAATTATACGTTGGATATTTCCTGTAAAATTACTAGCACCAATGGGGTGGAGGCAAAGGTGGGCAAACTGATAGATGTTAAGAATCTGACCAGTGACGACGGCTTCTACCGATTTGGGCAAACGTCAGCGTTGAACTGGTATAATGGCACCGACCCCAATGGGGGCGATAATCTAGGAACGGCTGGAATGTTCCCTCTAAACCTCTATGTGCGGCTGGTGGTCACTCGAAACGCCACCACGAAGGCGCTGGTGGGTTACCTGAACGGTGCGGTGCAATTCACGATCACGGATTCTTTTGACACGGGGATCTTCGATGCCGCCAACAGCGTGATGCGGTTTTTTCAAGATGATGCGGTAACGACTGGAACGGAATTTGCCACGGGCGAGGTTAACCAAATCCGCATTTATAGTGGTCCGATGACTGCGGCGGAGGTGGCCGCTCTGGGTGGGGCCAAAGCTCTGCCTGCTGATCCGAGCGCGAATGGGGTTTATGCCTGGACAAATCTGGCTGGTACCCCGAGCGGAGTGGGCACGGCGGATGGGACGGGCACGGTGGCGCGTTTCTATAGCCCCGCAGGTGTGGCGATGGATTCCGCTGGCACGGTTTACGTGGCCGATAAAGAGAACCACACAATCCGCAAGGTGACTGCCGCCGGGGTGGTGACGACGATAGCGGGAGCGGCTGGCATTTCCGGCGGTGCCGATGGCACGGCGGGGGTGGCACGGTTTTATCGGCCCAGTGGAGTGGCGTTGGATAGCACGGCTACAAATCTTTATATCACTGATTCCAATCACACGATCCGGAAGCTGGTGCTGGCCACGGGAGTGGTGACGACGCTGGCGGGCAAAACGGATAATTCCGGCAGCACGGACGGCACGGGCGCAAATGCGCTGTTCGACGGGCCGTCGGGGATAGCAGTGTCTAGTGCGGGAAATCTTTACGTGGCAGATTCCGGGCACACGATCCGCAAGGTCGTCATCGCCACGGGCGTCGTCACGACCATTGCAGGCACTGCGGGGACCAGTGGAAATACGGATGGGGTGGGCGCAGCAGCCAGATTCAATAACCCGGCAGGCGTTGCTTTAGATAGTGCTGGAACCACGCTCTATATTGCAGATGAGGACAACAAATCCATCCGCAAACTTGTCCTAGCCACGGCCGCTGTGTCCCGCTTTGCGGGGAGTTCCACAGGACTCGGTGGCAGTGCGGACGGTGCTGCGGACAATGCGCGCTTTGTAACACCCACAGGCATTGGTCTGGACAGCAGTGGGAATATATTTGTCGCGGACACCGATAATAACACGATCCGCAAAGTGACTGCTGCGGGGACGGTCACCACCCTGGCAGGAGCCGCCGCGGTGGACGGGTCTGACCTAGGGACAGCGGATGGCACGGGCTCAGCGGCTAGATTTATGGGTCCAGTTGGCATAGCTGTAAATGCCAGTGGAACTTTGGCGCTGGCTGATCGGGGAAACCACACGATCAGGAAGATCAGCACGTCCACTGCGGCCGTGACTACGCTGGCGGGCTCTCCCGCAGCTTTTGGGGCGACAAACGCAACCGGCAGCGCAGCCCGATTTAAAACGCCCTTCGGATTGGCGTTGGATAGCAGTGGCAACCTCTATGTCGCTGACGTGGTGAATCATCTGATCCGTAAAGTTACCGCAGCCGGAGTGGTGACCACCCTGGCAGGAACGGCAGGGGTGGCCGGGAGCACGAATGCCACTGGCACGGCTGCAAAATTCTACTTGCCGCTCGGCGTGGCCGTGGACAGCGCAGGCAACGTTTATGTGGCAGATACTTATAACCATTTGATCCGGAAGATCACGGCGGCGGGAGCGGTAACGACTTTGGCAGGAACGGTGGGCACGGCAGGGAGCGCGGATGGCACAGGCGTGGCGGCTCAGTTCAACCATCCCAAGGGGGTCGCGGTGGATGGAAGTGGAAATGTCTATGTGGCGGATTCAGAAAATTGCACGATCCGGAAAATCACCTCCGCAGGAGTTGTGACCACCCTGGCAGGCAGTGCTGGGTTGGCAGGGAATTCGGATGGAATAGCCAGCGCAGCAAGGTTTACATTGCCAGTGGGAATCGCGGTGGATGCCAGTGGGAATCTTTACATCGGAGATGAGGATCGGGGCACCATTCGCAAGATCACACCGGGGGGCCTAGTCAGCACCCTGGCCGGAAAGGCTGGGGACAACGGCGGCTCGGATGGGATCGGTGCGGAAGCCCATTTTGGTAGCCCGGACGGCGTGGCGGTGGATGCGTTTGGCAACGTCTTCGTAAGTGACAGTTCCAATAATGCCATTCGCAAGATCACGGCCTCGGGAGTCGTGACCACTATCGGAGGAAATCGGGTTGGCATCGCTGGCGGGGCGGACGGGCTGGGAGCAGCGGCTCGTTTCGACTACCCGACCGGCATTGCCGTTTCGTCCACTGGCGTGCTTTACGTGGCGGATTCTGATAATAACCGCATCACCAAAGGCACGCTCAGCACACTGGCCAATGTTTCCGTTATTCAAGGCAGCTCTGACCCGCTAACAGACGGGATTGAAAGTGTGGACTTCGGAGATAATTCCTCCGCGGGTCCCATCTCTCAAACGTTCACCATCACCAACACCGGAACGGCTGCGCTCACCGGACTGAGCCTAACGAAAGACGGGCCACAGTCTGCGGACTTCACGCTGGGAACGTTGGGCACGACCACGCTGGCAGCCGGTGCCAGCAAATCCTTCACCATCAGCTTCACCCCCACTGCACTGGGCGTGCGGCAGGCAGCCGTCCACATCGCCAGCAGCGTGACCGGAACGGCCAATCCCTTCGATATCAACGTCAATGGAGTGGGCGTGACGGCACCTGCCAACAACAATTTCGCCAACCGGATCAATCTCGGGTCAGCGGCCACCGTGGACACCAACGGGACCAACGTAGGGGCGTCCTTGGAGGCGAACGAACTAACGTATGGTGGCTTGGCGGGAGCTTCTGTCTGGTATGAATGGACCGCCCCCAGCACGGGATGGACGACCATCCACACCTCTGGCACATCCTTAGATACTGTCATCGGGCTATATACAGGCACGACGCTGGCGGGTTTGACTGAGCTGGGTTTCAACGATAGCAGCGGTAGGGACACGGACGCGGGCAGCGACCCTTCCCGGCTCGTATTCTTCGCCACCTCAGGATCGAGCTATAAAATAGCCGTGGCGGGTTATGTTTCCACTGGCTATGCAGTGCTGCGGGATACGTTCCAACTGCATATCGCGGCCGAGCCCACCCCAGACTTCCTCGTGACCGCCATGAGCTTCACGCCGACCTCCGCCAACGTCACGACCGCCACCAAGGATGTGAGCCTGCAGATTTCCGTCACCTCCACGAATCCTTTATTCACCGGAGGCCAAGGATATTTGCAAGCCAGCCTGGTGCCGCCAAATCAAGATGGAAATGGGCCGGATTTCACTTATTCTGACACTGACCGCACTAGTGGCAGCACAACCAGCGGCACTTATGTCCACACGGCTACCATCCCGCGTTATATAGCAGCCGGGGCCTGGGCCATCAAAATAAAAAGTGGAGCAAGCCAGACCCAGTGGACCACCCCTGGCAATGATCTGATTGCGGATAGCTACCTCATCCCGTCGTCCATTGCCGCTACCCTCACCGTTACAAATACAGGCACTGTGGACACCACCGCCCCCACGCTGGTGAGCATCAGCGGCCTGCCAGATGTGGTGGACGTGACGGCTGGAGATGTTAGTTTTAATGTTGATATTGCATTTACAGATGCCACGGCAGGCCTGAGTAATGTATACATTGGCGGCGACGGAGGTAACAACGGTTACGGTTTCGATGGTTCCGGGCAGTCTAGCCTGGTTTCTGGCACCTTAAACAATGGGGTATATCGCGTTCCTGTTACCATCGGTCAAAATACCCTGTCAGGAATTTACTTTACCACCGTTCAACTGAGCGACGCCGTCCAAAACGAAGTTAGCTATAGCGACAGAGACGGAGGACAGCACCCCATCCCTGCCGCCAGTGCGGGCCATTTCTTCCAAGTTATCGGCACTCCGGTCGCTCCCGAACTAATGGTCGTCCAAAATGGTGCCGTTCTCCAAGATAACACAAGCACTGTGGATTTTGGGAGCGTCAGTTCCCCCTCCAGTCAAACGCTTTCATTTACCCTAGATAACTCGGGCACAACCGAACTTGGTGACTTAAGCCTCAGTGTGGATGGAGCTAATAGCACGGATTTCATGTTCAGCGTGCTGGCAGAACTCACCGTCAGGCCTGGGAACTCCACTAGCTTCACAGTCACTTTTACTCCATCAGGATCCGGTCTCCGCACCGCTGTGCTCCATGTTCACAGTAATATCGTCGGAAGCCAAAATCCCTTTGATATCAACCTCACCGGCACAGGCAGTAGCGCAAGCGGCATCACAGGCTGGCGCCAAACGTATTTCTTCAGCCCAGACAACCTTGGGAACGGAGCCAACGGAGCAGATCCAAATAAAAACGGCATCACCAACCTCATGGAATACGCCCTGGGAGGCGATCCCGCCGGGCATACCACTGGTCAGGAAATCCTCCCACAGGGCACACGCAACTCCGCCCTAAACTGCCTGCAAATCTCCTTTACCCGTTACCTGAATCGCACGGACATCACCCTCGTCGTCCAAGCGGCGGATGCCCTGGCCGGGCCATGGACGAGCTTGGCCCAGAGCATAAATGGCGCGGATTTTACCATCCTAACCCCAGGCACCACGCTCGCGGATACTGGGGCCCAAGCCACTCACTCCGTCACCGTATGTGACCTCTTTCAAACGAATGACCCTAACCACAAACACCGTTTCATGCGGCTAAAAGTCACGCAATAACTATACGAAACTACCGTCATTTCACCGAAATTTAGACAAGCGATCGTCCATTGGGTGCAAAACAAAAAAAGTTAATTGAACCGCGCAGACCATTTTGACTGCTTTGTCGATTCCTTTGCTAGTATGGGAAGGCGTGCCGTCATCTCTCTTCTAAGTTTCGGTTTTAGATCATGCATCTCAGTGTCAACATGGCGGCTCCGCCGGGCTCTCCCCAAAACATGCCGGAACTGTTCCATGCGGGCTCCGATGACCGTTTTACAACCTACCTCTATGACCCCGCTTCCGATAAAATATCCGTCCGCTTTGAAAGCGACATATTCCATTCGCATGGAGTTCGTTTGAAGTAGCCGGAGCTCGCGGTTCACCTCTGCGATGTGCTCTCCTCAGCCTAAAACGGAATGTTGAAG
This sequence comes from Verrucomicrobiales bacterium, assembly GCA_043757865.1. Taxonomy (GTDB): domain Bacteria; phylum Verrucomicrobiota; class Verrucomicrobiia; order Verrucomicrobiales; family V1-33; genus JAGNEJ01. The sequence goes on along the minus strand of JAYVOP010000356.1, from coordinate 35,768 downwards.
CCGGGACGAATGCTGAAGGTTTTGTCCGTATCATAGGCCACAGCGAGGAAGATGTTAAAATGTTTGTTGATGGTATATTCCAAAGCCGTGCCGCCAGCGAAGGTGCCTTTCTCCTCAGAGGAAGCGCGGGTGTTACCGTAGATTTCTCCGATCCATTCTAAATTATCAGTGATCGGGTGTTGCACGGAAAAATCATAGATCAGTTGATTCTTCTGATGCGGATCCCCCGCCGTTTGGCCGAAGAATTCCACGCCAAGGTTGATGTTGAAATCCCATTCTCCAATGTGCTTGTTAATGATAAAATATGGATAATAATCAAATTTCCCAGTGCCAATATCACGGTTCGAGGCCATAGGCACTTTTACTTTAAAGGCTGCGAGGATGCCCGGGCAAAGATCCGTTTCTTGGATGAATTTATAGGACGGCGTGATCTCCAAATCCGCAATTCCCTCATAGCGCGTGCTGCCATTATGCGTCCATTGATAGAAAAACGGCTCGATCAGAATCTCGGAATTATCCGTCATGGCATACTCATACTGCGTGAGCAAAAACGAGGTGCGCCCGCCGGGATATTTATCGAACTGGATACTTTGGCTGAAATTAGATTCCCCCTTTTTGCCGAGGTCACCAGTTTCTGTTTCCAAAGCGGTGTCTCCGTGAGCGCAGAAGGTGGTAATGAGCAGTGCTAGCCCTGCCAGATGGAGGGCCAGGTTGGGGGTGTTAGTGCGGTTAAACATGCATGGCATATACTGTGGCTGGTGGACAGAACCAGTGAAGAACTGTTCACAGATTGTTGCCGCCACGCGCCCACAGAATGGCAGGTATAGATGACGATATTCGGGGTGGATGGTGCCTCTAACCGTTGTTTGGTGTCCATTTCACCCAGTCCTTTGAAGCGGATGATTTCCACTTCCCGGCGGCCAAATTCAGCACGCGACTGAGGATTTCTGGCACACGAAAGAACAGAGGCACTTGATCTTTGTCTTCAGAGCATCGCTTTCTGAGGGGCGGCTGCTAGGTGGCGCAATAATTATTCTGTAAAAGTGGCGATCAGGTCTGGGGTGATGCAGTGGAGTTCATGTTGAAGTGAATTTTGCCAGTGCTCCCCTCGTCGCTCTGCTCGCAGAGCAGGGCGGTGGTCAGGCGCAGCAGGGAGGCTTCGTTGGGAAAGAGTGCCGCGACCCGGGTGCGGCGTTTGAGTTTGGTTCACGCGCTCAATGGCGTTGCTGGTGCGCAGGCGGCGTTGATGTGCCGCAGTCAGCGGCTGTGGCGCGGACCGCATAGTGGGCATCCTTTTAGCCGCTGTGCTGTCTAGTATGTGGGCGTGGATTATGCGGCGGCCATGGTGGCCCGCTATCAAGCGCGCTTGGCCCACTTGCAGTTTGTGGAGGCCGTGATGCTTTTTGGCTCTTACCCTAGCCACCGCAATGCTGCCTGCACGACTAGCGGGATGGAGGCGAGGCTGACGAGAGTGGTGAAGAGAATGACACGCACGGCGGTGGGCTCGTCTCCGCCGTAGGTCTTGGCCATGATGAGTGGGAGCATGGCGGCGGGCATGGCGGCTTGCACGGCTAGGATGTGGCGCAGGTGCAGGCTGGGCTGGAGCCAAGCCGTGAGGCCGACCATCAGAGCGGGCAAGACCACCAGCCGCACCAGCACGCCGCCTAACGGAGTGCGCCAATTCTGATGCCAACCCGGCGTGCCGGAGAGGTCTGCCAGTGAGGTGCCAAACATCATCAGCCCCAGGGGAAAGGCGCACATCCCTAGCATCTCCCACCATTTCCCCAGCCAGTCGGGCACGGCGGCATCCCACCCCAGATAATTTGCCAGCACCCCACCGACGATGCTGAGCATGACGGGATTACAGAGTTGCCGAAGATTGATCCGGCCCCGCCCACCCACGCCCACCACGCCCAGGGTCCAGAGCACTAACTCTATGCCTAATGTATAGATAAAAAGGATGCCCACCCAGGCTTGATCGGGAAAGAGCGCGGTCAGAATGGGAATAGGAATATAGCCATAGTTTTGGATGGAACACGCCACCGCAAACGTCCCTCGCTCCGCCCTCGTGTGGAGCCCGAACCACGGTGCGACCAGCCGCGAGAGCCCATAGCCCAGCAGCATGAACCCAGCGCCACAGCCGGCTGGGAGCAGTAAATTTTCCGCATGATGCAGTTCGGGATCTCCCAGGATTTTCCGCAGAATATACGCTGGGTAGCAGATATAGATGGCAAAGAAAAGAATGGAGCGATCCGCCTCTGCTGTTAGCTTCCCCCGCCAGCGCAGCACCGCACCCAGCGCCACGCAAGCGAAGACGGGCAACGTAGCGGCTAGGATGGTGCCTGCGGAAAGGGGCATTCGCCAAGTCGGTTAGATCGAGGACTTGGCGGCCAGAACCATGGGCCGCACCAGGGTTTCTAATTGGGATGCTAGCTCAGGGCTGGAGCCGTATTGCTCCACCACTTTGACGATGGCGCTGCCCACCACCACGCCATCCGCAGCGGCGGTCACGGCAGCCGCTTGGGCGGGCGTGCTGATGCCGAAGCCCACACAGACCGGCACTGGACTAACGGCCATGATGGCGGCGGATTGTGCTGCTAGATTATCCGCTAGCGAACTCTGCGCTCCCGTCACCCCTTCACGAGAAATATAGTAGATAAAGCCCTCCGATACCTGCGCAATGGCCCGCGCTCGCTCGGGCGGCGTGGTAGGCGCGATCAAGCCTATGCGACGAAGCAACGGCTGCGCGGGCAGTTCCGCATTCCGCACTTGCTCGTCCGCTGGCAGATCCAGCAGCAGCACGCCATCCGCACCGGCCGCTGCCGCATCCGTATGAAAGGCGGTGAAACCATAGCTATAGACGGGATTCAAATAGGTAAATAAAACTAATGGAATCTGGGACACTTTTCGGATCTCCCGCACCATGGCCAAGACCTTGGCGGTGGTGGCTCCAGCGGCTAGGGCGCGTCCGGCGGCCATCTGATTGACAATGCCATCTGCCAGCGGATCAGAGAAGGGCAAGCCTAGTTCCACGATGTCCACGCCACACCGCTCTAGCACCTGCACGATCTCCACCGTGCGTGCTAGATCTGGATCTCCCGCGCACACATACGCCACAAACGCCTTGCCTTGCGTCGCCCGCAGTTTCTCAAAAGTAGCATCAATTCGATTCATCATGGGCCCATCTAGGAGCACTAGGCAGATTTGCAAATGCTTATCCCCACCGCAGTGATTCCGATTGCTTCAGCCGCGCTTATTTGCTTAATCCAGAGCATTCTATGAACGCCTCATTTCTCCGCCTTCCCCTCCTGGCCCTGCTCGGGCTGTTGGCTTATTTCACTTATCAAGAACTGCGTAAACCCAGCGCGGAGGACTATCTAGAAAGCCACACGGCGGAACTCATCACGTCGGGAAAGCTGCTCGAAGGCGAGCTTCCGACCAGTATCCTGATCCCGCCCGGGCAAGTCCAGCGGCCACTGCTGCTCTTCGGGCTTTTCATTGGGCTAGCGGCTAGCGTGGGCTTCGGCGTGGTGAAATGGATCTTGCCTGCGGTGGGAGATGCCATCGGCACGGCGGCCTTTGGGGGTGGCGGAGCGGGAGATCCTAGTCCGCACGAGCGCGGCATCGAACTCATGCAAGCAGGCCAGCACGCGGCGGCCATTACCGAGTTTCAACGTGTGCTAGCGCAAAATCCCGTAGATCGCTATGCGGTGTTGCAAATCGTAAAGCTCCAAGCAACGTCGTTAGAAGACCCGGAAAGCGCCATCCAATCCCTACAAGTAGCCTTGCTGGAAACGTGGCCCGAGGCGGAGACCGCACTGTTTACGGACAAACTTGTGGACCTGCTCTTGGAAACGAAGCAGGCTCCCGCAGCCGCCCGCACGGCTCTGGAAACCTTAATTTCTCAACATCCAGGCACCATCGTGGCGGGCCAAGCCCAAGCCCGCATTCAAGCCCTGGAGGAGGCCGCGTATCTGGCGGGCAGCCAAGCCTTACCCTCAGAACACGGTTGGCCAGCGGCCCCGACTCCTTGAGCTTAACTTTTTTGTCCTGCGCCCGCCCCCAGCGGCAGGATCCAGACCGCCTGCCCCGCGGAGAGCGCAGCACCGGGCTCCACGGGCAGCAGGGCGTTGGCAAGGCTGAGCCCATGCAGCGCGTGGCTTTCTTGGAGGCCCAGCGGGGTAAAGGTGCCTGCCGCCTCCCAGCGGCCCCGGACGTAGTGCGGACGCTGATCTCGATTACTAACCGAGGCTGCTAACGTAGCGGAAATGGCCAACGGTGCGGGCTCCCTAGCCCCGCACATTTTCCGTAATGCGGGCAGCACCAGCAGGAAGGCGGTGACATAAGCAGACACTGGATTCCCCGGAAGACCAAAGATCGCCTTGCCGCCATGGTGACCGAACAGGAAGGGTTTCCCCGGCTTCATGGCCACGCGCCAGAAGTCCGTCTCCACGCCGATTTGCGCCAGGGCTGGCTTCACATAATCATGCTCGCCCACGGACATGCCGCCCACGCAGATCAGCACGTCTGCGGCGGCTAATAAGGTTTCCATGGTGCCCACCAGTGTCGGCAGATCATCCGCCGCATGGGCGAGGGTGACACTGGCTGCTAGGCCGTGTTGCTGCACCAGCGCCTGGAGCATGAGGCCATTGGAATCATAAATTTGACCCGCGTGCGTGGGCACTTGGTCTGCGGCTAGCAGTTCATTTCCTGTAGTGAGAATGGCGATGTTAGGGCGCACATTCATCGGCACGTGGCGCAGCCCTTGCGTGGCCAGCAAGCCCACGTGGCTGGCCATGCAGCGCTCCCCAGCGTGCAGTAAAATTTGCCCAGGGCAGACATCCGATCCTGCGCGACGGATAAATTCTCCTAACCCCGCAGGCTCGCGCACCTGGATGGAGCCAGGGCGGCTCACCGCATCCACCTCCTCCTGCATCACCACCGCCCCCGCATCTGTGGGCACCGGAGCCCCCGTAAAGATGCGCACTGCCTGCCCCGGAGCCACCCGCAGCGTGGCCGGATCTCCCGCAGCGTGGCGTCCTATGACCTCTAGCCAAGGCGTGGCCCCGCAGTCGGCGGCATGGATCGCATAGCCGTCCATGGCGGAGCCATCGAAGCCGGGCAGCGCGCGGCTGGCCAGCACGGGCCGGGCGGCATAACGCCCCAGGGTAGCGGCTGGCGGCACGTCTTCCGCAGCTCCGGCGGGCACCGCCGCAAGGATGCGCGCGCTGGCTTCGGCTAGGGAAATCACTGGGGCAATGTGGGCAACTCTGGCGCAGCTAGATTTCCCGAGGGTGGACGGAGGTCTTGCATCGGAGGCAGCACGGGATCGGCGGGCTTGCTCGAAGTGGTGGGCGTGGAGAGCACTTTCGTTTCTCCCTTGGCCTTAGCCTCGGCATCCAGATGGACGGGATTACCTCGCTCTGGGGCCCCGGAAACGATGTCGGCAGCCACAAACGATCCCTTGTTAGCCGGACTCGTGAGTAACTTGGCGGTTATGGAGCCCGTCGTCGTCTTGGCCAGCAGTGGCGTGCTGGCCAGGATGTGCTGCGCAGGCCATTGGCGAATGAGCACGAAGCCCGATTCAGCATCCACGTAGGATACCTCGCCCACGGCCGCAGTATTCGCAGCACTGGCGACAGCGGCCTGCGGCTCGCGGGCGGTGGCATTTTTTAAAGCGTCCTTTTTCTTCGCGTCCGCCAGATGCACGGTGCTCAGCACAGTGCCAATGATGCGGCTAGGAATTCCCATCACACTATTACATGACGAGAGTGAGAACGCTAGCAGCAGGCCGACAACGGAAGGGAAGGGAAATTTCATAGGAAAGAGATCGTGGAGGCGGTGGTGAAAAAAGATGGCGCAGTCCTGTGGCACAGATTGGTGGGAAGAGCCAAGCAGTGTTTTGCTGAATAAACATTAAATAGCCGACTCCGGGCCTCAGATATCCCGGGCCCAGCTTCGGATCATCTACTCGATACGGTGCTAGCAGCGGATGCGATCACTAGACGATCTGCATGGGGGCAAATAAGGCATTTCAAATTCGCTGAATGGCGATCAGCGTAATGTCATCGCTCTGCGGGCTCCCTTGCACGTGCTGTTGCACGTCCGCCTGCACCTGTTCCAGGATGGCTGCGGGGCCTTGGCTAGCAGCGGTGCGGAAACTTTGCTCTAGTCGGTCCAGGCCAAAATAATCTCCCTCGGCATTCATCGCTTCATTAACCCCATCCGTGTAGAGCAACAGACAATCCCCCGGCTCCATGGCGAAGGCATAATCCTTAGTCACACGATCGAAGACCACGCCATCATCCACTCCCATCGCCACGCCCGGCGGCTCTAGCCGGGTGATCTCGTCCGTCAGTTGCCGATACAGAAATGGCGCATCGTGTCCGGCCCGGGAAAGGATGACGTTGCCAGAATTTTCCTCCAGCATCACATACGCTAAGCTGATGAACATGTCCTGCTTCATGTCCTCATAGATCATGCGATTCACCCGGGAAAGCGCCTGAGATGGGCTCTGCAACCCGCCCGCCAGTCCTCGCATTAACCCTCGACACGTCGTCATCACTAACGATGCCGCAATGCCTTTTCCAGAAACATCCGCGATCACCACGCCAGTGTGCTGGGCATCCACGGAGATGAAATCATAGTAGTCTCCACTGACAATCCGCGCGGCTGTGTTCGTCGCCCGGATGGCATAGTTGCCTAACTTCGGCCAGGTGTCCGGTAGCAGTAACTTCTGCACTTCACTAGCCGCCCGCAGCTCACTCTCCAACCGACGTTTCTCCATCGCTTCTTCCTGCAATTTTGCATTGCCCAAGGCAAAGGCAGATTGCTCTGCCAAGCTGCGGAAGACCGTGAAAAGATGTGCCGGAAATGGCCCCGTGCTAGCAACATTAGCCACGACCAAGACGCCCAATTTCTTCGATCCGTAATTTAACGGAGCCACCATGACCGGACAGTTCACTTGCTCAGGAGTAAAACCTCCCGGCAAGTCCCCCGGCTCATCCAAGCGCCCCAAGTGGCACGCCATTTGCGCGCTAAAGCAGGTGCCTAGCAACGGACTACTGACATTAACGGCGGTGATTTTCAAATAGCTGGCACGGGCCTGAGTAAGGGTCAGCACGTCCTCCCGCAATTCTTTTGGCAACTCGATCAAGGGCGGACACAGGCGGGTGAGCGCTTCCGGCACCAGATAATTTCCAGTTTTATCCACAAGGTAAATCGCAGCCCCCACGGCTTGCAGCACTTGCGTAACCCCCTCCACGATCAACTCCGGCACCCCCCTCGCCCCTCGATCGGCCGTGACCATTTCTGCCAAATTATGTAGATAGGAAAAGAGCCGCTCTTCTTCCGCTTCCAGCCCTGCCGCTGCCTGCAATCCATCGCCACCGCCGCCGCTCGCCTCGCTCAGTATCCCCGATCCAGTATGTGCGGTTGGCGGGGTCACTACTGTCGCAGTTGCACCAGCTTTTGCTCCATCAACTCCACAACATGCTGGAATTTTTCCTGATTTCCCTGACCCGCTTCACACAACCTAGAATGCGCTTGGAGGCAGTGTTCAGTTAGTTCCTGCTTGGTCAAAGTTCGATGCGTTAGCGCCTCCCCATAGATGATCTCATCACGCGTCACTAACGGGGTTCCCTCACCGGGGCACGCACACCCATCGCCCGTGGCGTGAGCTGTAAAGGGGCCATCATCCTCACTCATCTCACAGAAATATTGAACGCCCAAACCGCGGAGTAGTTGGGCGTTACGACCGTGGGCATTGATAATGTGGAGACAGCCCTGCTTCTCGTGGCTAATCTGCTTGGCCATCCCAATCAGCATCCCCATAAAGGTAGAATCCAAGCTGGTGCAGCTTTCCAGATCCACCACGAGGCGTTGTTTGCTGCCTCCGATCTGGGGTGTTAAATATTCCGCCACGTCAGCGCTGTTCTCTTTCGAGCCTGCGCCTTCGACACGGACCCAGACGACATCGCCACAGTGTCCGGGAATAATGGATGGCCTTGAATTCACTAGAAGTAAAGTTTGGGGGATACAGTCAGGAGTGTAACCTCCTTTCCACTGCGGTCAAGTCAGCACCTGACCACAGGCCATCCCTCCATGGCTAGAGCGAGCGTTCGTAGTCAATGATGCGCCCAAGCGCCTCATAGAAATCCAGCAGCGCCTCTGCGGGCACCATGATGGTATCCCTACGCCCCCGGACATCCTCCGTAATCTTGAGCACACGCCCCCGATTGTTTTCTTTCAGGTCCATGAAGAACATCTTATTCTCCGTGAGGAGTTTTTCTGTCATCAGTGGTGGGTCCGCTTGCGGGCGCGGCGGGCGGTCATCGTAAGCCCCGTCGCTGTAGCGATCATTGTTGGGGCGGTCATCATACTGGTTATCGTAGGCCATGGGTCCTTTCTCTCCTTCAGTCCTCGGGTGTGGATCAGGTGCGTCTCGTTAGATTTGGTGAATGCAGTAACTTAAATAATGAGCAGACCTTCGCGTCTGCCGTGCGTGTATAATAATGAACTCGCCAGAAATGTCCAGAGCGGAAAGATGAGAAATTTCACGCAGCTGGCTGGCTCGTATCTCAATGTTGCCCAGGCCATGGCCCAATCTTGCCGGGTGTGATTCAGTAATGGAGGTCGCTTCAGGTCACTGCACGCCCACTAACAAACGACAGCTCCCAGACGCTGTGCGCATCCCACTTATCGCCCTGCGCCTGACCATTAACCATGAACTCCAGCCGCCAATTCACCCTTTTGCCAGAGCGAGACACAAATCCCACCAACCGGGCGGGCCGCTTCAGTTTCAGCAAAATGCACGGAGGCGCATGGGCTGACAGGCAGTCATTTAACAGGGGAAAAGTTCACCTGACAGCACCGGAATCCTCACTCAACCGTGGTAGCCGCCCGCAGTCACCACGCCCGTGTGGCTACACATGATTTCAAAATTCGCGCAGACTGTATTGCCATAATCATGCAAATACCATCTGGGCAGACCACGCGCGCAGATCCAGCGCTCCGCTGCTCAGCGGTCCTTGCAGTCTAAGGAGGCAATTGGGGCAACGCAGCCACATAGTCGCTACGGCTCCAATAGAAGTTTCCCGGACTGTGCCAGCGCGGATCCGGATCCCCATAGCCCGCTGCGGCTAGATACCCTTTGTTTAATTTTTGTATCGCCCGTTTATGGTGCACTAGCACGAATTCCTCCATCTTGGCGCGCCAACCATGCTGACCATCGAAACGATTCGTCACCCCTTTGGAATGAATATACCAAAACTATTTCAACGCGCCATCCACAGGTTCATTTTGCAATGCGATCCCATAGCCCAGATGCGCAACATTTCTGCAACTGCGAATCCAGCAGAGCTCTCCAGTGATTCACCGCAGCTAGATGGATGTAGCCCACGATGGGCGGATGCTCCGGCACTGCGACAGGTCGCTGGATGGCTGCACGTAGCGTTTCCAGTGAGAAATCTCTATACTTACAACGTGCCAAATGCTTTTGAAATTCTAACAACTCCGTTCCGTCATCCTCATCACCCGCGCAGTGCGTCCAGTAGTGGTTTAGTTGCAGATACTGCGCAGTCGTTTTTCCGCCAAAATGTTCGCCCACCATCCTTCGGCCTCGCATCGTTTGTGCCACTTTACCCTGCGGGTCATCAATCAGAAATCTGGGCTGCACAATTACTTGGCAGATATCGCTGGGATAGCAACCTTGCGCCCCATTGGCCTCCACGGGACCGAACATTATGCGGGCCACATGCACACCACCGAAGTCCTCGAAGGACGATAGTAGACTGGGTAACGAAGCCGATAGCTTGGCACCAAATATTCACACACATCTATCACGTAATGCGGCGGTACCTTTAGCAACGCCTCATCGCACCCGAATCCCCACATCGTATGGCAAAACTGCCGATCCCCATGCCCCTGGATTTCCAACACATGCCGCCTGGTGCTGGCATGATTTTCCGTGGGTTATCAAATGCCGTCCACACCATGCCTAGCGATTCTCCATCCACAAAATATTCCGCCCCAGGGACAATACATCGACGTGCCATTCTGAAATCCTAACACGCTCACTTCCGCCGTCAGCACAATGACCACTCGTAAACTCGCATGGGTGGAAAGCGTCCACTGGCACCTGAGGAAATTCGTCACTGGCAGCCCACCATATCCCCACTCCTGCCCATAGCCCAGCACGCCGCAGCACACTGCGGCCTGCAGGACTTGGAATGGAGCGGTTGATCGTTGGCGGTCGTCACCCGAGCACCTCCACAGCCACACCCAGCGCATCATAGTTGGCCACCTCCCGGCCTTGGGCATTGCTGTAGCCGGGGCGTTGCCAGACTAGATTTGGTGCTGCGGCGTAAGTCGGCACCGCCGCTTGGATTTGGTCAAACACACCTGCGATCCCACGTCTGTACACCATTTCCCGATTCCGTTGCGCCCCCAGAATTTTCCGCACCGCGCGGAAATGCTTTCGTCGTATTCCCCTGGCATGAGAATCCATCGCCTGCGTGCAGCGCACCACCTCATCAGATACCGGCACACGCGGTGTGCGATGCCGACAACCAACAGCATAAGTCCCCAATCCGTCGGAAACTCTAACTGATCAAACACTGCCAGGAACTCCGAGGCAAATGCCACATCATCCTCCAGTATCAGCACCGTTTCCGCCCGCCTGCGCTCCGCCTCCCGCAGCGCCAGCCGCAGACTCAACGTCGTGGCAAACAATCCCGGATGGCATTTCTCTCTGCGCGGCTTCTGTGGCTCGTGCATTGGCAATGGATGGCTCTCTCCGCCACTGGAAACTCCCCCTCCTTCAGCCACCGCCGGAAACCTCTCTACCTCAAACCCCTGCAAATAAAAATCCATCTCCAAATCCGCCCGCCAATCTCCCGATAACCCAGATTGATATAAAAGCTCAGCGGAAACGCCGCGTCCAGTGTCATGCTATTTACTTCTTTCAAGTTAGGGTTCAAAGAGGTTTATCATACTGCCATTCACTTTGAGGTGGACCCCAATCTTCGACCAGTAGAAAGCTCCAAATGCCGCACCCGGGTCGCGGCACTCTTCCCCAACGAAGTCTCTCTGCTGCTCCGGACCACCGCCCTGCTCTGCGAGCAGAGCGACGAGTGGAGCATCGCAAAATTTACCTCAAAATGAACTCCACTGCACCACCCCAGACCTGATCGCCACTTTTACAGAATAATTATTGCGCCACCTACTGTGAGCCTAAAGCATGCCGCGCCTTACCCTGCAATTTAAAAGTAAGGTGCGTTGGTTGTGCGGCGTGGGGCTGGAAGCCCAGGCCACGTTAGGACCACAAAACGGGCGACCTTGGTAGATCGCCCGTTGTGATAATGATATATTATTTCCGGCTAGGCGTTTTCTAGCAGGATGTCCGCTTCGTCGTCGATTTCGTCGAGGCCGTCTTTGCTGAGGGTCTCACCGGATTCTTTGACACGGATGTCTTTGTGGATGTGGAAGCCAGTGCCCGCTGGAATGAGGTGACCCATGATGACGTTTTCTTTGAAGCCACGGAGCACGTCTATTTTGCCCAGGGTGGCCGCGTCGGTGAGCACGCGCGTGGTGTCTTGGAAGGACGCGGCAGAGATGAAGCTTTCCGTTTCCAGGGAGGCTTTGGTGATGCCTAGCAACACGGGTTCGGCTTCGGCGGGCTTGCCGCCTTGCTCCGTGATGTGTCGGTTTTGCTCCTCGAAGTCGAGGCGCTCCACTTGGTCACCCCAGAGGAATTCGGTGTCGCCAGGATCGCTGATTTTCACCTTGCGCAGCATTTGGCGAATGATGATCTCAATGTGCTTGTCATTGATTTCCACGCCTTGCAGACGGTAAACTTCCTGGACTTCATTTACCAAGTGTTGTTGGAGCTGATGTGGCCCGAGGATCTCCAGAATTTCATGAGGTACGACCGGACCTTCGGTGAGTTGATCGCCTTTCTTCACCAGATCGCCATCGAACATGATGATGTGCTTGGAACGCGGCACGAGGTGCTCTTCTTCCTCACCCGTCTCAGGATCGCGCACGATGACCTTGCGCTTGCCGCGCACGAGACCGCCGAGTTGGACGATGCCGTCAATCTTGGCGATTTCTGCGTGGTCTTTGGGTTTCCGCGCTTCGAAGAGTTCGGCTACACGGGGGAGACCACCAGTAATGTCTTTGGCCTTGGAGGCCTTACGCGGCGTTTTGGCCAGGATGGTTCCGGCAGCTACGGCATCGCCTTTTTTGACGATCAAGTTAGCCCCCGCAGGGATAGTGTAGCTGGCTAGCACCTCCTTGGTCTTCTTATTAACAATGACGATCTGCGGGTGCAGGTCTTCTTTGTGTTCGAGGACCACGAGGGTATCGCTGCCTTTATCCGTAGATTTTCCTAACGTGATGCCTTGGATCATGTCGCGGAAATCAACTGTGCCCTCCTTCTCCGTGATGACGGGCACCGCGTGTTGTTCCCACGTCACTAACGTCTCGGCTTTCTTGATCTTGGCACCATCCGCAATGTAGATGATGGAGCCGATCACGAGCTTGTGACCTTCGATTTCCTTGCCGTCATCATCATGGATGGTCAGGGAGCCATTCTTAGTTAGGACCACCCAGTTACCATCGATGCCCTTAACGGTCCGCAGATCGTTATAGCGCACAGTGCCGGCGGCTTTGACTTTGACGATCGGTTGTTTAAACGCACCGCTAGCCGCCCCACCGGTGTGAAACGTCCGCATGGTGAGCTGCGTGCCGGGCTCGCCAATGGACTGCGCAGCCACAATGCCCACGGCCTCGCCAATGTTCACGCGATAGCCCGTGCCCAGGTGCAGACCATAACAGGTAGCACAACAACCGCGCTTGCTTTCGCAAGTGAGCACAGAACGAATCTTCATCTGCTCCACGCCGATCTCCATCAGGCGCAGCGCTTGTTTCTCCGTCACCACATCGCTGGTTTTGACGATGGTCACCTTGGTGACCGGATCCTTAATCGTCTCACAACTAGCACGTCCATAAATGCGCGTTTTCAAGTCCACGATCTCTTCATCACCTTCATAAATGGAGCCGACGTGAATGCCGTTGGTCGTGCCGCAATCTTCTTCAGTGACAATGACATCCTGCGCCACATCCACGAGTTTCCGCGTCATGTAACCAGAGTCAGCCGTCTTCAACGCTGTATCCGATAAGCCCTTCCGAGCTCCGTGGGTAGAGATGAAATACTCTAACACCGTCAGACCCTCACGGAAATTGGAGGTAATCGGACGTTCGATGATCTCACCGGATGGCTTGGCCATCAAACCCCGCATCCCGCCTAGCTGCTTGATCTGCTGCTTATTCCCACGGGCACCAGAGGTGACCATGAGATAGAGCGGATTGGCATTTTTCTTGCCGTCGTTGAACTCCAACGTGCGGAAGAGGTTAGCGGTAATATGTTCGGAGGCGTGGGTCCACAAATCGATGACCATGTTATAACGCTCGCGATCCGTGATGACGCCGCGTTTGAATTGTTTCTCGATTTCTTCCAGACGCACGTAGCTCTTGGTGAGTTCCGCTTGTTTTTCCACAGGAATTACCATGTCCGTGATCCCGATGGAAATGCCGGACATCATGGCGGCATTGAATCCTAACGTCTTCATGCGGTCCAGCGAGAGCACTGTTTCCTCGCTGCCGGACACCTGCCAGCAACGCCAGATGATGTCGGAGAGTTCCTTCTTAGAACAGGTCTTGTTGATGAAACCAATCGCAGTAGGCCAGATTTCGTTGAAGCGCACGCGACCAGGCGTGGTTTCGATCGCGCTCTTTTCTTTATCGCCAAAGAGGGTGTCTTTGCCTTTATCTGGATTCTTATAAAGAATGGTCTGATGCAGCTCCACGCCGCCTTCTTGCAGGGCAAACTCCACTTCGCCCAAGTCCGCAAAGAGCGGTTTCCGAGGTTCCACTTTGTCCTTGTTCGGCAAGTTGCGGGTGTGCGTTAAGAAATACATGCCCAGAGTAATATCCTGGGAGGGGGTATTCACTGGCTTACCGCTCGATGGGGAAAAGATGTTGTTAGTAGCAAGCATCAGCAAGCGAGCTTCCATCTGTGCTTCCACGGAGAGCGGGACGTGCACGGCCATTTGGTCACCATCGAAGTCAGCATTATAAGCTGTGCAAACGAGGGGGTGCACGCGGATGGCATCGCCTTCGATCAGCACTGGCTCAAACGCTTGAATAGACAAGCGGTGGAGCGTTGGCGCACGATTTAAGAGGATGGGATGACCTTTGGTTACTTCTTCCAGAATATCCCAAACTTCCGGCGTGCGGCGTTCGATCATCTTCTTAGCAGACCGCACGGTGTGGACGTGGCCTAGCTCTTTCAAGCGGCGGATGATGAAGGGTTCAAACAACACGAGCGCCATTTTCTTCGGCAGACCGCACTGGCTGAGCTTCAATTCAGGCCCGATCACAATAACGGAACGACCAGAGTAATCCACCCGTTTGCCGAGCAAGTTCTGACGGAAACGTCCGCCTTTGCCCTTGAGCATGTCGGAGAGGGATTTCAGCGGACGATTACCTGCGCCAGTCACGGCACGACCATGGCGGCCATTGTCGAAGAGCGCATCCACGGCCTCTTGGAGCATCCGTTTCTCATTGCGAATGATAACGTCGGGCGTCTTCAGTTGCAGGAGGTTTTTCAAACGGTTGTTCCGATTGATGACGCGACGATAGAGATCGTTTAAATCAGACGTCGCAAAGCGGCCACCTTCCAGCGGCACCAACGGACGGAGATCCGGTGGGATGACGGGGAGCACTTCCATGACCATCCATTCCGGGCGGGATTTGCTGTTATGGAAACCCTGCGCCAGCTTGAGGCGTTTGGCTAGTTTCTTGCGCACTTGCTTGGAGCGGGTACGGGTCATGGCTTCTTGCAGTTCCACGATCAACTCGGGCAGGACGACGCTAGCCAGCAATTTTTGCACGGCTTCCGCGCCCATGCCTGCCACGAATCCTTCTTCGCCATATTGCTCTTCGGCTTCACGGAATTCTACTTCCGTGAGCAATTGGCCTTTGAGGAGTGGGGATTTCTTGGGGTCGGTCACTAAATAATCTTCATAGTAAATGACGCGCTCTAACTGACGAGCGGTCATGTCTAACGCTAAGCCGAGTCGGCTAGGCATACATTTATAAAACCAGATATGCGTCACGGGCACGGCCAGTTCTATGTGGCCCATACGTTCACGACGCACGCGACTCAGCGTGACTTCCACACCACAACGGTCGCACACCACGCCCTTGTGTTTAATGCGCTTGTATTTACCGCAAGAACACTCCCAGTCCCGCGTGGGGCCGAAGATGCGCTCGCAGAACAAGCCCCCTTTTTCAGGCTTAAACGTGCGGTAGTTGATGGTCTCGGGGTTCTTGACCTCGCCCTTGGACCAGCTCCGGATCGTCTCCGGATTGGCCACAGTGATAGCTACGTGGTCGAAGCCCTGGGGGCGTGCATCGCCTCCAAATAATTCGCGGACATGGGTGTCTGTGCTCATATAAATTAGGAATTAAAAATTAAGAATTAAAATGTGGAAAGTTAGGTGCTCATAGACTCTACAGATCATATAGTGCCTATTTCATAAATTTAGTTATGCACCCAGTGCCTGTAAAATGGAGGCGGTATCATCTTGGGCGGCAACCTTGGACCCGACTTTGACGTCGAGGCCCAGGGACTGCATTTCCTTGATAAGCACGTTGAAGGATTCCGGCGTGCCGGCTTCCAGGTTGTTGTCGCCTTTGACGATGGATTCGTAGATGCGCGTGCGGCCTTGGACATCGTCGGATTTGACGGTGAGCATTTCCTGCAGCGTGTAGGCTGCGCCATACGCTTCCAACGCCCACACTTCCATTTCCCCAAAGCGCTGGCCACCATACTGCGCTTTACCACCCAGCGGCTGCTGTGTGACTAAGCTGTATGGACCCACCGCCCGGGCGTGAATCTTATCTGCCACCAAGTGACCCAGCTTCAGCATGTAAATATAGCCTACCACAACCTCTTGGTGGAATGAGTCGCCCGTGCGGCCATCATACAATTTGGATTTACCATTCAGACCGATCCAAGTCCACGGCGTGGTGGTCTTGGCTTCCTTCAGGTATTCCATGATGCGGCTCTCGGGGATACCGTCGAACACAGGTGTCGCCACCTTGAAGCCCAGCGCCTTGGCGGCTACGCCTAAATGCGTTTCTAACACCTGACCCACGTTCATCCGGGAGGGCACGCCTAGCGGATTCAACACGATGTCCACTGGCGTTCCATCTTCCAAAAACGGCATGTCTTCCTCTGGCACAATCTTAGCGACGACGCCCTTGTTTCCGTGACGTCCGGCCATTTTATCCCCTACGGAAAGTTTCCGTTTGGCGGCAATGAAGACCTTCACTTCTTTGATGATCCCGGACTCCACTTCGTCGCCCGTTTCCACCTTATCCAGGTTCATTTCCCGCTCGTCATCCAATTCCGCAAACTTCGTTTCAAAGGCCCCTGTGATGTCGAAGATCTTGTTCCGAATCGGGCTAGGATCGATTTCAATGTGATCGTGCTCCTGGGCCATTTTATTCAACAAGGTCTTGGTGATTTTTTTGTTAGCGGCAATGATGATTTCGCCCGTCTGGGCGTTCACTACGTCCAGCGGGATCTTTTCATTGAGCAGGTGCTCGCTGAGTTTTTCCGTCAGCGCGTCGATCAATTCATCACGCTTCGTCTTGTATTCTTCTTCGATGGTCTTGAGCTGCTTCCGCTGCTCTGCTTGGGAGAGACGCTCTTTATTTGCATCTTTCCGGCTAGCCATGCGGACATCCATGACAATGCCCATACAGCCCGAAGGAACGCGCAGGGAGGTGTCCTTCACATCCGCTGCCTTTTCACCGAAAATGGCGCGCAGCAGACGTTCTTCTGGAGCCAGTTCCGTTTCAGATTTCGGAGTGATTTTACCCACCAGAATATCTCCCGGACGAACTTCCGCCCCAATCCGCACGACGCCGTCCGCACCCAGATTCTTGAGCGCTTCCTCGCCTACGTTCGGAATGTCCCGTGTGATTTCTTCTGGCCCTAGCTTGGTGTCCCGCGCGGTGACTTCGAACTCTTCGATATGAATAGAGGTATAAATATCTTCTTTCACTACTTTCGCGCTGATGGCGATAGCATCCTCGAAGTTATATCCATTCCAAGGCATGAACGCCACCAGCACGTTCCGGCCCAGGGCCAGCTCGCCTTGGTCCGTGCAAGGCCCGTCCGCTAAGACTTGGCCTTCCTTCACCTTATCACCACGGCGGATGATCGGGCGTTGGTTAATGCAGGTACCTGCATTGCTGCGCATAAATTTGCGGAGCGGATAAACATAGATTTCCTTTTGTGGGTTATGTTTCACACAGAAAGGATTCCCCAGGAATTCGCTATCTGTGCAAGGCAGTTTCCCGTCCTTAGTCACGATGATCACCTCAGCCGTAGCCGCTGCGATCACGCCCTTGGACTCCGCAATGATGACCGCCTTAGAGTCACGCGCGGCCTTGGCCTCAATGCCAGTACCCACCAACGGAGCCTCTGCGATCAGCAGCGGCACCCCTTGGCGTTGCATGTTAGAACCCATCAACGCGCGGTTCGCATCATCGTGTTCCAGGAATGGAATCATGGAAGCCGCCACGGAAATAACCTGTTTCGGAGACACGTCCATATAGGCCACGTCCTTCGGCTCCATTTCCAAGAACTCACCACGATACCGCACCGTTAAGCGCTTGTTGGTGAAATGGCCATTTTCGCCAATCGGATTATTCGCTTGGGCAATGTAGTGATTTTCTTCTTGATCAGCGGTTAGATAATCAATTTTCTTACCCACCACGCCATCGATAATCTTGCGATACGGCGTCTCGATGAACCCGAACTCGTTGATGCGAGCAAAGGAAGACATGGAGTTAATCAGACCGATGTTCGGACCTTCAGGAGTTTCAATCGGGCAAATGCGGCCATAGTGAGAAGGATGTACGTCCCGGACTTCAAAGCCCGCACGATCACGATTCAGACCGCCTGGCCCGAGCGCAGACAGACGACGTTTGTGGGTCAGTTCCGCCAGCGGATTGATCTGATCCATGAACTGCGAGAGCTGGCTACGACCAAAGAAATCACGCACCACCGCGCTCAGCGCCTTGGGGTTGATCAGCTTCTGTGGCGTCATGCCTTCCATGTTCACATCAAACAACGTCATGCGCTCTTTCACCAACCGCTCCGTGCGGCTGAGACCCACGCGGCATTGGTTCGCTAGCAACTCACCTACGGCCCGCACGCGGCGGCTGCCGAGGTGATCAATATCGTCCAACACCCCTTCACCCTTGCGCAAACGCAGGAGGTAACGCAGCGAGGCCAGGAAATCTTCGTTGGTTAGGATGCGCTCATCCTGATCCACTTTCAGACCCAGCTTTTGATTCAGCTTGTAACGACCAACGCGGGTGAGATCGTATTTCTTAGGATCAAAGAACAACCGCTTCAGCAACGCCTTAGCGTTCGGAATGGTCGGCGGATCCCCAGGACGCAAGCGCTTGTAGATGTCTTTCAACGCTTCCTCTTCATCCTTTGCAGGATCTTTTTTCAAGCTCTTAATCAGCGTGTCATCGGGGGGCACTTCGATCACTTGAATGCTCTTGTGGCCCAGGTCCATCAACTGACGGACGACCGCCGGAGTCATCGGCTCGTAAGCCTTAGCAATGACGTTTTCCCCATCCAGAATGTCCGAGAAAATCATCTTAGCCGCCAGCGTTTCTTCGTCTGCGAGGGCTGTCTTCAGCTTGATTTCTTCGACCTTGTAGAACTGCTTGATGATATCTGCATCCGTCGGATAACCGATACAACGCAGGAACGTGGTCACCAAGAACTTCCGACGACGACGACGACGATCCAGGTAAACGTAGAGCAAATCGTTCGTATCAAACTGCACTTCCAGCCAAGAACCACGGTCAGGAATGATGCGGAAACCATGTAACATTTTACCATTTAAATGCTGATTTTCTTCAAACGCGATGCCAGGGGACCGATGCAACTGGGAAACGACCACCCGCTCCGCGCCATTGATGGCAAATGTCCCGCGCTCCGTCATCAGAGGCAGCTCGCCCATATAAACGCGCTCTTCTTTCGTCCCAGCTTCATCGCGCAACGTGAACGTCACATACAACGGAGCAGAGAAAGTTTCCCCTTCCCGCTGAGCCTCGTAGGCCGTCAGCTTAGGCTCACCCACTTCATAGTGACTGAAATCCAGCACCGTTTTCTGATCATAAGAATCGATCGGAAACACTTCTTTAAACACTGACTGCAAGCCGACCATAATCCGCTTAGCGGCGGGCACATCCTGTTGCAGGAACTCCTTGTAAGAGTTGATCTGAACCTCAATGAGATTCGGTGGTTCGATGACTTCCGTTAATTTACCAAAGTTAATGCGCTCAGACATAGTCGATTGGGGATTGGGGTTAGGGGGCTAAATAATGAGAAATGGTGGAAAAACAAAATTCGGCTAGTCAATGAAAACGAAGTTTCCAAAGCAACCGAGGAGGAATGGCAACCACGAAACGAGGCCTCGTGGAAGAAGGCAACTGCACCTAGCAGCAAGACTAACGGACGTTAGCAGGAGGGGAAAGAGCAGCAGCTCAGCGAGGGATATTAAAACGACAGGTTTCAGAGTAAAGAGGGGGAGCATCGGGCCATTCCATTCGTTCCACCCTCTGGAAACACCGCCGGAAGCGGAGATAAAACAGAGTTATTTAGCGCCTGTAAGCAGCGACATAACCCCGACCATCACCAAGTCCCAAAAGTTCACAAACGCGCCCAGCAAAAGCATGGCGACGAACACAACAATAGTGGAATCCGTCAGTTCCCGGAATTTTTTAAAACCGGTTTCTTTGGGATCCCATGGCCATGTCGTTTTGTGTAATTCGACACTGACCTCGGAGAAAAATTTGCGTAATTTTGTTAGCATAGCGTGAACCGGGAAGGAAGCGGGTGTAACTCCGATGTCAAGAGAGGAATCTGGGAAATTTTCTAGCCATTCACATTATCGGAGGCTAGTTCCAGATTTCCCAGTTGAAGCGGCCTAACTATGGGGACGCGAGCGAGGATTAATTCGTCTTCGCCTCCGCAGCGATGTGCTGGGTTATCCAATCAGTCTTACCTTCGAGGTGGAAAATCCACTGCGCGGCGGCGCTGATGAGATGGGCGTAGCCGCCGGTGTCGGAGATGTCGTCCCACGGAAAACCCGCGCCCGTGCCGCCGGCACCAATGCCGGTCGGGATGTAACCTTTCGACTTAAAGATCGCCTGCCAGGTCCGCAGCCCGCAGCCAAGTTCGCGTTCCAGCGCGGCGCGAACTCCCGCTTCGCTCTCCGGCGGAAAAAAGTCCGGCTTCGTAATCTCTTTTTTAGCCGCATCCCACAAGCCCGGATGGGCTTTCAACGCCTGCAAGGCCCAGCCGGTGACGACCATGTTCTGCGGGCCAAAGCGCGAGCCGATCGGCCGGGGACGCCCCGCCGGACCTTTGCGCTGCGAACGCGTATCGGCCGGTTTTCCATTCATGAAAAAGTAAGGATACTCGAAGATACCGATGCCGGGCGGGACTTCGCTGTCGTCTGAGTAAGCGCGGTAGAGCTTTGGCAAAGTGAACGCATCATAGGTAAGTCGAAACGCCAGCGGGGCGGTCAAGGTGCCGTCGCGCGCGACGCCGGTGTAGTAACTGTATTCCTGGTCGTCACAAAAGGTCGGCACCTTCACCTGCTCGTCCGGTTTGAACTCGAAAACTGCGTGACGCCAATCGCTGCGCGAGGTCGCGAGACCTTTCCATGTGACCTCCGGCAACGTCTTCCGCATCGCGGCATCGCCGCTCGTGACCGCCAGCGCTGCGCGCACCGCGGGAATGTTCGGCACGCCATGTCGGGCGCGGCAATTGGCGAGATTGCGCGCCGCCTCCGCCACTTCACCCGCGAGTTTTTGATCCGCGACGTCGGAACTTTCATGCAGGAGCAGCCACGACTGTTCGAGCATTACGGCGAGGTCCTGCGCCATGTGGTTTGAGGAGCCGAGCGAATAACCCACCAGCCGTTTGTCGGGATTCGGCAGGCCCGCCAGCTCATTGCGCCCCGGAAAGTTCAGATGCTCCGTCTTGCGCACGACCATTTCGAGGCTCACCGATGCACCGTCTTCCCACCAATACGGCACAAAGCCTTTCTCGCGGCCGAGCAGGAGCCACTCCGTTCCCTTGCTCCAGCCGACATCAATGCCGTCATCGCGCTCGGTCGTAAATAGCTCATCCGAGTGATTGAGCATCTTGAGATAAAAAGGAAGCTGCCACTGAGTCAGCACGTCCTTGAAAAATGCATCTCCGGTCGCGCGATACGCCTGCACCATCGCGACCGCAAACCACGCGCCATCGTGCATCGTGTCGAGCGCTTCGCCTTGGATGAATTGGTCCGGCTTTCCCGCATTCGCGACGTGGAAGTATTCATAAATGATTCCGCGCTGCGGTGAGCCTTCCGTCTTCTTCATGTGATGGTCGAAGACGTATTGCGCGAGTTGTTTTATGAAGGCCTTCGTCTCAGAGACATTCATGGGCGCGGATTTGTAAGCCTCGGCCCAGACCGGGTCGCGATCGAGATCCACCGCGGCCTTCGCCATCGGCCCGCTCAGAAAATTCGCGATCAGCGCACAAAGCCCAAAGGCGAGGAGTCGCAAGGGAAAATCGTTCATATCCATTGGAGCTTAGTTACAGGCGTGAGCGGCGGCCTGAGTGATATTCATTTTGCCGCAGGATAACATGGGGGTCCATGGCGCACACTACTTCCCAACGGTCTTAATGGGTGAGATGACGAGTGGCTCATTCGGATCGAGTGTGAACCACTGCGGCAGCGCCGCGTCGAGGGCGATTTCAACATCGTCGAAAACACCTTTCGGAGCCTTTTCGACCGACAGGCACCAGAAACCTTCCCAAGTGTCCGCGTTATCCCTCTTCACGGTGACGCGGGCCACGGGTGTCGTCTGAGTGTCGAGTGTCTCGACGAGCTTGCCACTGGGCGCATACAGATGACTCAGGCTGGTTTCTCCCGGCGCACCGCTGCTGGTCGTGATCGTAAAACTTGCAGCCTCTGCCGGCACGCGGAAATACACGGGCGTCGCCTTTCCCTGCACGCGAACGCCGCGCTTGCTGGAGTCCGCGGCCAGCGCATAGGGCGCTCCTTTGAGTCCGAGTTCATAAATAGACGGCCCGCCACTTGTCTCGACATAGTAGAGTTGGCCCGCGGAGCCTAGGAAGCTCAGAGTCTCTCCGGGTTTTAAGTTGCTCCCGGCGACTTTAGCCCCCGTCGCAGTGTAGGCGTCGCACCGCACGACTCCGCCGAGGCCGGAGATTTTTTTCGCGGTGATCTGGATGTCATGGTCTCCTCGGGGGAAGAAAAGGAATCGCGCGACGCCGCGCAACGCCACGGGCGTTACGGGCCGCTGATTAGGCAGCGGCGGCGACCACGCGGCACGCACCGGCTGGAACGTCTTTTCAGCTCGTTTCAGGTCGGGCGCGAGCAGGACGCCGAACCCTGGGTGCAGGCGGCCTAGCATCGGATCGATTTCCGCGTTGGTGCGATAAAGTGGCGAGGCCTTTACCTCCGGCAGAAAGCCCTGGCTGCGCAACTGCCACTGCATGATGACGAGGTTATCCCGGAAGAACGCAAGCCGCGCCCGTTGCGCCGGAGTGGCGTCTGGCGCCGCGGCGGAGGCTGCAATCCAGGCAGTCTCGATTTGCGCGTAGTTAGCGGCCAGGACTTCGCTCATGTAGCGCGGCGTGGCGGTATAGTTAGCGGTGGGATCAGCATTGTAGAAAACCTTCACCGCGGTGTCGATCCGTTGAGTCAGTCCGCGGATGATTGCTCCGGCGGCCGCTCCATAGGCGCGCCGATAGAACTCATCACACAGCGCATTGGCATCGAGGCTCGGATTCCAAGCCAGCTTCGCCAGCACATAGTTACTCACCGCCGCCTGACTCCACTCCGCCGTGCCATAGATATAAACGCCCTTGATATGATGCTGCTTCAGCCGTGGGAATGCAAAGTTCAGTATCTCCGGTGCCGGCGGCGTGATGGCACCCGTGCTGCCCTTCAGCCAATCGAATAAGTCGTAGTAGGCAATCTGTGAAGTCTGCGCGGACCAAGCCTCCACGACTTTCTCCCAGTCCTGTTTCACCGAGTCGCGGTAAAGCTGGTAGCCGTAGCTGATACTGGGAGCGATCACGATGAACAGATTTGGCTCCATCGCGGGCACGCCGCCGCTCGGCGGGTAGAGGTAGCTCGCGTAGATATAGCCCGCGAGTTTACGGTCGGGAAATTCCTTCCCGACGATCTTAGCCACGTCGTTATAGAACTTCAGGATCAGTGGCGTGACCGATAGCTTTCCGTGCGGATCTTTGTCGTAAAGCGCCATGCTTTCCACGCTGGTGCTCCAGTTATCCGAATCCGAAGGCGAAAGAGAGAACACTGTGAGCTTCGGATTGCGCCGGAATGCTTCCATCGCCGTCTGAGCAAAATGCCGGACCAGCTCCGGGTTCGTCGTCTCGATTTTATAGCGATCTCCCACGGCGGGCGGTCGCTTGCCCCCGAACTCCGCGAACCAATCGGGATGCTCCGCATGCAGCGAAGCCGGCACCACCTGCTGCCAGTTATGGGAGTGCTCGAGCAGGAGCGAAAAGCCGAGCTTCTGATGCTGCGACCATTGCTGCACCGCCTTCTGCGTATTTTGGATTCCCGGCAGCCGACGATTAAGAAAGGCGGGTTGTTCCGTTCGGTCCACCGCCGGGACGACTACCATCTTTCGCTGCGGCACATCCTCGCCCATCTCGCCGGGAAGGAGCCAGCGGACATTAAGGTATTCTTCGATAAATGAATAGACGCCATTGAGCGTCCCGGTGCTGGTGCCGCCTTCCGCGGTCTTCTCGTTGTCGCCGGTGTCGGATCCGAGGACAAAGAGGTTGCCGTCGCGGATCGCCATCCGAAACCCCTCCATCGGCACATCCCGCGCGGCGATTCCCGCCGCCCGCGCGGCCGCCGTGTCTCCCAATGCGATGAACGGCGACTGCGGCTGCACATCGCTCGCGACGATCGCCAACTTGGCCCCGGTCGTGGCTTCGACATAATGCTGCAACTCCTCCGCCGCGATACGGACAGAGCCCGGAGCATTCGGGTCATGAAGAATGACGAAAGGGCTGTGGCCATCTTGGACAAGCGTCACGTCGGATTCTGCGGCACCCAATGCACACGCTAGGTGGCCAAAACTAAAAAGGCCGAACGCGAAACTAAATTTGATCAAGGTTTTCACGAGATTTGCAGAGAGATTGGTTGGATCCGAAAGATGGGGGGCTGCAGCATGAGCGGGTTTGGCGAAGATTTGCGTGGATAGTTCAGGATACCCAACGAATGACAAGAAATATCTGGCCTGCGCAGACCCATTTTCCCGACGGAAGCCCCCAGCATTTCCCCCATTGCCTGCCCGGCCCAGGCATTCCTTGTCAGGTGTTAGTGATCCGGAGATAGCCACGGAAATATGGCATCTTCCGGCACTGCTCCCTCACACGGCATTTTGCAGGATGACGCCCCGGCCCTAGATCGCGCGAATAAATAATCTTGCCGTGCGTCGATAAGCACGTTACGAAAAATTTCTCCGCCCTGGCCCTTGAGGTCCGACGGAGGAAGCGTCCCCAATCTATTTTGTCTTCTCCCATCTCTACACGCGATCTCCGCACGTTTCAGACTAGCAAAGTGCTAGCGTTACGTGGTCCTAATCTGTGGTCCACCAGCACCTTGATTGAGGCGTGGGTCGAAGTCTGGCCCCGCCCAGACGTGGTTCCGACGTGGCAGGCCGCTTTGCGGAAATGGTTGCCGGACTTTGCGCCTCCTGCCGGGGAGGACCTGACGCGGCCTGCGCTGGCCTTTCTGCTGCAGCAGCTCTGCCTACACCTCCAAGCGGGCACGGGGACGAATCTGACCTTTGGGCGCGTGAGCCCGATCGATCAGACGAATGCCTTCCGCATCATTTTCCAATACGATGAGGAAACGGTGGGTCGGGAGGCTTTTGCGTTAGCGGAATTGATCTTGGAGGCGGCCTTCCGGGGCGATGATCTGAATGTGGCGGACCGCTTGGAAGATCTGCGGGAGCTGGCCAATGACATCTGCCTGGGGCCCAGCACGCGGGCGATGGTGAATGCCGCTCTGGCGCGTGGCATCCCGGTGACGCGGTTGACGGAGGGTAGCCTAGTCCAATTAGGCTATGGGAGTAATCAGCGGAAAATCCTCGCTGCCGCCACCAGCTATACCAGCGCCATCGCAGAGGACATCGTGCAGGATAAAGACCTCACGCGGCGGCTGCTCCATGAGGTGGGCTTGCCCGTGCCAGCGGGGCGTCCGGTGGTCTCCGCAGAGGATGCGTGGGTGGCGGCCCAGGAAATCGGCCTGCCCGTGGTGGTGAAGCCACGAGACGGCAATCAAGGCCGGGGCGTGGCGATCAATCTCTTTACCCGTGAGCAAGTCATGGCGGCCTACGATGCGGCCCGGGAGGAAAGTTCCGCGATCATTACCGAGCAGTTTGCGGAAGGTCAGGACTATCGGCTGCTGGTGATTGGGAAACAGCTAATAGCAGCGGCTCGGCGGTTGCCAGCGCAGGTGATTGGCGATGGCGTGCATACCATTACAGAATTGATTAGCATCGAAAACAAAGACCCCCGGCGGGCGAGTGACCACGCGGCGGCCTTGAGTAAAATGCGCATTGATGCGGTGGCCATGGGCGTGCTGCACGAGCAAGAAGTCACGCCGGACAGCGTGCCTGCGAAAGACCGCGTCATTTACATCCGGCGGAATGCGAACCTGAGCACCGGCGGTACGGCGGTGGATGTGACGGATGAAGTCCACCCCACCATCCGCGAGGCCATGGTGGAGGCTGCGCAAACCGTGGGCCTGGACATCTGCGGCATTGATCTGGTGGCCCACGATGTTTCCCAGCCATTAGGGAAGGGCAATGGGGCCATCATCGAGCTGAATGCGCGCCCTGGCTTGCGGATGCACCTTTATCCTTCCGAGGGGAAATCCCGCCCCGTGGGTGAGGCCGTGATCGACATGATGTTTCCCCCGGGCGATCAAGGCCGCGTGCCGCTGGTGGCCGTGACGGGCGTGAATGGCAAGACGACCACCTCCCGCTTCACGGCACACTTGCTAGAGCAAGAAGGCAAGACCGTAGGCCTGACAAGCACGGACGGCATCTTCATCGGACGGCGGAAGCTGGATGACGGAGATTGCAGTGGGCCCAAGAGCGCGCGGCTGGTCTTAGGACATCCGCTGGTCAATGCGGCGGTGCTGGAAACGGCCCGCGGCGGAATCCTCCGGGAGGGCCTCGCCTTTGACCAATGTGAGGTGGCCATCGTGACCAACATTGGGGATGGCGATCATCTGGGCCTAGCCGGAATCGACACCGTGGAAAAGCTCGCGGAGGTGAAATCTTGTCTGCTCAAAACCGTGAGCCCCACGGGCTGCGCAGTGCTCAATGCCTCGGACCCGCTGGTGGTGGCCATGGCCCTGCCAGAGCCGCGCCAGACGATCTTCTTTGCCCTGGATGGGTTGAATCCGATCATCGTCCGGCATCGCGAGGCCGGAGGCCGCGCGGTCTTCACGCAGGGCGGTAATATCATCCGGGCCGAGGGCGAATGGGAGATGACGCTCATTGCTCTGGCCGATGTCCCGTTGACTCACGCAGGCCGGGTCGGCTTCCAAGTGGAGAACACCCTAGCCGCCGTGGCGGCGGCCTGGGCGTTAGGAATCCAGGACGATCTGGTGCGCCAAGGCTGCCGTTCTTTCCAGCCCACGCTGGAGCAAAATGCGGGACGCTTTAACACGTTAGAACTGCGCGGGCTCACCGTCATCGTGGACTACGGGCATAACCCCAGCGCCCTGCGGAAGCTGATCGAAGCCGTGGATAACTATCCGCAGGCGCATCGCATCTCCGTGTATTCCGCGCCGGGAGATCGGCGGAATGAGGACATCGTCGAGCAAGGAAAATTGCTCGGTCCCGCCTTCGATGACGTGTGGCTCTACGAGGGTGACTACTGCCGGGGCCGGGAGCCGGGGGAGATCATCGGCCTGCTAGAGCAGGGCCTCGTGGGGGCCACCCGCGTGAAGCGCCTAGAGAAAATCACCGGGGCGCTCAAGGCCTTAGACATGGCCATAGCCGCCGCGCCCGCGGGCAGCCTGCTGGTGATCCAAGCGGACACGGCGGATGAGACCGTGCAGCATTTACAGTCCGTTTACGGAGCGCGCTAAATTTACGCCATTTCCAGCCCCCGCATCGTGCCCGTGCTCGTGGCGAATTTAGCCGTCTCGATCTCCAGCCGTTGCAGCATGGAAACAAAGAGATTCGGCAGCGGATAATTCCGTGCGGTATCGAACTGTAAATGTTGGCCATGGCGGAATCCGCCGCCTGCGAAGAGCGTGGGCAGATTCGTCGTCACGTGGGTATTCGCATTGCCGAGGTTGCTGCCGTAGAGCACCATCGTGCGATCCAGCAAGTTCCCCCCGCCCTCCGGCACGCCTTTGAGTTGGCTGAAGAGATCCGCTAATAGTTTCATGTGCCAGGTGTCGATGGCCTGGAGCTGCTTCAGCTTCGCCTCAGATTTTCCATGATGCGAGAGCCCATGGTAGGCATCGCTCATCCGCTCGCCATTCACGTCGATGACGGGGGAATTCACGCTGTCCAGCATGAGCGTGACGGCCCGCGTGGAGTCTGTTTCAAAGGCCAGCCGCGCCATGTCATACATCAGCTTCACCTTCTGCATATAGGCGCTGGGGTCCGTGGGATCCAGCGGCGGCGGGGCGTTCACCTTCGGCTTCGCGTGGTGCTCCCACTCGCGGGACATTTGCAGCCGCTGCTCTAGTTCGCGCACACTGGTGTAGTATTGATCTAGCCGATCCCGGTCGGGCGCGCTGATGTTTTGCTCCAGGCGTTTGGCTTGATCCGCCACCGTATCCAGGATGCTCTGGCCTAGCTCCAGCCTGCGCACCTGCGCCTCGATCTCCTGCGGCGTGCCTTGGATAAAGAGGCGTTTAAAGACTTCCGCCGCCTTTTCCTCACACGGAATCAGCACCCCGGAGCCTGTCCACGAAAGACTGCGCGAGCCCTTGGCCACATTCACTCCTAAGGTCAGCGAGGGAAACCGCGTCAGATGCCCGATCCGCTCCCCCACATATTGATCCAGGGAAATCGTGTTTCTAAAGCCCCCACTCCCCGGATGCGGAGCCGCGGTCAGGAAACAGTTATCCGCCGGATGCCCGCCATCCACATCTGGATGGGAAACGCCGCTGAACACCGTGAAATCTGGCCGATGCGCTTGCAGCACCTCCAGGTATTTAGAAGGCACATACTCCCGCCCCGCCCCCTGCGGGAAAAAGTGCTCTGGCAGCAGCCCCAGATTATTGCAGATGCCCAGCATCCGCCGCGGCGTCGCGGGCGCACCAGCCGCCTTGGCAAAGGCTGGCGTCATGGCGTCTAGCATCGGTAATCCCAGCGCGATCCCCGCTCCTCTGAGGAAACGACGACGGGACAAATGACGTTGGGTAGAGATATACATGCGGAGGCCATGGCGCGGCTCCCGCCCCCCTGCAAGCCCGCCTGCGCGGGTGCCGCCCCTACGCCACCACCGCCGTCACCGTGGGGGAGGGCGCGCTGTCTCCGCCCGCGTTATGCGCTACCACATAGACCTTAATGGTGCTGCCGGGCGTCAGATCCTTCAGGGTAAATGCCAAATCCTTGGGGTCCGCGATGTTGAGGGCAGCCGCATCCGTGCCCATGCGTTGGAGGAAGAGCCGCGTCATTTCCATACGCGTGGCGTAGGGCCATTCCGCCAGCACCTTGCCCCCGCCTAACGGGGTCAAAGTCAGGCTCGGGATCGCCACCGGCGGCGTGGGATGCGCGGGAATATTCAGGCCGAACGTCTCCCACCGGGGATCCGCTGCGGACAGCAGCCCCCGCAACTCCGCAATGGTGCCAGACACCTCCTTCCGCAGCGCTTCCACGTCCGCATCCCGCGCATTTTTGCATAGCTCCTGCTCCGCCTCCCGCGTATTGATCAGCGTGCGGGCCGCTTGGAATTCCGTGGCCAGCGCCAGCGCCCCCGCCGCATCCACCACCAGGGGCGGACCGGTGGGCCGGGGCATCGTGGCGGCATACGTGGGGTGCGCGGTCAGATACGCCCGGGCCGCGGTCAGTAATGCCAGCCGATCTTCCGTGGTGCGCGGCACCTGCGTGGTATCCACCGGGAAACCCGCCGCCACCCAGCCCGCATTCGGCTTCCCACCATGCACATTTACTAACGCGTTCCGATACCCGGAGAGATATTCTTTCACCGCCCCATCGCTCAGCGATTGCAGGGCCGTTTGCGCCTCCCCGGTCAGATCCACACACCCACGGTAGAGCAGTTGGCTGCCTTTATTAGCGGCACTGGCAGGCGCGGCCGCCGGGTCGCCCTCCAGCTTCTTCAGCGCCACGTCGGAGGTGGTGGCCGTGTGGTGATGTAATCCCACCGTAGCCCCGATGCTGACCTGCCCATCATGGATGGCAAGGCCTAGGGCGAGGAGGAGATTACGGTTATCGGGGGTTTCGTTGCTGCTCATAGCGGATGGTTTGGTTATGGGTTTGGGTTCACCCTCTGCGGGTGGTGGAATCACGTAGCCGGGGTCTCCCGGCTCTAAAATGTAGTTACCGCTGTCTGCCCAGTAAGCGTTAGGGTCATCCCAGACCTCTCCGTTATCCCAGAGCATCGGTCTCATTTCCTGCCCTCCTGAAACGTTGGCATCACCCCACGGGGCTGGAGCCTCCGGAGCCCAAATGCGATCATTGCTTTGAGGATCTGGAGGCTCCAGCGCGTAAATGTTACCATTCCCCAGCGCCCCGGGAGCCTCCCGTTCCACTTGGGGATGATTCCAGCGGGGCGCTGGAGCCTCCTGCACCTCCATGTAATCATCGCAGCAGGGCGCTGGACCCTCCCGCACCCCAAGGTAATCATCGCAGCGGGGTCCTGGACCCTCCTGCACCCCAAGGTAATCATCGCAGCGGGGTCCTGGACCCTCCCGCACCCCAAGGTTATCATCGCAACGGGGCGCTGGACCCTCCAGCACCCCAATGGAATCATTGCAAAATGGACCGGGAGGCTCCCGCGCCCCTCTGCGATCGTCGCGTTGAGGCGCCAAACCGCCCTCCACCCCGCATTTCCCGGTTCAAACCCTAACCCAGAGCCCACCCCCGTCCGCCCGGACCCCAGGGACCGACAGCTGGCAGATGATTTGCGGAAGGAAACATAAAAAGCGCAGCCCCATCCCTACCGGTTGGGCTCGCGCCGCGCCACGCTCCGTGGTCGCTGAGCTTGGGGTCGTTACGTTCATGGACCGCTTGGGCGTCTGAGCCCTGGGAGCACGCAAGTCACGGCTAGCAGTCCCATGTGATTCCAAAACTCGATGTCCATGAGCCAGGAGATGCCGGCGTGCATCAGCAGGAGCGCTCCGCCCCAGAGCAGCGCCCAGCGTCGGCCTAAGAGGAGGACGAAGGCTCCTAACTCGAGGATGAGGCCGCTGCCGAAGACCAGCTTGGCCACGACGGGGTGCGCGGAGAAAAACTGCGGAGCGGTCTCGGTCATAGTTTTGGAGACATCGCCCTGGGGGTCGGAATAGTAGTCGCTGAGATTGCTTTTAATCATCTGCACGGGCATGGCGGGCACGCGGGCGATCCAGGTGCCGCCAGTAGATTTGAGCTTCACCAGGGCGGAGGAAACGTAGCTGGCGGCTAGCACCAGCACTACCGCTAGCAGGGTGCGTTGCTGCCATTTCAGGGAAAGTTGCCGCCACTCTCGCTCGCGCAGTCCGGCCCACAGCGCCACCAGCCACACGGCTAGGAGGGACATGGCTAACACCTGCGTGCTATGGCCGATGTCCCCTTTACTATTCCGCAATGCCCCGGTGCCTAACAGGGTGATTAATCCTGGCAGCAACGTCCACACGGGTCTCCAGCCGAGCACGTAGCCCACCAGCCCCGCCGTCGTGAGGACATGGAGGATATGGATGGCCGTGGGCTGGAGCATCCATTGCAGTGGCACGAGCCGGGCGAGGCCGTTGAGTTTTTCCGGCAACATTTCATACGGTTTCAGATACCAGAAGCAGCCGAGAAACATCACCAGTAAGGCGATGCCGAGCCGCGCCAGGAAGCCATCCCCCCGCGTCCAAGCGAAGTCTGTAGGCCGCAGCCATGCGCAACATTTCTGGATCATAGCGGAAGGGGGTAGGTGCCTAAGGTCTGCTCCCGACGGACGAATTGCGCCTCAGCATCCACGGAGATGGTGATGATCTGCGCCTTCAGGCCTTTGATGGTGAGGCTGTCCGTGCGCCACGTTTTGCGGTCCTTCCAGAGTGCGGCTAGGAAACGTCGCGCGGCTTCCTCCACCTTATCTGCGGGCACGCGTTCGTAGTCGCGCGTCTTGGCCACATCCAAGAGTTCTTTTTCAAAGCGCTTCTTCCCCTGCGCGCTGCCCACATTGAAGAGCTTAGCCATGGGCAGCGGCTGGCCTAGTTCATCCGCCACGTAGAGCACATCTGCCTCTGGCTCCAGCTTGGCATACATGGGAAAGGGGGAAAACGGATACTGGTCCCCAATGGCCACGAGCACGAACGCGAGGGCAAAACACAGTGCGAGGCGGCGTTTATACAAGCCGCCCTCCCTTCATCCGCAGCACCTGCTGGGCTTGTGCGGCTAGCTCCAGATCATGTGTCACTATTACTAACGTGGTGCCCGCCTCACGGTTCAGTTGGAACAACATTTGCACAATGGCGGCACTGCTTTCCTCATCCAGATTGCCCGTCGGCTCATCCGCAAAGAGCACCGTGGGCCGTCCGATGAACGCGCGGGCCAGGGCCACGCGTTGCTGTTCTCCGCCGCTGAGTTGCACGGGATAATGATCGGTGCGGGCCCCCAAGCCCACTTTCTCTAGTAACTCCACGCCCGCCGTGCGATCCACCTTACCGCCGCGCAACTCCAACGGCAGCAGCACGTTTTCCAAGGCGGTTAGCGTGGGCAGCAGTTGGAAATTTTGGAACACAAAACCCACGCGTTGATTCCGCAGCCTAGCGCGGGCGTCCTCGGACAGCGTGTGCAGGGGCTCGCCTGTCAGGAAGACCTCTCCACTGCTGGGTAAATCCAAGCCTGCGCATAATCCTAGCAGCGTGGTCTTCCCGCTGCCAGACGGTCCCACGATGGCCGCCGTGGAGCCCGCCGGGATGCAGAATGATACGTCCTGCAGCACCGTCAGCGGCCCGTGGGCGGTGGCGTAGTGGCGCGTGAGCGCGCGGGCTTCTAACATGGGCGGGGCGGACATGCCCAGCTTATTTCACGCCAAATTTAAAGACCGTGGACTGATGATAGGTCTCCCCTGCTTTCACGGTGGTA
This sequence comes from Verrucomicrobiales bacterium, assembly GCA_043757865.1. Lineage (GTDB taxonomy): Bacteria > Verrucomicrobiota > Verrucomicrobiia > Verrucomicrobiales > V1-33 > JAGNEJ01. Next base: position 3,272 of record JAYVOP010000356.1, on the reverse strand, counting down.
GTGGGGAAAGCGGGATGGTTAGGCGAGTCTGGGAAATGCTGTGTCTCCAGACAGAACGCGCCGCGGTGCGGGTAGCGTTGACCGCTCTTGCCCACCAGCGTGCCGTCCATGAAATTTCCCGTGTAGAACTGCACCGCAGGCTCCGTGGTGCTGACCTCCAGCGTGCGCCCAGACTTAGGATCGTGGGCGAGGGCGGCAGGGCGCATGCCCGTGCCGTTGATGATGAAGTTATGATCGTAACCCTTGCCTTGTGTCAGGGGCGTGAAGCTGTCGTTGATGCGGGATCCGATCACGTGGGGCGTGCGGAAGTCCAGCGGGGTGCCCGCCACGGGAAGGATCTCGCCTGTGGGGATGAGGGTGTCATCCGTGGGGGTGAAGTGATCACAGAAGAGCGTCATTTCATGATCCAGAATGGTGCCATGGCCCGCTCCGCCGAGATTGAAATAACTATGATTCGTGAGGTTGAGCACCGTATCCGCATCGGGCGTGGCTTGGTATTGGATCTTCAGCTCGTTGTCGTCCGTCCAGGTGTAAGTCACCGTGGTGTGCAGCGTGCCGGGGTAGCCTTCATCGCCATCCGGGCTGGTGAGTTCCAGGGTAAGATGGGCCGTGGGATTGGTCCCCACCCGCGTCCAGCGTTGTTTATCGAAGCCCACTTTTCCGCCATGGAGGCTGTTCGGACCATTGTTGACGGCCAGCGCGTAGTCCTTGCCATGCAGAGAAAATTTCCCTTTGGCGATCCGATTTGCATAGCGTCCAGCAATGCAGCCGAAGTATGGGCTGGACTTTTCATACTCCGAAAGATGATCGAAGCCGAGCACCACATCGCCCAGTTTCCCCGCGCGATCTGGCACCTTGATGCTGACAATCGTCGCCCCCCAATCCATGATGTCCACCTCCGCGCCTTTGCTGTTCAGCAGTTTATAAATAGTGATCGGCAGACCCTTAGAGGTCTGGCCAAAGGGTGCGGCAGACAGGGTGCCAGTGGAACCGGAGGACATAGTGGCGCAATGGGTAAGCGTGAGAAGACTGGCCGCAGCCAGAGTGAGATGGGTGATGTGAGGCAAACGCATAAGGTATAAAGTGAGTTGAGCGGAAGCGTGCAGTCCTAAAGCACTGGCGGGGAAATCGTCCACTCCTTTTGTCGGGAAAGGTGATGAGACTATCGCAGGGCCGCATTTACGGGGCACGGCGGCGTCCTAATTGCCCGCAGGCTCCGCTATGGCTCAGGAACCAACCATTTTCCTAACTATGAGCTATTCATCTAAATTTATTACGGAGCATTTCTTCAATCCGCAGTCCACCGTCTCCACGCGGCGGGAGTTCCTGGCCAAGACGGGCATGGGCTTCGGGATGCTGAGCCTAGCCTCGTTGCTCAAGCCCAGTGACCTCATCGCAGCCACCGCAGCGGACGACGGGAAATTCAGCGTCCCCGTGCATTTCCCAGCGGCCAAGGCCAAGCATGTGATCCACATTTTCCTCAGTGGTGGGCCGACGCATGTGGACACCTTCGATCACAAGCCGGAGTTAGCCAAGTATGATGGCAAATCCCTGCCGGGTGCTAATAACGTAGGCTTTGGCAGCCCGTTTAATTTTACCAAATGTGGTCAGAGCGGGTTAGAGATCAGTGACGTTTTCCCCCACCTGCAAAAGCGCGCAGACGATCTCTGCGTGGTGAAATCCATGCACACAGACATCCCCGCGCATGAGACCGCCACAGTCTTTATGAATACGGGAAATCTCCGGCTGCCGCGCCCCAGCGTCGGCAGTTGGGTGCTCTATGGACTGGGCACCGCGAACGAGAATCTGCCCGGCTTCATTTCCCTGCGGGACAGCGGCGTGCCGAACGGCGGCACGAATAATTGGGCCAGCGTCTTCCTGCCCGGCAAGTATCAAGGCACCAGCGTCAATGCCAGCAATGGCGATCCTGAGAAGGTGCTCGAAAATTTACGGAATCAGTTTCTGGGGCTCAAGGAACAGCGGCGGCAACTGGATCTGGTGAAGGCATTAGATGAAATGCATAAAGCCAAACTGCACGAAGACGCCCAGTTAGAAGCGGAGCTAGCCAGCCTGGAAATGGCCTTCCGGATGCAGACGGAAGCGGCGGATGCCTTCGATCTGCGGAAGGAAAGCAAGGCCGTGCTGGAACTCTACGGCCTAGACGCAGTGCCGAATGCCCATGCGATGCGGAATGGCAAAGAAGAGAAGGGCGGCAAGAAGGCCGTGGGCTCAGGCCCGAATGCGCGGAAGATGCTGCTGGCACGGCGGCTGGTGCAACGCGGCGTGCGCTTTGTGCAAGTGTGGTGCGGCGGCTGGGACATGCACTCGGACATTGCCAAGAACCTGCCGCAGCGCGCGGCTAGCATTGATCAGCCCATCGCTGCGCTGTTGGAGGATCTGAAGCAACATGGCCTGCTAGAGCAGACCCTGGTGGTGGTAAATGGGGAGTTTGGCCGCACCCCAGGCCGGGACAAAAACGGCAAGGGCGAGACCGCTGGCCGGGATCACCATAACAAAGCCTTCTTTACCCTGCTGGCCGGCGGCGGCGTGAAAGGTGGCACCAGCTATGGCGCTACGGATGAGCTAGGCATCGCCTCCGTGGAGAATAAAGTCCACGTGCATGATCTGCACGCCACCATCCTCCGCGCCCTAGGCTACGATCATACCAAGCTGACCTACCGCTACAATGGCCGGGAATTCCGCCTCACAGATGTGGCGGGGAAAGTGGTCACAGACATCCTCACCTAGCGGTTAGCTCAGCGGCGGTCATTGACGGATTGGGCGGGTCGGGAATGCCAGCGGCATCCCAAAAGCACCCCAACCGCAAATCACAGAGTAGAGTTACGGAAATATCAGTCATAGCACCAGCGAACGCTCCTCCGCTGCCCAGATACGGCCAAGCCCGGAAGTAGCGCGCACTGAGCACGGCAGCGGGCGAGGTAATCTCCACGGTCTTCGCTGCGGCTATCTGCGCTTGATTCATCGCAGACAGAGCGTGCGTCGGCGGAGTGTGGCCATACGGAGGAATAGCAGGCAAGCCCCTCCCAGTTGCGACGGCTCCGGTATTTGCCCAGCCAAGAGGGCTTGATTTGGCTCCGTCTCATATCCAAAACTCTCCACATAACCGCCATGAAGTCCCAGAAATGGCGTGTTGAGGGTGAGGTAATCCGTAGTGATAACCGTCCGTTTCCAAAAACCGGAACGCCAAGTGGGCGCGGCCTGTGCCCCAAAAACCTAAGCAATAGACATCGGGATCAAAAAAGGCGCAGCTA
>JAYVOP010000355.1:0-3462 GCA_043757865.1 Verrucomicrobiales bacterium | reverse complement strand
CCATGCAGAAGGCCGCGCTGGACATCAGGCCATTGAGCCAGAGATACTTCGCAGAGGTAGCTGGGAAGCTGGCCCCACCGTTATACCAACGGCGGTGGAAGCCCGCCATACCTTGCCAGAACATAGGTGCGAAAATGAGGTTCATGCAGATGAGGCTGGGCCAGAAGTGCAGGTGGCCGAGGACGGTATTGAGTTTTTTGCCCGTCATTTTGGGGAACCAATGATAGATGCCGCCGAACATGGCGAAGATCGTTCCGGGAGCCACGACGTAGTGGAAGTGGCCGATGATGTAATAGGTATCGTGCAGGTAAAGGTCGATCATGTTGAACGCCAGCGGGAGGCCCGTCAGACCGCCGATGCCGAACATGGGCAAGAACGCCGTGGCCCACAGCATGGGCACGGGAAAGCGGATAGACCCGCCCCAGAGGGAGATCATCAGACACGTTAGCAAAATCACCGAGGGAATGGAAATCATCACGGTGGTGAACTGGAAGAACGTGGAAATGGACTGCCCCATGCCCGTCATATACATGTGGTGGGCCCAGACGATGAAGCTCATAAAACCGAGCACCAACACGCCGCCAACCATGCTCTTGTAGCCCCAGAGTGGACGACGCGTGTTAGCCGGAATGATCTCTGCACAGATGGCGATGCCGGGCAGGATCAGCACATACACTTCCGGGTGAGCTAGGAACCAGAATAAATGTTGATAGAGCAGCGGGCTGCCACCACCGCTGATGTCCATGTGCTGACCATTTACAAACAGTCCCGTGGGAAGGTAAAAACTGGAGCCGAACACGCGGTCGCTGAGTTGCAGGATGGCGGCTACTTCCAGCGGTGGGAAGGCCAGCAGCAAAAGGAAGGCGATGACCATCATGGCCCAGGAGAAGAATGGGATGCGCATCCAGGTCATGCCCTTAGCGCGGAGGTTCATCACGGTGGTGATAAAATTGACCGCACCTAACAGGGAAGCACTGATGTTGAACACCATGGCCAACAGCCAAACTGTTTGACCGTGGATCCATTGGCTAGGCGAATGCGAGCCCACAGTGGAGGCTAGCGGAGAGTAATTTGTCCAACCCGACTGTGCCGCACCTTCCGGTAGGAAGAAGCTGCCAAACATCAGGATGCCGGACACCAGGAAGAGCCAGAAACTCCACATATTCAGCCGGGGAAAGGCCATATCCACCGCGCCTACTTGCAGCGGCATCACAAAGTTACCAAAGGCCGCCACGCCCAGTGGCACCACGCCGAAGAACACCATGATGGTGCCGTGCATGGCTCCGAACATGTTATACATCGTGCCATCCATCACCCCATTAGGGGCCCATTGCTCCATGAATCCGGTGCCAAACATGCCGAGCAAAAACCGAATCCACCCGGGCATGATTTCTCCGGGGTGAGCGATGCTCCAACGCATGGCGATCATCAGCACAAAGCCGATGGCGAGGAAGAGCAGACCGAAGAAACCATACTGCGCCCCGATGACCTTATGGTCCGTGCTGAAAACATATTTTTTCCAGAAGGAAAGTTCGTGATGATCATGACCATGATCGTGGTCATGGTTATGATCGCAAGGTTCAGCGTGGGCAGCGGCACTCATGGTTAGGAAAAGAGAAAATGGGGCAAAATCAGGCAGTCCAAATCAGCGCTCGGACCCCAGGAAGGGTGTCCTCCTAATCGCTTGTGAAAAATTTCACAAGCAAAAATCTGAAAAAGTTGGCCCTGAAAATGAGGTGGAGCGCGGATTTGAAATCCGCCCGCGTGGTCTGCATGCGTCCTGCACCGCTTGAGCTGCCTCAGTGGAGATCTGTCCCTGCCGCCGGCAAAAATTTTCACACCGCCCCAGTGGACACCCATGTAGAAACCGTCGTTCCCCATGTCGGAAACGGCGTTTCCGACACGGGAAAAGCCAAATTCCAGCCATTCCTGCCAGCGCTTCGGTTGGTGTCTAGGCTTCAGTCGACCGGAGCGTCTCTGGGCTGCCCCCGCCGCGTCAGCGTCTTGGAGTGCGTGAGGCGAGGCCATGGGAGCCTCCGCTTTGGCTACGCATGGCGGCACCAACCATTGAGAGTTGGCAGAAAGATTGGCGGCAGAAAGAGGCGCACCTTGGATTCTGTGCTTATTCATCTGCCACCTCAGAAAAAACCTTGCCTGTCCTCACGGTTAAACGCACCATCCACAGCCAACGCCTCCCGCGCCCTCTCCGTAAATAGGCCGTATTATAACTCTTCCATATTACTCTTCCCACCGCATTCTCCGCCATGCCCCAATCTGCCGCCCGAGAATATCCGCAATCCTTCCACGCCCAGCGACATTGTCCCCGCAATAGCACCTGTGATATTACGAATCAAACCCGCTTTGCTACACCGCTAAGTAGCATGTTCGGCGTTGCTACGCGCATCCCGTGAACGCAGCCCCACCAATCCAATCCGAGCTTGCGAGCGTCCCTTCATCGCGACGCTTTCCATTCGTTTCATGGGTTTGCGCTTTCTCGGCATTTATCCTCCTCGCCATTTACCTTCTGCTTGCGCTGCACATCCGTCTCGACCTTGGCCGCTGGCCGGTTCCGATGACTGAGCAGTATCGAGAGCCTCATCTCTTTCACCTACACTATCAGTTGCTCATCCGCTGGGGCTTCTTCTCGGTTTATGCTGCCGGTCCTATCTGGATTATTTGTTCAGTCGTTCCTTTTTTGCGTCCCGCGTCCGGGCGCGCTACTTTGGGCCAGTTGGCGCTCTTGTTCGGCGGTTGGCTTTCTATTTTTCTCGTTACCACATACGATCCAACGCCTTTTTCTTATTGGTTCTTTGACTGATGAGCTTCCCCCAATCAACCGCAACAACAATAAACAATAATGGTTATCATTGGGCAACAATAATGGTTATCATTGGGCCTGAGCCCCAATGATAACCTTGGTTGGACGATTCCGGGTGATCGGATGACGCCTGCGTGTTGCGTTCCCGGTTATGGGGATTGCTTTTGGGCGCTCTTTCTGCGCGTTGATTTCGGGGGCGCGGAGGCTCGTGGGGGTGCGGGCGTGGGCTGTTTTTGAGTGCTGGCCTTGTCGAAGTCGGGGCAGGATTGCGCCTGCCACCCCTCCCACACCACCCGGCCTGCGGCTCCGCACCGGGCGGTTCCCATCAGACTCGTTAGGTGACTAGCTGGCTTTTTCCTTTCAGTTTGGGCTTGTCTCCGTAGTGCCATGGAATCCAGATATTGGCCTTCCTCCGGTCAGGCTTTGGGAGTTAGGCTTGGCACATTAAATGCCGCGACCACGGCAGGCAGTCTCAGTTACGGCACTCCTTGATCCTTCAAGTATCTCTACGCTGCCATTTGAGGATTGAGGAAGAAGGTTGCTGCCTCCGGCATCACTAGCACCCCAAACCGCAAATGACAGCGTATCGGGAGGCGTTGTTTAGCGCAAACCGCACGAGGCTATGCTGGCTCCTCCGCCAGTAA
>JAYVOP010000354.1:0-3480 GCA_043757865.1 Verrucomicrobiales bacterium | reverse complement strand
CCCCGGCGGCTCCGATGGCCCGGACGCGGATGGCGTAGAGGACGCCCGGGGTGAGGGATTCCACGGTGAGCTTGCTGGCGGTTACGGATTTTACCCGGCTCCACACCACGGGATCTGCGTGGGTGCGGCAGTCCACCTCGTAGCTGCTGCTGCTGGTCACGGGTTGCCAACTGAGGTCCATCGCCACCTTCCATATCTCCGGCGTTGGCGCAGAGGGGCGGGCTGAAAGCCCTGGCCGATCACAGGGGGGTTACGCAAATATATCCTGGACGCCCGCAACGGAATTTCTACGCTACGCGCATTATGAATCTGAATCCACCACCCGCTATCCTCACCCGTCGTTCTTTCCTCATCACCACTGCGGGCCTTGCGGCTAGTAGCACTCTGGGCGCGGCGGCGGATGCGCCACCCGCCACAGGGCCGTTCACCCTAGGCGCGCTGCCCTATGCCTTCGATGCGCTGGAGCCCCACGTGGATGCGAAGACCATGGAGATCCACCATGACAAACACCACGGTACTTATGTGACCAAGCTCAATGAAGCCGTGGCGGACATCCCGAACGTGGCCACCGATGTGAAAGCGCTGATTTCTGACCTCAGTAAGTTGCCGGAGAAGAAGCAAACGGCCGTGCGTAATCAAGGCGGCGGGCACTACAATCACACGCTCTTCTGGTCGCTGATGGGCAAGGCGGGCACGCCGGGGGTGGGCGGGGAGCCGAGCGGGAAAATCGGGCCCGCGTTGGCCAGCGCGTTCGGCTCATTTAAAGGCTTCCAAGAGAAATTTACGGATGCTGGCATCAAACGTTTCGGCTCTGGCTGGGTGTGGTTGATCGCCAAAGCGGATGGCACCATCGGCATTACCTCCACGCCGAATCAAGACAGCCCGCTGATGCGCGGCATGGTGCCTGAGGCGGAGCAAGGCACGCCGATTCTGGGCCTGGATGTCTGGGAGCACGCCTACTATTTAAAGTATCAAAACCTGCGCGCTAAATACATCGAGGCTTGGTGGAATGTGGTGAACTGGAGACAGGTGGACGAACTCCTAGCCGCTGCGAAATAATCCCATGGCGCATTCCCTGCTTTTGTCGTTACTGGCGCTCAGCATGAGCAGCGCCAGCGCCCAAGACTGGCCCATCTTCCGGGGGCCCACGGGCGATGGCCATACGCCGCTCAAAAACCTCCCGACGCAATGGAGCGATCACGAGCATGTGCGCTGGCATGTGGACCTGCCGGGCAAGGGGTGGTCCTCGCCCATCCTGGTGGCGGGGAAACTTTATTTCACCGCCGCCATCACCGCGAGTGGGAATGAAGACGATCCCAAGGCGGATAAATCACTGAACACGCTCTGTCTGGATGCGGCTAGTGGGAAGACGCTCTGGAACGTCGTCGTCTTTACCCAAGAAGGCTCCAAAGCCCCGGACAGCATCCATCATAAGAACAGCCACGCCAGCCCTACGCCGATCCTAGACAATGGGAAACTCTACGTGCATTTCGGCCATCAAGGCACCGCCTGCCTCGACTTAACGGGGAAGAAACTCTGGGAAAACCGGGATCTCTTCTACCAACCGCAGCATGGCGCAGGGAGCACGCCCGTGTTAGTGGATGACCATCTGATCTTCACCTGCGATGGCCGGGATGAGCAATCCGTAGCCGCCCTCCACATTGCCGATGGCAAACTAGCTTGGCAATTTAAACGCCCCACTGAGGCCCAGAAAAAGTTCTCCTTCGCCACCCCGGAGTGCATCACCGTGGCGGGGAAAAAGCAGCTCATCTCTCCTGGAGCCGATATGGTGAATGCGCTGGATCCCGCCACGGGGGCGGAAATCTGGCGTTGTCGTTACGAAGGCTACTCGGTGGTGCCCAAACCCGTTTATGGGAATGGCCTCGTGTATATTTGCTCCAGCTTCGATACCCCGGACGTGCTCGCCATTGACCCCACCGGAACGGGGGATGTGACCGCCCAGAAGATTAAATGGTCCGTGGGCCCGAAGGAGCGCCCACCCTGCACGCCGTCGATGATCTTGGATGGGCAAAATTTATTCTGGGTCTCAGATGGCGGTCTCGCCAGTTGTGTGGATGCGCTGACGGGGAAAGTCCTTTGGAACGAGCGCGTGGGCAAGAGCTTCAGTGCCTCGCCCATCCTAGCGGATGGGAAAATCTATTTCCAAGACGAGAACGGCCTCTGCACGATCGTGGAAGCCAAGCGCGCATTCAAGGTAGTGGCGGAGAACAAACTGGAAGGCGAGCGCACGTTGGCGTCCTTTGCCGCCACCGATGGGACGTTGTTTATTCGCACGGAGAAAGGGCTCTATGCCATCGGTGGATAGGCCGCTTTATGCCGCTGTGGAGGCTGGCGGAACGAAGTTTGTCTGTGCTGTGGGCACCGGGCCGGAGGATCTCCGCGCGGTGTGCCGCATCCCCACCACCACCCCTGCGGAAACGCTGGCCGCAGTGGTGGCCCATTTCCAAAAGTGTGAGGCTGCGCACGGTAAAATTTCCGCGTTAGGCATCGGCACGTTTGGCCCGGCGGGCGTGCAGTTAGGCGCGGCAGACTATGGGAAGATCACCACTACCCCGAAGCCCGGCTGGGCGGATACCGATGTGCTGGGCACCTTGCGAGCCGCATTTCCCGTCCCCGCAGGCTTCGATACGGATGTGAATGCCGCCGCGTTAGGCGAAGCCCGCTGGGGCGCTGCGCAGGATGTCCGCAGCGTGCTCTACCTTACCGTGGGCACGGGAATCGGCGGGGGATTTTATAACCACGGGCAGTTGCTCCACGGCCTGCTGCATCCAGAGATGGGCCACATCCGCCTGCCGCATGATCTCACCGCCGATCCCTTTCCGGGGGCTTGTCCGTGGCATGGAGATTGCCTGGAAGGCTTGGCGAGTGGTGCGGCCATGACCGCCCGTTGGCAAACGCCGGGCGCCCAGTTACCCTCCACACATCCGGCCTGGAAATTAGAAGCCCACTATCTCGGCCTGGCCTGCGCGAACTTCTTTTGCACGCTCTCTCCGCACCGCATCCTCCTTGGCGGCGGCGTCATGGACGCGCCGGGATTACTAGCAATGGTGCGGCTAGCAACCGTGCAAGCCCTCGCAGGCTACCTCCGCCATCCAGCCCTGGAGGCTGGGCTAGCCGATCTCATAGGAGCCCCCGGCCTAGGCGAACGCTCCGGCATCTGCGGGGCGCTGGCCCTAGCCGCAGACGCCCTGGCGCGGGATCGAGAAAAGTGGGGCCCTGATTGCATCCCCCCAGAGGCTGTGCCAAGCACCCGCCATGATTGCATTTAAAGAATGGTCGTTGGTCTGTGAGGCGTTAGGCTCGGGACGGCAAAGTATCATCCTGCGGAAAGGTGGGATCGCAGAAGGGCGGGCGGGGTTTTCCTGGCAGCACGATGCGTTTGCGCTTTTCCCCACGCACTTTCATGCCCAAGCGCAGGCATTGCGCGGGCGTTGTGCGGGCGGGGTGGTGCCGCCACCG
>JAYVOP010000353.1:0-3484 GCA_043757865.1 Verrucomicrobiales bacterium | reverse complement strand
TACAGTTCTGAATTAAGAATTGGCCGCAAGGCCTCTGCAATTCGGTCATTTTCTAGTTTTGTTGGTAACGAGGAACAACCCGCTTGGTCTGGTCGCTGAACGGGTCTCAAGGAAGCCCTCCTCGCCTGTCGCGAGGGGGGCTTTCTTTTTTTAAAAATACTTTCTTGTGAACACCTTTCAAATTGCTTTGCGAATCAGGGCCCACCGCGCATAATGGAGCGCTTTCTCTCCAATTGAGCTTGCTCAATCAAGCAATTCCGGCCCTATAGCTCAGCGGTTAGAGCAGGGGACTCATAATGGTCTGATGAACGCGGACTGAAAGCCGGATTACCGGAGATTTCCGATTAGGATGCAGAATCTACCATTTCAAAATCTTGTGTTTTCTCTTGCTTTCTCATTAGTTTCTGCATAGTTTCTCGTATAGCTATTGTATAGCGAACCCGAAACTTCACCATGAAACGCCGTAAATCTCGCCCTCTTGCTGGTTCCTTTTCCGTTGTTATTCAACCCCGCCCTTCCAAGCGGTGGGCTGATCCAAATGTGCCGGAATGTGACCCGAATTGGGTGGTGCGCTTCTCATTGCCGGGGCGTCCGGTGCGCGTGGAGTCATCGCGCTTGCCTGTGTGTGAGCGGTGCTTGGAGGATCGTGGAGCGAAGCGTGTGCTGGTGGATTCTTGCGGTTGTCGGAAGCCGGTGCTGGAATGGGCGAATGCCAAGTTGGACGTGCTGGCTCAGTTATGGCACACGGGGAGGCTTGACGAGCTGGGTCAGATACTGAATCCCAAGGAAGCTAAGTGCCTGAAGCTGAGTCGCGTGGTGGAACTTTATGGGCGCTGTTCGCTGGATGCGGCTGTGGACAATTTAGCCTCACTGAAATTATTCTATGAGGCTCCCACGGGGAAATTGCTGGCGGCTGGATTCGTGGATGAGTTGACCGCAAACCACACTAGGAAATTTGCCGCCCTGTATCAAGAATACGTGCGTCGGGGTTGGGGGAAGCGTGGGACGGCCCCGGCTGATGCTTGGGAACAGCTCCGGGCGCTGAATCCCACGCCTGCTATCGACTGGAAGACGCCATCGAGCGCTAACACGACGATTCGCAGTGTGTTGGCGCGCGTGAAGTCGATCTTTGGACCGGATGCGCGGGAGAAATACATTCATGAAATTGCGGCGGAGTTGCCGGACATGCGGGAGTTCCGGGAGTGTAATTTGAGTCTGCCGAAGCCGGATAATCGGGATGCGATGTCCCAGGTGCAATATCGCGCCCTGATGGATGCCTTGCCAGCGTTGCGGGAAATGGATGCACGCATGTGGTTGCTAGTGCGCATAGCCATGGTGACTGGGTTGCGGAGCGTGGAGTTGTTGGCTATTCAACGGAGCTGGATCGAAGTGGATGAAAAGAGAACCGTCCTGCTGGTGGTGAAACAACGCGCTGATTTCCAACTGAAGGATCGGGAATCCAAAGTGGTTCGGGAAATCCCCCTGCCTGCAGATGTGCTGCAAACCATCCGTTCTCTGGAAGGGAAAGGCTCCATTTACGCATTGGATACCAAGAGCGCGATTGATGCTCTCTATCGTCGGGTGAACTCGTGGGTGCGGATGGGGGGATTTGTTGCTGAAGACTCAGACCAGGTGCTTTACGTGGTGGGACGCAAGACGAGGGCTACAGCCCACGCCAGAACCCTCGGTATCCAAAGCGCTGCCGATGCACTAGGCCACGCCACCAGCGCTACCACACAAGCCAACTATATTGAGCCGACTCTAAGGGTTCAAACGATGTCGGATGAGGAAACTGCGGAGGCTCTGACGACTCCACGTCAACCGTGGGCTTAGGAACATCAAGCTGTGCGCAGTCCGAGAGTCCCTGAATGTAACAGCTTCTACAGAGTTCATCTAAACTGATCCGACCATGGGAGATCCAATAATGGCTGAGCGGCGGAGCTGGCGGCGTGGAAGCCTGTTTTTGGTTAATACTCCCAGCGCCCGGTCTGCCGTTGGGGCATAAAGAAGGAGCGGGGGATGGGGTTGGGATCTGGTTGCCAATTAGCCCAGCGAGCTTCTTGGGCTGGGGTGGGCGGCGGCAGTGGCTGGGGCCGGACGCTGAGGAGGTGGTAGCCCAGCTCCTCTAGCCAGAGCAAGCGCCAGCCGCGGGCGGCAAAGGCTTTGCGGAATTTGGCCTCGCGCGCGGGGGTGCGCATGGCGAGATGGAAGGCCTGGGGGGTGATCTCCACGCGGTGACCGCGTGCGATGGCCCACTCGCAAAATTCGAAGAAGGATTCTGGGGCTGGCTCCTGGTTCCATTCACCATTCATACATGACGCCTTCAAAGGGGAGTTCTCCATGCGTGTGGATATACCAGTTCCGGGCTTCTTCCCAACAAGCGAAGCCTAGGGATTGGGCAATGGTGTCGTCTGATTCGGTGAAGTGCCGGATGTTAAATCCGTTCTCTGTGATGCGAACTTGGATGGCAGCTTCGCAGATCGTGATCAGGAAGGTTTCCTGCTTGGAGTGGTATGGTCTGCCTCTCCAGATGCGGAGGTCTAAAATGTCGCCAACGCGGATTTCCCGTTTCCGGGGTGGGCGGATGGTGCGGAATTTTTTCCCTGTTCTGATGGCGTCAACGAAGCCAGGCTTAAACATGAGGATGTGTGCTTTCATAGCGTGCGGGCGAGGGAGGCGCGCGTGGCGCGTCGGTAGCGGTAGGAGATGTAGGGATGCCTGGGGTCGAACATGGATTGGAAGGCTTGTCGCCAGCCCGCCGCGAACCATTTTCTTGATTCTGGGCTCATTTGGGGAAGGCTTGGTGAAGGTGGCCGTCGAGAAGATTTCCGGATTTGAACTTGCCGACACACTGGCCGTGTTCGTCGAATGCTCCCCACTGCTTGAAGTGGAACGGCACACTGAATGCCGCGCACTGATTGCGGAGGTATTCTGCCCATTGTCTAGCCATGGGGCGGGCTCCGGGGCCGCTTTCTCCGCCGCAGATTACCCAATGGATTCCTGCCCCGTCCAGCCAGTAACTCAAGTCAACGTCTGCGAGCAAGGGCTCGCAACTTAGAAATCGCACTGCCGCAGGAATGGCTAGAAGGGCAGGAATTCGAGACCCTGCCTCGGCTTGGTTCTCAATGGTGGTTCCTAGCCAGACGTTAGAGGGCGGCTTTCCGTCTAGCCAATGTTGGAGCCATAGGGCCATGCCATGGACCCAGCCCGCCGCTTTCCGGTCGGTATCTGGATCGCAAACCGCAGCGAGGCGTTTTAGCCAATTTTCTGGGCGCTTAGTGAGTAGGAGCCAATCAAGATTAGGCGTGCAGTAAATGAGGTTAATCAACCGGGTTAGTGCTGGGGTCAGATCCTCCCGATCCTCGAAAATGTCCGCCATGCTGGCGCAGAAGACGCGTTGCCGCGCGGGGCAGTAGGCTGTGATGTCTGATGTCAGGATGTTGAATTCCGTGCCCCACTTTTCCATTTGTTTGATGGTGCCACG
>JAYVOP010000352.1:0-3486 GCA_043757865.1 Verrucomicrobiales bacterium | reverse complement strand
CAATGATTCCGGTGTTGAGGTTGAGCGGCTCAGCCTGAGGCCTTATTTTGGATTCATCTATCCACCCAAAACTAATGTCCAGCGTCACTGGGTATTTCGGGTTAATGGAAGTACGTATTTTAACCGCCAGTTTAAAACCAGTTCGATAGGAAATAATTCCAGCTCCAAAAGAATTAATGTAGGCACCAGGCACCTTTTTCCGCTGAATCTCATACCATTCCTCTAGCTTTTTGAGGCTTTCCTGTTTGTTTTTTTCAGGTTTGATTTTGTTGATAAAATTCAAAGCCCCCGCGACCGCGTCTTCGATCGGCATGATTCGGTCGCTAACCCCGGACCCTCCATAGAGACGGCCATCTTCGAAGTCGAAGATCGAACTGCATAGCCCCTGACGAATTTCAATTCCTTCTGGAAAAATCCAATGAACCTCTTCATCCTCAAATCGGTAGCTTTGATAATTTTCAAGATTGCTTCCTGGCAAAAGACCCACCTTTGCTCCCGAGTTTAATACGGGGGTAACATCCCTGGAGACCGAGAGATCAATGATAATCTCCGCTGGTGCGAAGACTGCGGTGACCCAAACGATACAGAACAATAAACAGGCATTCATGAGATTATCTAGCGGGGCTTAACGCAGCACTGGAGGAAAGACCGTATCCGCCTCCAGCAAGGCCAAGCGCACCTCACGTAAAGCATCACTGACATTGAATTCGCTGATTTTCCCCAAGCCCCGCAGCGTGCGGAACACGCCATCTAATTTATCGGATAAGTTACCAAACATGAGCGCACTGTGAGCAGGGGCCGGGCATGTTCAACTCGAAAACACTGGCCCGCCCCGAACCACAGGGCTATCCATCAAATTAGCTCGGATTTTGGCCCGCTGGGCCACCGGACTGACACGAGCCGCACTGGGTCGCAGCAGGTCGGCTTCACGTCCGCAGCTTGCTAGACTCGAATGTTTTTGCGGATGTAATCTGTTTGCAGCGGGCGATGCGATTTTATGTAAAAGTAGGCCACGTTAAATGCGGACGTCTTATGATTCCCCTTCCCCAGCGACGGCCAGGAGCGAAAGGCCTCAATGGCCGATTCGGAGTAAGGGGACTTCGAAAAATCAAACAGAATCAGCACCCCAAGCCCTTGATGCTTGAGGAGCTTTTTGACCTCCGTGTGATTAACGCGGGATGACAGCACGGCCCGAGCGTCATCAGGACGACGCACCGCTAGCTCCACCGCCACATTGCCAATCATAAAATCCACTCGCCCCGAGCCACTCAGTGAGCCTGGTAGCGAAGCCTTGGTTTCCGCTCGCATGGATTTTCCGAAGTATCCCAAAAGGAAGGTGCGCACTAACGGGCTCAATTCTTTCTCGTTATATTCGTGCAACCTCAGCGTGTTGGAAAAGCTCTTACTACGGAGGGAGGTGAAGAGAAGCTCAAAAGCCTCGACGATGTTAGTGATGGTGATGGCCATGGCTACGCTTACTTCACGCTCTGCAAATAGGTCAGTAAATCCGTGACCATCTCCGGTGGAAAGGCATCAATGAGGCCCTCTGGCATGAGGCTACGTTTGAGGAAATGGGCACTGCTGATACTGGCCTTGGCCACGCGTTGATCGTCCACGCCGGGCAGGCGGAGGACGATGGCTTGCGCGTCTTGGGAGGCCAGGAAACCTTCTTTCACGGTGCCATCCTTGAGGACCACTTGATAGACGCGGTAGCCCGCCTCCATGGCGGCATTGGGCGTGAGGAGGTTGCGGAGAATGGCCTCCAATCCCATGGCTCCGATGCCGCTGAGATTCGGCCCAATCTGGGCTCCGGTGCCATTGATCTGGTGACAGCCTAGGCACACTGTGGCCAGCACTTTCCCCTTGGCGGCATCGCCCTGCTGTTTCCCTAACGTGGAAAATTTAGCGAACTTCTCATCCATGGCCACGGCCTGCTCCGGCGTCATCAGCGTGGGGAAATCGGTCGTCTTCACCACCCGCGCAGCCCCGGTGGGAGTCGGCCAATGCTCTCCACTGAAGGAGTTCACCAGCCCCTCCCCCTTGGCTAAAGACCGATCAAAGTTCGCGCGAATTTCCTGCGGCGTGCGCGCCACGCTCCAGATGCGATACTCAGTCAGCGCGCCCTGGGTGCCGCCCGCAGCGCCCGTGTGGCCTAGCTTCAGCTTGGTAAATTTCCCTGGAGCAGGTTGGCCCTCGTCGGTGTCTAGCTCGCCATTTTGGTAGAGGCGAAGTTTATCACGCGCATCCCGCGTGAGGGCCACATGGGTCCAGGCCTCGGCGGTGAGGGGCTTCTTGGAAATGATCGCATCATGCACCGTGCCACCGATAAAGAGGCGCAGCTTGGCATCATAAAAATTGAGGTCGAAGTCCTTCCCATTGGCTAGTAGTCCGTCTTGATTCCCAATGCCCGGAGCCAGCTTCACCCAAGTCTCCACGGTGAATGGGCCTTCCAGTGTGAGGTCCGTGGCGGCCCCATCCTCCTCCTTACCAGTCATGGTCAAGACCGGGCGGAAGAGGTCCGTAAATTCCTCTAGCAGGGCTTGGAGCGCGGGATGTTTTGTGCCTAGCACCGCCTGGAGTTTTTCCACTAACGGACCGTCAATTTCGTCTTTGGCCAGGGTCTTGGCCTGCACCGCTGCCACCACTGCCTCCGCTCCGGGTTTGCTGCTGGTGAGCGCCTCCACGGCGGTTTTCCGTTGCGCGGCATTCAAGTTAGGCCAACGCGCCAGTAACTGCGCAGGAGCCACGGCTAGGCATTGCAGCGCGGCATTTTGCACGAGCGGATTTACCGCAGCGGCTAATTTGGCGAAGACCTCCACGCGCTGGGAACCTAGTTCCCGTAAGGCCTGGAGCAATTCTGGTAACTCCGCCTCAGCCGCCGCGCCCAAACGCTCCGCCAGCATGGGCTCCATGGTGCGCAGCTTGAAAGCGGACGCTAACTGCACGGCCAGCGCGCGGTCTTTGGCCAGCCAGTCCGTAGCGGCGTGCTCCAGCGCGGGCTGTAGTTTAGCTGCATCCACCTTCGTTCTCATCTGCACTAGCAACTGCAAAATTTCCTTCTGCGCCAGCAACTTTGCCCACGCTGCGGCCACAGCGGGCACGTCGGCATAGGCGATCAGCGGGCTTAGTTCCTCATCCCGCACGGGCCTCCCTAACGTGGGCAGCAAACTGGCTAAGCGCACCGCCGCCACGTCCTCTGGCAAGGCCACACAGGCGAACAAGCGCGCTTCTGCGGGCAGCTTGTCCGCCGCTGGTGTGGCTAGAAATGCAGCCAGATCTGCGGCCTTTGTTTCCAGTGCGGCCCGCAGTAAATAGCGGGTGAACTCCGCATCATAACCGCTTTCCGTGGTCGGCACTTTGCTCAGCAACTCGGTCACGGAAGCCCTTTGGTAGGCGGCCCGCAGGTCGGTGGTCTCCCAGCGGAAACGCGGCTGCGGGGGCACGGGTTGGGCGGCCGTCTCGAGGAGTTCTGCGGCGGTTTTGGCG
>JAYVOP010000351.1:0-13064 GCA_043757865.1 Verrucomicrobiales bacterium | reverse complement strand
AGCCTAACTACTGGCCTGCCCGGCTATCCCCCCACGTATCTGTTCCTTTTCAAATCCCTGGGTGGAGACCTCTTCTTCACTGGTCTCATCGCCTTCCTAGTCACCCGCTCTGAGCCCGAGCCAGAAGCCGTTGCCAAACCCGCCGAGGCCTAATCTTTCCCACACACTTTCTCAGTTCCTCACCACCCAACCTAACCATGAGCACGACCACCGCTACCATCGACCCCACGGACTTCGCCTCTTACGCCATCAATGCTAAGATGACGGCAGAAGAGAAAATACACATCCTCTCGGAAATGGTGCGCGTGCGTCGCTTCGAGGAAGCTTGTCCTGAGCAATATCTTGCGGGCAAGATCGGTGGATTCCTCCATTTATATAACGGTCAGGAAAGCGTGGCCATCGGCCAGATCAGCTTGGCTGGAGAGAACGATCATTTCATCACCGCCTACCGTGACCACGCCCATGCCCTAGGCGTAGGCATGACGATGAACGAGTGCATGGCCGAGCTTTTCGGCAAGGTCACTGGCTGTTCCAAGGGCAAGGGCGGCTCTATGCACTTTTTTGATCCTGACAAAAATTACTGGGGCGGCCACGGCATCGTGGGTGGGCAGACGCCTCTGGGCGCAGGCATCGCATGGAACATGAAATTGAACGGCAAAAAAGGCTCTTGCCTCTGCTACCTGGGAGACGGAGCCATCAACCAAGGTGCCTTCCACGAGGCGCTGAACCTCGTGAGCTTGCTCAATATCCCCGTCATTTACGTGATCGAAAATAACGGTTATAGCATGGGTACCAGCCAAGCGCGCTCTAGTGCTTGGAAAAACAGCCTAGCCTACCGGGCGGATGGATATAACATTATCTGGGATATGATTAATGGCTGGGACATCTACGAGGTGCGCGCCAAGACCCAGATCGCCATCGACCGTGCCCACAACGAAAGCCGCCCCACCGTGATCGAAGTCTCCACCTATCGCTACCACGGCCATTCCGTGGCGGATGCCAATGCCAAAAAGTATCGTGCCCCAGAAGAGATTGATCGTTTCAAATGCGAGTTCGATCCCATCAATGTCTGGCGGGACAAACTCTACAGCGAAGGCGTGCTCACCGAAGAACGTTACAAGGCCATAGACAAAGCCGCTTCAAAGGAAGCCGCAGATTCCGTGATCTTTGCGGAAGCAGGCGATTTCCCCACTTTGGAAGACATCACCAAGGACGTTTACTGGGAAGTGGATAACAACACCGAAGCAGGCCGCACCGGCCGCCATTTCTTCAATGATTAGCGCACTGAAAACTGAAATCTGAAATCTGAAAACTCCCCCCCCCCATGCGCCAAATAACCTATCGCGAAGCCATCAGAGAAGCCCTGGACGAAGAACTCGCCCATGATAAAAACGTCGTCCTCATGGGCGAGGAAGTGGCTCAATACGACGGAGCCTATAAAGTAACCCAAGGCCTGTGGAAAAAGTGGGGCGATACCCGCGTCATGGACATGCCCATTTCTGAGGCTGGCTTCATCGGCATGGGGATTGGCGCTAGCATGTTAGGCACCCGGCCCGTGATGGAACTCATGTTCTGGAGCTTTGCCTACGTGGCCTTTGACCAACTCATCAACAATGCCGCCAGCGTCCGCTACATGAGCGGTGGGAAAATCAACTGCCCCATCGTCATCCGTGGCCCCGCCAATGGAGGCACCAGCGTGGGTGCGACCCACAGCCATACGCCAGAAAATTTCATCGCCAACACCCCCGGCCTCAAGGTCGTGTGCCCTGCTACCGCCTACGATGCAAAGGGTCTGATGAAATCCGCCATCCGCGACAACGACCCCGTCTATGTCATGGAGTCCACCGTACTCTATGGCCAACTCTGGGACGTGCCAGACAATGCGGACTTGCCCAATGGCGAGCTGCTCATCCCCATTGGCAAAGCGGACATTAAACGTGAAGGCACGGATATTTCTCTCATCGCCCATGGACGTAGTGTGATCGTGTGCTTAGAAGCAGCGAAAATTTTACAAGAAGAACACGGCATCAATGCCGAGGTAGTGGACCTCCGCAGCATCCGCCCGCTGGACCAAGAAACCATCCTGGATAGCGTGCGCAAAACCAACCGCGCCATCTACGTGGAGGAGAACAAACCCTTCTGCGGCGTGGGCAGCCAGATCGTAAGCATGATCCAAGAACACGCCTTCGACGACCTAGACGCTCCCGTCCTCCGCATCAGCGCCATCGACGCCCCCGCCATCTACAGTCCACCTACGGAAAAGCTCCAACTCCCGTATGCCAGCCAAGTGGTGGATAAAGTGCTGACCATCTGCGAGTCAGCTTACGCCTAATTCCAATTTACGTTTAAGGATAGAGGACAGTTGGCTTACAATCCCATCCGGGACAGCGCTTCGCTCACTTGGTGCAGTGCCGTTGCGATGGTAGGATGGCCACACTCCATTTCCAGTGCCATGTCATTGATGCGCTTGGTTAGTTTGCTGGGCTGTGTGGCAGGCTCCGGGTTCGGGAAATCGAGGACGGCGTGGATGTCGCTCTCCACCACGCGCAGCAGGTCTTGAATTTCTGGATCGGCGGTGCCAGATTGGGCTAGTTCATCGTGGAGTTGCCAGAGGGCGGCTTTGATTTCAGGAGTAGTCATGGTTGGGGTGGAGTTAGCGGTTAGTAGTTAAGCGCGGGCTGCGCGTTTTTTAAAGAAGGCATGGAGCGCAGGGGCATAATCTTGGTCAGTCACGAGGTCGATCTTATCAATACCGGCGGACTTGAAGGTGCTATCTAGCTTCACTTGCCAGTGCGCTCGCTGCTGTTGATAGGAATCGCGCACGCGACGGTTGGAGGTATTCAGTTGGCGGAGTTCGCCTGTTTCTGGATCGGCTAGGGTGATCCAGCCCACGTCAGGCAGCAGTCGCTCATTGGCATCGCTGAGTTGCACGGCCACCACATCGTGACGAATGGCGCAGACCCCCAGGGCGCGCTCGTAGCCAGTGCAATCGAAGTCGGAAATAAGGATCACTAACGCCCGACGGGTGACGTGATTGGTCAGGCGTTCCAGGGCCTTAGCGGGATTTGTACCCTGGCCCTTGGGTTCGGCGGCTAAGATCTCTCGGATGGTGCGCAGCACATGGAGGGAGCCCTTGGCAGGCGGGAGGAAGAGTTCCACTTGGTCACTGAATAACAGCAGGCCGATCTTATCCTGCGCAGCGTTAGCACTGAACGCAAAAACGCCCGCGATCTCCGCCGCTAGGTCTCGCTTCGATTGCGCGTGGCCGCCGTAGTGTTGGCTGCCGCTGATGTCGATGGCTAGGAAAATCGTCATCTCCCGCTCTTCGATAAATTTTTTGATATACGGAAAGCCCATGCGCGCAGTCACATTCCAATCAATGCTGCGCACTTCATCGCCCGGCTGATACTCGCGGAAGTCATCGAAATCGATCCCCTGTCCTTTGAAAACGGAGACGTATTCTCCGCCCACTGCCGCGCGCACGATGCCCTTCGTAATCAGCTCGATCTTACGAACTTTACGGAGGATTTCTGAGAGTTGGGCTTGCATGGAATGGGGAAACGAAAGGGGCTAGTGATTGGAACTAAAGGATGCTGGAGGCCCACTTGCAAACGCGCTTTTGAAGTTCACGCCCCACGAGGCCGGAGGTAGGATGTGGTCGGCATGTCTATTGCCGCCTGCCAGTTCAGCCAGCCGCCAAGGCTGCTCGCAAGTGCCGCAGCTCGTCTTCACAGTCGGCTGGATCAGCCACCGTTTGCAGGATTTCCAGCCGCAGAAGTTCACGGAAGCGAGCTCGCAGCCGATGGATGGCTACTTTGAGCGCCCCTTCGCTGACCCCTAGCTGCACGGCCATTTTCGCTTGGGTGATGGTGGGGCCACCCGCAAGCCACGGTTGCAAGTGGCCGAATTCCTCTGCTTTGCCCGCTGCGGTAAATTCAGCTTCCAGCAGGCTCACGGCTCGATTCATTAACGCCACTGCCCACTCACGATCAAAATACGCGTCACTCACCATGGAATGTGGATCGGCTAGGCTAGGGCTCAACTCTACTGACTGATGCGGATGCGTTACGCTGCGCTTCCCACGTCGCGAGCGTTTGCGTTGATCGCTCAGAAAATGATTTACTGCGCCCAAGAGCCAGGATCGGAATCTGCCCCGTTGAGGATCGGGTGAGCCAATAGATCCACGGGTCAGAATTCCCGCAAAGAATTCATGCGTAAGATCCCGTGCGGTGTCTAACTCATGGTGCCGCGTTAAGAAATGCAGCACAGGTTGGTAATAGGTGGCACAGAGTTCGCTCAGAGCGTCCTTTGCCGCCGCCGCATGGCCCTGCGCGCGCACCACTAACGTCCACCGCGTGGGGACAAAGTGCCTGGGGTCCGGGGAGGATGGGGATGGCGTCATTTGGGGTTTTTCTCAAATTCCAAATAGATCCCGTTCGCCCTTTTCGCTTTGGCAAAACCGCCGAATACCGCTGCTTGTCCCGTTGGCGAAAAAAAGCACTGGGTATCAGTTAGTATCATCACTTGGCTCCGTTCCTGAAGCTCTTCCATCGTTTGTGTGTTAGGCATTTCTAGCGTGATCTGCTTGGTAAACAGATGTGTCTCCGATGTACCGGCCATCGCATCTACTAGCAATGCTGATTTGGCAGCCTGGAGCACGTCGGGCACTTCGAGCACGTCGTCATTTGCTACCGGATCGGCCGCACTTTCAGGCGTCTTCGGCATACGGTTGGTGATGAGGATTGCGGGCGAATATGGGGCTACTAGGGTGGTGCATTCCAGTGTGAGCCGGGTGCCTTGTTTGCTGACGATGGCTGCCGCAATGACTGCATGTGGTTGATTCCGCAGAGTGCGAATGCTGCGCAGATTGGCGGCCCATACGAAGGCGCACACGCAGCCTGGAACCACCAGCGCCCATTGCATGGTGGCACCAGCGGTGTGGAAGGAATAATGATTCCGCAGAGGCAGCCAGCGGGCAGCAGGGGGCAATAATTTCCCCTCTCTACTGAGGAACCTCCGCACGACCCGAAGCACCAGGGGCACGATGGCCAAGGCTGTGAAATTAAGCGTATAGCTGACGCGTTCATTTTCGCCTGAGCTGGTCTCCTCCAACTGTGGGCCTATCCAAATGGCTAAGGCCACACATCCCAATCCCAATCCGCCCATCAATGCCTTGGTGAGGCCGCTGCGTCGTTCATCTGATGCTAACTTTTTCAATGCCACAACACTCAGCAGCAAGCAGACCACCGATGCCACTGCTAGTGGGCGCAGAAGGAACCAGCGATCCAAGCGAAAGACTGGAGGTGAATTTTGCAGGGATGCATAGGCACGTTGCTCGTTTACAAAGGCAGTGGCCAGGCGCTCTGCATGATCCATAGCGCGTCCCTCTCGGGGAGGCGCGGGAGCCCGCTTAAGCTGCAACAAATCCTCTGCGGCAGAAGTCCAGGCCGGCTCCAATACGGCGCGGGAGCGCAAATAACGCTGACTTTGATCTGCGCACGTGATCCCATACGAGACCAACCATGCGAACCAGAATACGAGACTGATGCCTGCGGCTAGCCAGACCAAGGTGGCCGAAAAAACGGACCGTTCGTCAGGTTCAGGATAAAAGAGCACCTGCGGACTGACTCCACATTCAGTCTGCTTGATTTGGTAGCGTTTGATACCGGAATTCACATACCGTTTCACTCGGATGTAGCCCCAGCAAACGATCACAACGAACCCAACGGATATGGCCAGCGACAAGCCGCCTCTCATTTCCCCCTGGGCTCCCTCTAGCCATGGCTCAGTCTGCAATGCCAACTGCGCTTTGATTGCCAAGGTGCCTAACAGGCCCGCTGGCGCTGCCAGCAGCGCCCAGGTGGCAGGACGCACGCCGCGTTTCTGGCCCGCATATTCCCAGAGCCGCCATGCACATAGGATGGGCACTAGCACCATGGTGATGATGCTTTGCCAACTGACATTTGCATGCACGTAAGCTAGCGTGGGCTGCCACAGGCGTGGCCGAACCTCCAGAGTAAGGCCCTGCGTGTAGCAGCCGATAGTGCTTAAAAATAGCACCAGCACCCACATCATAATCCAACCGCACGCCCATAGCCCAAGGACGACGGAGAGCCGGGATACCGGAGTTCTTTTTCTTTTTAGCACTGGCTTCCATTTACCTACGGCCCGCCCCAAAGTAGGTTTTCGAGAGATAGGAACGGTGTTATGGGCGGCGGTTTCTAGTTGGGTTTTGATCTCGCCTGCACTGGATTGACGTTTCTCCCGCTGGTGCTCCAGGGCCCGCAGCACCACCATGTCCACCTGCCCGGAAACGTCGCTCCTGGTGGAGGGGCGGGCGAATTTCCCAGTGGGAATTTCTCCTGTTAGCATTTCATAGAAGACCACGCCTAGCGAATAAATATCCGCCCGGTGATCTACTTCTGCGGGGGAGGTCTCCTGCTCTGGGGCCATATAGGGAGGTGTGCCCAGCACCGTTCCTATGCTGGTCACGCCTGCTTCCAGGCCGCGCTTCGGCCTACTCTCAGCGCCATCCCCGCGCTCGCCTATCAATTTAGCAATGCCGAAATCTACCAACTTCACACGCCCCTTGGTATCCAACAATATGTTCTCCGGTTTGATATCCCGGTGCAATACGCCCTCGTCATGGGCATACTGCAAAGCTTCACAGATTTTGGGCACAATGCGCAGCGCCTCGCTAGCATCAAAGCGTCCCGCCTGCATAGCTTGGCGCATATTTACTCCATCCACATATTCCATGATGAGGAAATGACATTCATCCGTCTCCCCAAAGTCATAGACGCTGACAATGTTTGGGTGGCTCAGCTTGGCAAGAAATCGCGCCTCGCGATGAAACCTAACAGCAAACTCAGCATGTCCCACCTGCGCGCGGGGGAGCAATTTCAAAGCAATATTTCTCCCCAGGTTAGGTTGATACGCCTTATAAACTGCGCCCATGCCGCCCCGGCCTATCAATCCTAAAATTTCCAACTGAGGAAATGCCGCGGCCAGCCGATCCAGTGAGGGTAGCGCAGGCGGGCCAGGAGCCGTGCTTGGCGTGTGGAACTCCATCTGAGCCAAGGCACAACGTGGACACAGGCCTAGGTGCGCTTCAGCGGGAATGCGCGAGCCGCACGTTGGGCAAAACTTAGGTGAGTAGTCAGAGGTAGAATTCATCACCTGATATGAGACATTCGGCGGAGGAGGTTACACAGAATGTGAGATAAAGCGGGAAGCCGCAAGCAAGCGTTTGTGGCTGGCGGGCTGAGAGCCACGGCTTTTCACGGAGCCTCGGCAAAGCGCCATGTGCTATGCCAGTCCGTGGTCAACGGAGTCTGGCGCAAGGCGGCTCGCAGGAGTTCGATGGGCATGGTGTTCTGTCCTAACACGGCATCATGGAAGGCCTTGTCCGTCCACTTTCCAGATCCTACTAGCTCTGCCCGCAAGGCGCGGAGCTGCATGCCGCCGAGCATGTAGCCCGCTTGATAGAGCGGGCTGTAGTTACCATTGATATAGCGTCGGATCTCGCTAGTGGCTCCCATTTTCTCATGGCCCACGCGTTGCACCAGGAAGTCCACCATCTCTGCGGGCGTCATTTGTCCGAGGTGAAATTTCAAAGAAACGATGATCCGCGCGCAACGATGCATCCGCCAAAATAACATCCCGGCCCGATCCTCGGGCGACTCCGCATAGCCTCGATCCCAGAGCTGCATCTCCCAATACAGCGCCCAGCCTTCCACATAAAATGGCGTCCAAAAGAGCGTGCGCCAAGTCCGGCTGCGATCAGATACGAAGCGCTGTAAATGATGTCCAGGGATCAGCTCGTGCGGGGTGACGATGCGGGTGAAATGGCGGTTATTTCCCCGCATGGCCATCAGCTTATCCTCATGCGGCATGGTGTCCGTGGCATAGGCCACGCGGATGGCAGGGGAGCTGTAAACGGCATACGGCATCGTCTGCTGTTGGTCTGGCGGGATCATTTCCAGTCTCCATGTTTCCTCACATAATGGCGGAATGGTGACCAGATCATGGGCCTTGAGAAAGGCGATGGCGCGCTCCGCCTCGGCCTTCACTAGCTGGTCTTGTTCCCCCGGCGGCACGTGGGCCGCTTTCACACGTTGGATTACGCCAGCGGTATCGGTGCCTAACTGGGTGGCCAGCTCATGCATCTGGGCCTCGCACCAAGCAAACTCCCGTTCGCCAATGGCAATCAATTCTGCTGCGGTGTAAGGCAACATTTCTCCAGCGATGCCAGCGGCTAGGGCCTCCGCACCAATGGGATCGCCCACCAGCGGGTCTTCCGGCTTACCTTTCTGACCCGCCAGTTCCTCCCGGAGGTATTTGCTATACACTTCCAATGCCTCCTTCAATTTCCCCGCAGGTTGGCGCACCCACCAGCCGAACTCGGGTTGATAGGTATCGTGAAATTTCACCCACTGGGCCAGGGACTCGCGAATGGCATCCGTCGCGCCCGCCGCGCGCAAGGCGAGCACGGTCGAAGGCTTGAACGTGCTGGGCGAGGCCTCGGCAGCGGGCTTCTCGGCCAGCTTCTTTTGCAGTGTTTCCAGCAGCGGGAGCAAGGCGGCTAGCTGCTCTGCGGCCTGCGGCGGATTGGCCGGGCGACGAGCCAGTTGCTCCTCCAGCAAGCGCTGGATCACATGACGGAATGGCAGCAAGACCTCCATCTCGGCTAACTGCTGACGCGTGCGCGCTAGCTCCGCTTGCTCTTTCCCTAGCTGATTACGCAGCAGCAGCCAATCCACTTGATCGTCCGTCCCTAACTGGGCAAAGGGCACTGTCCCTAACCGCTGCGTCCAACTGGTAAAATGATGTCCTAGCCGGTCTTGCTGAGTTTCTGACCATGGCAGATTCCAGGCCATTTCCAAGCTCCGCTCGTCCGCCCGGAATTCATTGATGAGCCGTGGTAACTCCGGCTCTGCCGCCCGGAGCACGCAGAGCGGGCCAAGTAAAAGAAAGGAAAGATAATACCGCATAAGGCCGCCAGCATAGTGCGGTGGCTGCCCAGAGCAACCATTTCTCCCTACAACAAGCCCGCTAGCGTCTGGATTATGGTGTGCAGTAAAGGCTTTGCGCGGGACAGGCAATCGGACAACTCATGGGAAGGCGATGGGTGACACTCAGCGAATTGAGCGAGACTAGTGCTTTACGAAGTCCGCAGCCGTGACCTTGAACTCTGGGCACATGGTATCGCCATCGCACTCATTACTAGTGACGTTGTTTACTAACGCCTCGGGGAAATGGAAGGTGGTGTAGATGATGCCGGGCTTCACGTCATCGTTGACGATGGCCTTGAGCGTCACTTCTCCGCGCGCGCTGAAGAGCCGCACGCGGTCGCCACTGGTGATGCCCTTTTGCTGCGCATCGGCTGGATTGATCGTCAGTAAGTCCTCGCCTACGATCTCCTCGTTGCCGGTGCGGCGGGTCATGGTGCCGCAGTTGTAGTGTTCTAAAATTCGGCCCGTGGTGAGGATGAAGGGGAACTCTTTTCCGTAGGTTTCTAACTCGTTAGACTCTTGGAAGGGAAAAAAATGGAATTTTCCTAAGCCTCGATGGAAGCTCTTCAAATGGAGGATCGGTGTGCCCTTGCCGTTCGCTTTGATCGGCCATTGCGCGCCTTGATCTCCCAAATTTTCCCAGGTAGCACCCTTGAAGAACGGGACGATTTGAGAAATTTCGTCTAACATGCCGTCCGGCGTATAGGCCGCCTGCGCATAGCCCATGCGTTGCATGATTTCTACCAGGATCTGGCCATCGGGCTTGGTTCCCGCCAGCGGTGGCACCGCAGAGATGACACGCTGCACGCGGCGTTCGCTGTTGGTAAAAGTCCCGCTCTTTTCAAGGAAGGACGAGGCCGGGAGGATTACAGCGGCGTATTTCGCGGTCTCCGTCATGAAGATTTCTTGGACGACGAGGAAGTCCAGCGCATCCATGGCGGCCTTCACATGGTGCGTGTTAGGATCGGTCTGCACTACGTCCTCGCCCATAAGCCAGAGCGCCTTGAGCTTGCCTGTGACCGCGTTATCGAACATCTGCGGGATCTTCCAGCCAGCCTCTGCGGACAATTTCACACCATAGAAATCTTCGTAAAGTTTATGCACTTCGGGGTCATTCACTTCATAGTAGCCCGCGCCTTGGTGGGGCTGGCAACCCATATCGGCGGCTCCTTGGACGTTGTTTTGACCACGCAGCGGATTCACGCCCACGCCGGGACGACCAATGTTGCCAGTCATCATGGCTAAGTTAGCAATGAGCATCACGGTCTTGGCACCTTGGCTATGTTCGGTTACGCCGAGACCGTGGAAACTCATGGCTCCAGGGGCGGAAGCGTATTCGATGGCGGCGGCTTTTACCTGCTCACGCGGCACTCCCGTGAGCGTTTCGATCTCATCAAGGTCGAGCGACAGCAGCCCGGCCTTAAGCGTGGCCCAGTTCTCGCAACGCTTAGCCACGAATTCTTCGTCCACCAATCCCGCTTCGATGATGTAGCGCGACATCATGTTCAGTAGCGGCACATTGGTCCCAGGACGGAGCTGTAAATGATGCTTGGCAT
Source organism: Verrucomicrobiales bacterium (assembly GCA_043757865.1). Taxonomy (GTDB): domain Bacteria; phylum Verrucomicrobiota; class Verrucomicrobiia; order Verrucomicrobiales; family V1-33; genus JAGNEJ01. The sequence continues at coordinate 2,494 of JAYVOP010000351.1, read as the reverse complement.
ACGGCACGATCTCGATGCGACGTGGGTCGATAACGATGAGCGGCACGCCTTTCATCACGGCTTGTTTGATCTTAGCGCCCGTCACAGGATGGCCTTCCGTGGGGTTCGCGCCTATGACCATGATGCAGGAGGTGTGCTGGAGGTCATCAATGGAATTGGTAGCCGCACCCGTGCCGAAACTCTGCTGCATCCCCCACGCCGTAGGGCTGTGGCAGACGCGCGCGCAGCAATCGATGTTATTCGTGCCGATAACAGCACGGATGAATTTTTGCATCAGGTAGTTCTCTTCATTCGTGCAGCGGGCGCTGGAAATCCCTGCGATGGACTGCGCTCCGTGCTCCGCTTTGATACGGGTTAAATTTTGCACAATGTGGTCGTAAGCCTCTTCCCAGCTTGCTTCCACGAACTGGCCCGCGCGTTTAATGAGTGGTTTTCGCAGGCGGTCTTTATGATTATAAAATTTGAAGGCATAGCGACCTTTGAGGCAAGTATGCGCATGGTTCACGTCGGCATCCACGGGAGCTTGGATGGAGAGGACTTCATTTCCTTTCGTAGCCACGTCTAGGTTACAACCCACGCCACAGTAGGTGCAGATGGTGCGCGTTTTCTTGGTGGCTTCGATGGATTTGGATTGGAAAACATCGCTGATGGCGGACGTGGGACAAGCCTGGGAACAGGCTCCGCACGAGACACACTCGCTGTCGGCAAAGTTGCTATCCAGCCCTTTGATGATCCGGCTAGCAAATCCCCGTCCATGCATGGAGAGCACGAACTGCCCCTGCACTTCATCGCAAGCGCGCACGCAGCGGGAGCAGTTGATGCACTTTGATAAGTCCGATGTCATGTATGGATGCGAAAGGTCTTTCTTACGATCCAGATGGTTCGCGCCTGCTGGGTAGCGGACTTTGCGCACGCCCACTTTGGCGGCCACCGTTTGTAGTTCGCAGTTGCCATTTACCTCACATGTTAGGCAGTCCAGTGGATGATCTGTCAGCACTAGCTCAATGATATTTCTGCGCAGGTTCTGCACTTTCTTAGACTCCGTATAAACATACATGCCAGCAGTCAGCGGCGTATGGCAAGATGCTACCACGCGACGAGGCCCATTCTCCGCTAGGGAAATTTCCACCGAGCATACCCGGCACGCCCCGTAGGGCGAAAGCTGAGGCGCATCACACAGCGTCGGCACATGCCCACGGCCTTTGTAGCGGTCGATAAATTTGAGCAACGTATCCCCTGGCTCAAAGCCATGCGGAACGTCGTCGATATAAGCGATGGTGGTGGTGGCTGAATTTAGGCTCATTTTAGAAGTAAGTTAAAGTAAGTGGCTCGGGCTTCCAGCCCATAAGCCCAGCGGTGTATGGAGTCTCCCGGCACTGGTTAGTAGGTTGCGCGCAATGGCTTACGGGCTGGAAGCCCGGGCCACGATTAGTTGGCGCACTCATGCGAAATACTCCTCCAGCTCGGCTTTGAAATACATCAGCGCATTCTTGATCGGCAGCGGCACGCCGCCTCCCAGGGCGCAGAGAGACGTTTGCTCCATGGTTTCCAGCAGATCGTTGATGAGTTCACGATCAATTTTATAGCTGCGCTCCGCCCGGGCTTTGGCGATGAGTTCCTTCCCCCGCGTGCTGCCTAATCGACACGGGAAACATTTTCCGCAGGACTCGTCCGCAGTGAATTGGAACAGGTGCTGGATGTATTCGATCATCGGGAAATCCGTTGGGATGCTCACCACGCCAGCGTGCCCTAGCAGAAAACCAGCCTTCTTGAAGCTCTCGAAATCTACCGTCAGTTCATCCATCTTCGCTACCGGCAACAAGCCGCCTAACGGCCCGCCGACTTGGATGGCTTTCACCTCGCTCTTGAAGCCGCCTGCCAGCTCGACCACGGTGCGCAGCGGAGTGCCCATGGCCACTTCGTAGATGCCGGGTTTCACGAAATAGCTGTCCAGCGAGACCAGCTTCGGCCCGGTGCTGTCCGCCGTTCCGATGCCTGCGTAGGCTTTGCCGCCCAGGGTTAGGATGGCGTGCAGATTGGAAAATGTTTCTACGTTATTCACGATAGTAGGCCGACGGAACAGGCCCTCCACGGTGGGGAACGGAGGCCGCACGCGGACCTCGGGCCGTTGGCCTTCCAACGAGGAAAGCAGGGCCGTTTCCTCCCCGCAGATATAAGCCCCTGCGCCTTTGATAGCTTTAAAATGAAAGTTGAATCCGCTGCCACAAATGTTCTCGCCTAGCAAGCCCGCCGCCGTGAGTTCCGCTATGGCATCCACGATGATTCGCACGGAATCGGGATACTCCGCCCGGATGTAGAGCACGCCATTTTCCGCCCCTGCATACCAGCCAGCCACCAGCATTCCTAACAGCACGCTATGCGGCTGCTGCTCCATCAAATATTTGTCGATATACGCTCCGGGATCGCCCTCGTCGGCATTGCAGACGATGTATTTTACGTCGCCAGCAGCCTCTCGGCAGGATTGCCATTTGAA
>JAYVOP010000350.1:0-13103 GCA_043757865.1 Verrucomicrobiales bacterium | reverse complement strand
GTGGAGTTCATGTTGAGGTAAATTTTGCCCGTGCTCCACTCGTCGCTCTACTCGCAGAGCAGGGCGGTGGTCAGGCGCAGCAGGGAGGCTTCATTGGGGGAAGAGTGCTGCGGGGCGGTGGCGGCGGATTCGTCCGCAAGCAGCAGGCTCACTTGGGCCGCGTTGTTGCACTAGCAGATGCGTGGCAAAGCAATGAATCCGTCTAGCAGCCGCCCCACCTCCCTGCACTCACCAGCACCAGCACCAGCACCTGATACCTGCTGCGCGCCCGCAGGTAACCCTCCGGCCCCTTCACCGGACGCTCCTGCCCCCCTTCAAAAAAGCACCCCACCGCATTCAACGCCTGATGCTGCGTGGCCACCCCACCCTATCCCCCAGCGCCAGATCATCCAGGAAACCCCGCACTTCCATTCCGTTGAGGCACCCGCCCACCACAGCGGTCTCAGATGCTCCTGAGGCCTCACTCGCATTCCCTTTCCCACGCTCCACCACCGCACAGCCAAGCGGACTCATCCCCGCCACTGCCCACGCCGAAATTAAATAAAGTAATGCAAAAATCCGTTGGAATTTTTATAAAATCCGATCGGATTTTTTTAAAACCAGATCAAATATTTTTAATACTTGATGGGATATTGTCAAAATCCGAGGAGATATTGTCAAAATCCGAGGAGATATGGCTAAAATTTGATGGAATATAGCCAAAATCCGATGGGATATAGCCAAAATCTGATGGGATATAGCAAAAATCCGATGGGATATTGGCGAAATCCCATAAGAAATTCGCGCCCCCCCAAAGAGCGCCTCAGCCCGGTCATATTCCCCCATCCCCCTGCCCTGCCAACGCTTCCTACCCCGGGAAACACCCCTGCCACCCCACTGGCAGTGGTCAGGAAAGAGCGGGCAACCGTAGTCTTCAGAGAAAAGATCTTCTGAAGAGCGGCCAAGCACCATTCGCCCGCCATCCCATCAAAAAGTTCGCCCCCATCCCAGAGCTTTTTTGAGAAATTTTGGCCCCCGCAGCATGCTTCGCCTCCACCCAAATAGACTTCTCCATTCAAGATGCATCTTGCCACGTGTCGGATATTCTGAAATATCGACGCACCTCTCCACCAAAAACGCCCATGCTCCAGAAAACACCCACAATCCGTCGGATCCAACGCAATATCTCTGCAAGTTTTTGCGGGATAGTCCAATGTTAGGCGACTTGCCACGTCTCCCGTGAAAAAGACACGCCGAAGAATACTGATCTATGTCGCCATTCTCATCGTCGCTCTCATTGCCGGTTTCGAGTTTCAGGCTTACTTCTGGTCTCGCGACTACGCACGGGAACGCGCACTGCGAAGGGTCACGGAGGTTTGCATCAGCAGCGGTCTCGATCCAAAACTCCTCTCAGGGCCACGCGAAACCAAGGTTGGCAGCCAGCCTTGGGCGTCCGAGTGGACTTACCAGGGACAGCCTCGATACCTTTATGGCGTCTGGTTCGCCCGTGACGGTTATCCCGAGCTATATGGCGGCGATCCCGACGATCCAGACTCAGCAGCCTATGAGGCCCGCTAACTCACAACGAACGTCGCCTAACCATGCACGGGCCGCGCCAGCCTCGCCGGGTCGCTGAATTTAGGTCGTTAGTCCACCACCGCGCTACTTCAGCACCAGTGCGCTGAGATCGTGCTTTGGCTGTGGCCAAGCGGGCTCTAGCTTGCAGAGCGTGGCTTTGATAATCTCTGCCACCACTAGGTTCCGATACCATTTCCGGTCCGCAGGCACGATATACCAAGGCGCGACCTCGGTGGCGGTGCGGCCGATCACTTCTTCGTAAGCGCTGATAAACTTCGGCCAGCGCTCGCGGTCCCGGATGTCTTCAGGGTCGAATTTCCAATGCTTCTTAGGATTGGCGAGCCGCTCTTGGAGCCGCCGCCGTTGTTCATCATAGGAGATGTGGAGGAATAATTTTACAATGGTAGTGCCCTCGTCGGCTAACATGCGCTCGAAATTGATGATGTGATCGTAGCGCTTTTCCCAGATGGTCTTGGGGAGTAGATTCTTAACCTTAACGGCTAGAATGTCCTCGTAATGACTGCGGTTAAAGACGGTGATCTCCCCCACGGCCGGGGCCTGCGCGTGGATGCGCCAGAGGAAATCATGCTCGAGCTCGAGCGCTGTAGGAGCCTTGAAAGAAACGACGCGCAGGCCGTGCGGATCAATGCCCGAGAAGACTTGGCGCACGGTCCCATCTTTCCCACCCGTATCCATGGCTTGGAGGATCACTAGCAGCCGCTGCTTATGCTCTGCATAGAGCACGCGTTGCAGCGCTTGGATGTCGTCCCGCAGCGTGGTGAGGAGGGCCGCGCTGGCCTCCTTAGTGCCCAGGTCCAATTCCCCCACGCTATTGTGAGCTTCCAGGAGAAAGCTGCCGCCCGGCTTAACGCGATAGGACTTCATGCTAGTTTGTGACTAACACGGGCGTGCCGACGGTGACGTTATCATAGAAAATAGCCGCCATGCGATCTGGCATCCGGATGCACCCGTGGCTGGCGGGGTAACCGGGCAGGAAGCCGGTGTGCATCCCCACGCCATCATACGTTAGGCGCATGAAATGCGTCATGGGAGAGCCTGCAAAGTGGCTGCCCGCAGGAGCGCGATCTTTCTTTATGTCCACATTTGCCTGCACCACCATGGTGCCATCTGGTCCCACAAAATCTCCGTAGCGGGCGGACTTGTGATTCATATCCTTTTCTAAGATGGAGAGTTTCCCCGTGGGGCTGCGATGCACATCGTCCCCGCTACTAACCCGGGACCGCCCCACGAGCACATCCCCACGATAGAAGTCCGCCACCTGCTCATCCAATTTGAGATGAATATGAGCGGGGCCATTGCCGGAGCCACCATCCCAGAAGGAAACGGTATCCGGTGGTAGGCCATTTTCTGTTGGCTGATTCTGCGCGGTTAGGCCATTGAGATACTGTGTGGTGCCCACGAGGCTATTGCCCCCACAAGCACTGAGTAGGACGGCAGCGGCTAGCGGGAAGAGGCGCAGAGAGAATTTAAAAAGAGGAGTCATGGAGCGGGACGGCATGGTGAGGGGATGTGGGGGATGCGTGTGCATAGGCAGGAAAGCGGATTCCGCCAATGGAAAATGCACTCACTGACGCAGCGGTCAGGAAACTTTACAAAAACCCATTGGCGCACGTCTCATCTTGGTGAAATAAGCGCTCACTATGATCCCCACCGCTGACCTTGATTCCTTTCTCGCCACTGCCACCACCGCCGCTCAAGCGGCGGGGGCCTTCATTAAGTCCCACTATGGCGAGGCCCCTGTGGTCAATGAAATGAAGAAATATGACATCAAGTTAGAGCTAGATGTGCAGAGCCAAACCATGATCGAGGGCATCCTGCTAGCCGCCTTTCCAGAGCACGCCATCTATGGCGAGGAAGGCCTAGCCGGGAACCAAGCCAGCCCCTTCCAATGGATCGTGGACCCCATCGATGGGACCGTGAACTACTTCTACGGCATCCCCCATTTCTGCGTCAGCATCGCCCTGCGGCATGAGGGGCAGATCATCCTGGGCGTTATTTTCGATCCCATGATGAATGATCTCTGGCTAGCCCGGCGGGATGGAAAACCCACGCTTAATGGCCGCTCCATCCACGTCAGTGACCGCAGTGAACTAGCTGAGGCGGTGGTGACGGTGGGCTTTAGTAAATCCAAGGCCAGCATTGATGCAGGCTTCAAGCGCTTCGTGGACATCGCTTATCGCGTGCGCAAGACTCGCATGTTAGGTAGTGCCGCGCTGGCCATGGCGTATATTTCCTGTGGCCGCCTGGATGCTTACATTGAGGAGATCATCAGCCTCTGGGACGTGGCGGCGGGCTTGCTGTTAGTGGAAACGGCGGGCGGTGCCACCAAACTTTTCCCCAAGGATACCGTGGGGGAAAAATACAGTCTCTGCTCTAGCAATGGCCTGTTGCCGCTGGACGAATTCATCACCGAAATGGGGGCCCCCAGCTTATGATCCGCACCGGCATTGGCTATGATGTGCATCGCCTCACGGCGGGGCGGGCGTTAATCCTGGGCGGCGTGGAGATCCCGCACCCTCAAGGCTTGGATGGGCATTCGGATGCAGATGTGCTCTGCCATGCGATTGCCGATGCGTTGTTAGGCGCAGTGGGCCTGCCAGACATCGGACACTATTTCCCGCCCACAGATGAGAGCATCAAAGGAATCAGCAGTTTGGAAATACTCCGCCAAATAGCGGTCATCATCGCTGCGGAAGGAGCCACGATCAATAACATCGACAGCACCCTCATAGCCGAGCGCCCGAAAATCCTGCCGCACGTGGCCGCCATGAAGGCGCACCTCGCCACGGCGTTAGGCCTCCAGCCATCCCAAGTGGGCGTAAAGGCCACTACCAATGAACGCCTGGGCTTCCCCGGCCGGGAGGAAGGCATGTGCGCCATGGCCGTGGCCACTGTCGAAGTGCGTTAGTCTTTCCGCCGCTTTGGCCTGGGGGCCGCCAGCGCGTAGGAGTGGAGCACTAGCTCCCGCACCAACGCCGACGGGAGCGAGCCATCCAGCGTTAGGGTATTCCAGTGCCGCTTATTCATGTGATAGCCCGGCTGGATGCTCTCTGGGTATTGCTCCCGCAGTTCCTCCGCACGGGCAGGATCACATTTTAAATTTACCGTGGACGGAAATTTATCAGGCTGCGTGAGCGCAAACATTTTTCCCTGCACTTTATAAACCAGCACATCTGGGCCAAAAGGAATCGTCTCCTCCGCATCTGGGAGGGCGAGGCATTGGGAAATGAAATCGGGTAGATCCATGGCCGTGGAGGGAATGGAAATACCAGCGGACTGAAGTCCGCGCTCCGGGACGGCTTACCAACTGGATTTGGTCACGCCTGGGATCATCCCGGCATTGGCCAATTCCCGGAAGGAAATCCGGCTGAGGTGGAAGCGACGCATGAACGCCCGACGACGGCCAGAGATGGCACAACGATTGACGAGACGCGTAGGACTAGCATCCCGAGGGAGCATGGACAGGCCCACGTAGTCGCCTTTTGCTTTCAGCTCCGTGCGGAGGGCAGCATATTTTTCGACAGTTTTGCGTTTACGTTTATCGCGTTCGATCCAAGAAGTTTTTGCCATAAGAGACGGGGGATGTATTTAAGAGTTCGGGGGTGCTAGAGAAAGGTTACTCTGGGCAGAGCGGGGGAGGATTTAAGCGCTGTGTTTGAATTGTCCAGGACGAATTTTCCCAGGCTGCCGAGGCCAAAAAGGGGGATGGGAGTGGCAAACCGCCGCGCCCACCGCTACCCCCACGCCACCTTCGTCCGCGCGGAATGGCCAGAGCGGAACTCTCCCGCCACTTGCAGCACCGTAGCGGCTAGGGCTAGCCAATCGTCCACACTCTGGTCCGGGCTGCTGCTGAAGCGCAGCACTTGGCGGAGGTCTGCACCCGTCACGCCCATGGCTTGGAGCACGTCCGACGCTCCGGCACCGGAACTGCACGCGGAGCCGGTGCTCACCGCAAAGCCTAGCTCTGAGAGGCGGGCCAACCATTTGGTGTTCGTAAACTCTGGCATAATGAGCAACGAAGTGTTCGGCAAGCGTGGAGCCGCAGCGCCCATCACACGGCAGTTAGGCAGCGCCGCCTCAAAGGCGTCCCGTCCGCTACACGGCTGCTCCAGTAAGGCTTCCCGCTCCTGCCATGCGGCTAGCATGGCCAAGATGGCGGGCACATTTTCTGTCCCTGCGCGGTGCCGCCCTTCTTGCTGCCCGCCCGTCTGCACGTGGAAGCGCAGGGCGTGCTCGGGGATCTTTAAAAGCCCCACTCCTTTGGGGCCGCCAAATTTATGCCCGCTAGCGGTTACGTAGTCCGCCTGCCCCAGGCCCGCTGCGGGCAGTTTGCCGATCCATTGCACGGCATCACAATGAAAGAGCCCGCCCCCCGCCTGCACGATCTTGGCCGCGCGTTCCCAAGGTTGCAGCACGCCCGTCTCGTTGTTAGCGGCCATCACGGATACCAGCCCTAACGGCTCGGCAGCCATCATTTCCTTTAGGTTCTCCAGGTCCACCACGCCGTCGGCGGTGGCGGAAATGAGCAGCGCCTCTGCTGCGGGCTCCATCACGCTAGGGTGCTCTAGCGCAGAGATGGCTACGGTGCGGGAGGGGAATTGTTGGGCGAACCAACGGAACACCGCATTGTTAGCCTCGGTGGCTCCAGCAGTGAAAATGATCTGGCTAGGCTCGCAGCCCAGATACTCCGCCGCTTGCTCCCGGGCGGCTTCCAGGGCGTCCCGCACCGCCGCGCCCTCCCGATACAGGCCGGAAGCATTATACCAGTGGGCATCCTGCGCCTTTAAATAAACAGCCCGCGCGCCTCCGCTGAGCGCGGTGGTGGCATTACAGTCGAAATAGCGATGGTGCATAATTTAGAAATGTGCTGGCGGGGGAGGCGGAACTGATTACACTCGGCGGCTGTGTTACAAGTCGTCTTCAATGAAATTAGTGCCGCTGAGATTTCCGCGCTGGATACCATGCTCCAGTTAGATCTGCTTAGCCAATTTAAAGTCTCGCCAGACCAACTGGAGAAACTGGATGGCGAGCGCTTTGCCGAGATCTCCCGCGCGGGCAAGAAGCTCTACCGCTTCCGTGCTAAGGACTACCGCATCTATTTCGAGATCCTGGATGGCGGCGTGCGCGTGCATCGCGTGTTGCATAAGAACACCGTGCAAGACTTCCTTTTCCGCAGCAAACTCCCCGTCTCCGAAGACGAGGCCCTAGCTCATTCCAAGACCTTCTGGAAACTCATCGAAGCAGGAGAACGCGCCAAGGTAGCGGGGAAATAGCCCTAGCGCTCCGCCCGCAACGTCCCGCCCACCAGCACCTTCGCCCGCAGCCCGCCCCGGCCATGCAGGCCCGCCTCCGCGCCTGCCCCCAAAGCCTGATCCATCCAATGACACGGCGTGCATTCCGCCATGCCCAGGAAACGCAGCCCCTGCACCTCAAACGTCTGGCCGATCAGCTCATTCAAGTCTCCACCACTTACCAAGATATTCCGCCGCAAGACCTCCGCGCCACGATCCTGCACGCCTAACGTAGCGCAAACTTCCGCATAGACCTCGGCAGAAATAAACGTCACCTGTCCGCGGTAGTCCTCTTTATATCCATAGAAACGATCGCCCACGATCCCCTGCCCCGCCACCAACTCCGCAGCCTCCACCGCCTCCATCGGCGTCTCCCCAGCGGGTCCGCCATGGTGGCCAAAGTAGTTATGCGCGCGCGAAAGATAGATCGCCTGGACAGTTAGTTTCATCATTGTTTGCCTCCACCCATCGGAGCCACGGCCCGCCCGTCAATCAAGAAGCCACCCCGAAATCAGCAAATTTTGGCGGACTGAAGTCCGCGCTCCAGGCGCAAGAAGGCGCGGCTAGTTGCCTAGCCGCGCCTTGCGTTGGAGGGTGGAGCGGGTGCGCTTACTTGTAGGAAGCCTGGCTGCCTTTGATGTCGCGCTTTTGGATCCAGGGCATCAGCGCACGGAGCTTGGCTCCGGTCTTTTCGATCTGATGCGCTTCGCCAGCTTTGAGGAGGCGATTGTATTCTGGGTAGCCGTTCTCGTATTCTTTGATCCAGCCTTTGGCAAATTTACCAGACTGGATGTCCTTGAGGGCGGCGGCCATGCGCTTCTTGACGCCAGCGTCAATGATCTTTGGACCGACGCTAACATCGCCCCATTTAGCGGTTTCAGAGATGGAGAAACGCATCCCAGCAATCCCGGCTTCGTTCATTAGATCGACGATCAATTTCAGTTCATGCAAGCATTCGAAGTAAGCCATCTCCGGGCTGTAACCAGCCTCCACTAAGACTTCAAAGCCCGCCTGCACCATGGCGCTAGCGCCCCCGCAGAGCACCACTTGCTCACCGAAGAGATCCGTTTCCGTCTCTTCTTTAAAGGAAGTTTCCAACACGCCCGCACGCGCTCCGCCGATGCCCTTGGCCCAGCCTAACGCGATCTTCTTGGCGTCCTTGCCAGGGTTTTGGTAAATGGCGATCAGGCTCGGGACGCCTTTGCCCTCGGTGTATTGGCGACGCACGATATGGCCAGGGCCTTTGGGGGCGACCATGATGACGTTGACGTTGGCTGGCGGCACGATGGTCTTGAAATGAATGGCGAAGCCGTGGCTGAAAAGCAGCGTCTTGCCTTTGGTTAGGTGCGGCTCAATGTCAGCCTTATAAATGGACGGCTGCTTGGTGTCCGGCAGGGCGATCATGATCACGTCCGCCTTCTTCACGGCTTCCGCCGTTTCCATGACTGGGAAGCCGTATTCCTCAGCCACAGGCCAGGATTTGCTGCCTTTGTAGAGGCCGATGATGACCTTCACGCCGCTTTCCTTAAGGTTCAGCGCATGAGCGTGGCCTTGGCTACCGAAGCCGATGACCGCACAGGTTTTGCCTTTGAGTGCGCCTAGGTCGCAATCTTTTTCAGTGTAAATTTTAACTGCCATAGAGGTGGTTTTCTTAGTTGGTTTGGGGTGTAGTAATGAAATTAGGGAAAAGGAAAATTTAGACCACGCGGCTCAGGGCAATCTTGCCCGTGCGGGTGAGTTCTTGGATGCCGAAGTTCTCCATGAGACTGATAAATTTGTCCGTCTTGCCGGAGTCGCCCGTGATCTCGATGGTGAGGAGGTCCGGGCTAACATCAATAATTTTGGTGCGGAAGATGTCGCATAGTTGGATGACCTCCGCACGGGAAGCCTTGTCCACCTTGACTTGCAGCAACACTAGCTCCCGCTCCACAAAGCTACCTTCCCGGAAGTCCACCACTTGGATGACGTCGATCAGCTTATCCAGTTGTTTGATAATCTGATTCAGCACATTCTCCTTTTCCCGGACCACGATGGTCATGCGGCTGAGCTTGGGATCATGGCTAGGGCCGACGTTCAGCGACTGGATATTATAGCCACGGCCACTGAACATCCCAGCCACGCGGGCCAGGACGCCAAACTTGTTTTCCACCAAAACGGAAATGGTATGCAATGTCATAGAAGATAAAAAAAATTTACGAACGAGCGTGGGTGGAGCGTTTTGGCCACCCCGCAAAAGGGCGGGAAGACTTCCCCGGATGCCGCCCACGGTCAAACTGAAATTCCAGGGGAATTTTGGGATAGCAGCGGACGTGAGTCCGCCCCACCATCATTCCAACCGCAACCGCTCTCTGCGCTGGCTTGTGGGCGGCTACTATCAACGAGCCGGGAGTGCGAGAGCAGACACTAGTCACGGTGCGCGCGGCCCGGGAGTGATGAGTGGCTCTGTTCTAACTCAAGCCAGAGAACTCAAGCCAGAGCTTAGGGAGGCTTACTGATGAGTCAACGCGGGGGCTTCCACCCGCAAAAATGAGTTCTTGCCACCCGTCAGAGGCGCCCTAATATGGCCCTCGTTTCCGCCCGCTCTTGGGCCGTTCCCTGCTTTCTCCTACCATGATTCCAGAAACTTCCGCCGCCGTGCTTCTTGACCCTGCCTCGCAGTCCAATCCCGCCCAGCCCGCTTCCCCCAATCCCTTAGAAAACGGGGAATGGAAGAGGTTGGTGGCCAAATTTACGATACCCAATAAATGGCGTGCCACCGCGCAGCTATTAAATACCTTTGTCCCATTTATTGGCTGTTGGATCGGCCTGTATTTCACGGTCAATACGAACCTCTGGCTGACGGCATTGCTGATCATCATCGCGGCTGGATTGCTGGTGCGGATCTTCATTATTTCCCATGACTGCGGGCACGGCTCGTTCTTTAAATCACGTCGAGCGAACGCCATCACGGGCTTCATCAGCGGCATGTTGACCTTTACGCCCTACTTGCATTGGCGGTGGGAGCACGCGCTGCATCATGCCACCTCCGGGGATTTGGACCGCCGTGGGGTGGGGGACATCTGGACGCTCACCGTGGAGGAATACCTCGCCTCGTCGTGGAAACGCCGCCTCGCCTATCGTTTCATGCGCAATCCATTCGTGCTCTTTGGGGTCGGGCCACTGTATCTTTTCCTCATTCAAATGCGCATCCCTAACAAGAAGGCCAACCGCCCAGAGCGCAACTCCGTGTGGCACATGAATCTCGCCCTCGCCCTCTACATGGTCACCATGAGTCGGATCTTCGGCTGGCAACATTACCTCCTGCTCCAACTCTGCCTCACGTTCCTCTCCGGCTTGTGTGGGGTGTGGATGTTCTATGTGCAGCACCAGTTTGAGGACGTGTATTGGGAACGCCGAGAGGACTGGGATTTTGCCACCGCCGCCTTGCATGGCAGCTCCTTTTATAAGCTGCCGAAGGTGCTCCAATGGTTCACGGGCAACATTGGTTTCCACCACATCCATCACCTTAGCAGCCGCATCCCTAATTACCATCTGGAAAGCTGCCATCAGTCCCACGAACTCTTCCGCAGCGTGCCCCCGCTCACCTTCTGGCCCAGCCTTAAGTCCCTAACCTTCCGCCTGTTCGATGAATCTGCGCGTAAGCTAGTGAGCTTCCGCCAGATTCGCCACCTGCCCCGGCGGCCTCAGCAGCCTGGCAATGATGATGCCAATGGCACCCCGGCTAGCGCCTAAGCCATGATGGCGAGCGTCCAGTTAGGGAAAAGGAACCTTCTCCCCATCCTCCGGGATTCCGTTTATGGCGTGCATCTAGATGGCGGCAGCTTCGGAGAAATCTTACTGCCCGCGCGCGAGCATTTCTATGCCGCTCCGGGCGAGAGCCAGGTGGACGTCTTCGTTTACCTGAACTCCGAGGATCGCATCACCGCCACCCTGGCGCAGTCCCTGGCTCGCGTGGGCCAGTTCGCCTCCCTGCGCGTCGTGGAAGCGAATCCGCAGTTAGGAGCCTTTCTCGACTGGGGCCTAGCTAAAGACCTGCTGCTGCCGATGCGGGAACAGACCCACCGCCTGCGGGCGGGAGATCAAGTCGTGGTCTATGTGCTAGTAGATGATCGTTCCCAGCGCATCATTGCTACCATGAAGCTGCATCCTCACTTGGATAAAGCTGCGCCCTCCTTCCTCCCTGGCCAAGCGGTGGACCTCCTCATCGCAGCGGAGACAGAGTTAGGGTATAATGCCATCATCCTGCCCGGCCACATGGGCTTGCTTTATCGTGGGGAACTCAGCGGCCCGCTCACGTTAGGCTCCTCCCTCCCTGGTTACATCCGCAGTGTGCGCGAGGATGGGAAAATAGACCTGGGCCTAGACCCCACCGGAATCCAGCGCCTGCCCGCCCTGGCCCAGCAGATCCTCACCACCCTAACCGCCGCTGGTGGCTCCCTGCCCTATGGCGACGACAGCCCGCCAGAGGACATTCGCGATTTCTTCGCCATGAGTAAAAAGGCCTTCAAGCAAGCGCTCGGAACCCTTTACCGCCAGCGCCTCGTGAGCATTGATCCAGACGGTATTTCCCTAGTGAAGCATCGGATCTAGCGGCTGGTGGATAGCCTGACAATGTAGTTGTCGGCGGTGGAGCTTGATGGGACAGTCTGCGGATGCACCTCCCATCACTTTGTGGCCTCTTGCTCTCGTTCACTTTTGCTCCGCTCTGGGCCGCAGTGCGGGTGGAGGCTGTGCCGGAGGGGGGCTTGCAGCCGGAGGTGGCGGTAACAGAGAATGGGACCATCCATCTGGTCTATCTGCGGGGCGATCCCAAAGCCGCGGATGTCCGCTACACCTCCCGCCAGCCAGGCCAACCATGGCAAGCCAGCAAAACCGTCAATTCCATCGTCGGCAGCGCAATCGCGATCGGAAGTATCCGCGGGCCGCAGTTGGCGATTGGCGCTGGCTCCAGCGTGCACGTGCTCTGGAATGGCGTGGCAGCTACTCCGGCTGGCCGGGCTCCTCTTTGGTATGCCCACCTAGCAAAAGAGGGGGCCGCCTTTGCCGCCCAGCAAGATTTGCTGGGAAATACCACGTCGCTCGATGGCGGGGCGTCCATCGCCACAAATCGAAAAGGCGAGGTCTGGATCGCGTGGCACGGCAACCCTGCGCAGAAAGCAGCAGAGGAATCGCAGCGGGTCGTTTTTCTGCGAACCTCCCAGGATGACGGAATTCTTTTCGGAGCGCCGGAGATCCTCAATGCTTCTGCTCCGGGGGTCTGTGCCTGCTGTTCGCTCCGTGTGCAGGCATCCGCCGAGGGGAGGCCAGTCATTCTCTACCGCAATGTTTCCGAAGGCCAGCACCGCGCCATGTCGCTGCTCTCACAGGAAGCGGACACGTGGCGCGCGCAGGAAATCGAAACTTGGCAGGTGGCCGCCTGTCCGATGAGTTCCGCCACGCTGCAGGTGGCCGGATCAAAGCTGGTGGGAGCCTGGGAAACGGCTGGAAAAATCAACGCAGGTTGGATGGACCACCTTGCCACACCACCAGTCACCCTTGCTAGCCGTAATGCCAAACACCCCACGATGTCCAGCGATGGCGCTGGCAATTTACTTGTCGCCTGGGTGGAAGGAACGGGATGGAGCCGTGGCGGGGATGCGGGATGGGTGGAGCTGGATGCTAATCTCAAATCCAAAACAACCCCTGGACGTGCTACTGGCGTGCCGATCTGGGGACGCGTGGCGGTGTATGCGGAGGGGCGGGGCCAGTTCGTGCTGCTGAAATAAGCCTCCGCAGTAACAACCGCCCGTACCCGTTGACTGAGGAGGCGGGATTGTGCTCAATCATGGTGCGGGCCTCCAACATCGGCGGCTACTGCCAACCGCTTGCCGCGTTCCATTCCTGGATTAGCGCCCGCTCTGTTAGCTTCTCTAGCAGCGAGTCATCGTCCAAATCATCAGCTCCAGCCGCCGACACATCGTTACTGTAGCCGTGAGTTTTTCAGTCATACCCCGCCATCACACCGCCATCGCCACCCCCGAGCCTGCCGCCATCGCAGTTGCGCCTCCGTCCCCCAGCGGATGGGGAAATAGGCGGTTAAATGGATATTGATTCAGTGCTGGCAGGTCCGCATCGGCTAGGGCGTATGCCCCCGCAGGCCACACGGCACGGATCTCTTCTAGGGAGATGTCGGGATGTTGCAGCGCGGGCAGCTTGTAGGTGTCTAGCGACTCCGCCGCCACCATAGCCAGCCAT
>JAYVOP010000349.1:0-3509 GCA_043757865.1 Verrucomicrobiales bacterium | reverse complement strand
CTCCAAAGTCGGCGGCTCCTTCTAAAGCTCCCTTTAGAAGACCCGCACGGTCCATTCTCCGGTGGACTTGGGGGTGAGTTGGAGCACGCCGAGGCTGGCGGTATCATTGGGGCTAAAGGCGCTCTGGGTTAGGCCTTGGATGGGCGTTGGCTGGTCTGGGAGATGGATGCGGGCGTTGAAGCCTAGCTTGTTTTCCCCACGGTCGTTGAGGCTCCACTGGTGCAGGTAGAAGTCCGCCTTGGGGATGAGGATGTCCACGATGCGGGTGCCGGAAATGGAGGTCGTGAGGGAGGCTTGGAGGTAGCTCGGATCAATCTCACGATCATAGCCGTTACCGAAGCAAGCGGGGGCCAGTTTCTTGATCGGGATCGGGCCGTCGAGGGCGGGCAGCGGCAGGGTCCAGGCGTCGATGAAGCCAGGTTTGCCCCGGGTGAGGGCGTCCCGGGCGTCGATCATCAGACTTACGGAACCCTCGGCGGCGGGCTTGGCGGCAGGGAGTTCAAATGTGCAAGTGAGGCTGACGGGGCTGACTTTCACCGTTAGGCTGGGGGTGGTGGCGGTGGGTGGATTACCGCTAAAACTGAGCCGGGTGCTGGGCAGGAAATTGCGCGTGGCATCAATCGTGCGGGTGAAATCATAGCTACGGTCGGGCGATTGCAGGCGGATGTGGAGGTCTGAGTGGAGGGCATTTCCCTCTGGCAGGGTGAGGCGGAGGTTGAGCGGCTTGCTGGATGGTCGCTCGGCATTGCCTTCCAGGGCGATGGCCATGGTGGTGGTCTTGCCCAGCCATTCGATCTGGGCATTGGCGCGGAACTCGGCCTTGGTGTGATTGGTAATCGTGGCCTCGATCATGAGGTCGCCCGCCACGCCTTCGAGACGCTGCGCGGGAATGTCCAGGGAGATGGGGACGACGACGGCGGGGATGCTCATGAGGGCGGCCCGGTCTGCGGTGTAGAGGATAAAGCCAGCATTCACGGTCTCTCCAAGCGGCTGGCTAGAGGAGGCCGCGCTAAGCGGCATGCGCAAGGTGCGGTGGTCGGTAAAGGTTTTGATGGGGATGGTGGCGTCTCCGGTGCGTTTCCAGCCACCCGCGAGTTCCAGCACAGTGAGCAGGCCACCGCTGAATTCCGCCGCCGGATGCTCCGTGGTGGCTGGCTGGAGGAGGGTGATCTCTAGGTTAGGGGCTCCGTCGCCCGCGGGCGGCAGCGGGGCATTAGGTAAAGTATAGGAGCCACGGGCGGTAAAGGGAGTGGGCGCACTCGCACGAAGCTGGTCCCAAGCAGCCTGGGCCATGACGGCTTGGCCAGCGGCATTCGGCAGCGGGCGGTCCGGCGGATAGTAGGCTTGCAGCGCCTTGAGATAGGCAGGCAGGGCGTTCTCGGCAGATTCTGGTAGGGGCAGGGCAATATTTCCTAACGCCGCCGTCATATCCCAGCACAGCAGGTGCGCCTGGGCGGCCACGGCACGGGCGGCGGCGGCGTAATCCACAGTGCGGGCCAGCCCGGCTCGATCTACGCCATAGAGCAGCGGCGGGGTGGCTATAATCATGTCTGCCTTGTGGTCCTGGCACTGCTGGATGGCTGCTTCCAGCGCTTGGCGGTAGGACGCCACGGGCACCCCAGTGAGGGCGTCGTTGGCCCCATACATCCAGATGACGAGGTCCGTGGGCTCGTCGAAGGCCTCCGTGGTCAGCGGTTGCAGCGCCTGGACAGCGGTGGCTCCGCGGCGGCTGAAATTCCGCAACACGATCTCCGGTGCGCCCGGAATCACCTCCGTCAGATTCGGAATCTCCCCCCGAGGGGGCCACGTCCGGGGTGGTGGCACCTCGCCTTCCGCTAGCTTGGGGGCGGGCGGGGGCGGCTTGGCACCGAAGATCCGCACGCCGCCGCCATAGTAAAATTTAGCTGCCAGTTGGGCCAGCAGTTGATGGTGCCAACTTTGCGCCAGCTCCTCCCCAGGTCCAAATCCGAAGCGGGAAATTTCATCCCCCAGCACCGCCACCCGAACCCGCGCGCGACGCTGTAAACGTGGTAAGGTGCGGGGGATAAACTGCCCCATGCGCGTGGCTTGCGCGGCCTCCACCTCCGCCGAGTCCAGCTCCGCTGCGCAGCCTACAGCAAGGATTCCAGCCACCATGGCAGGGAGAACAAGAGAGCGAAGGAGGCGGCAAAAAAGCATCAAGGTAAAGGAGGTAAGGGAGCTTCTTTACATGCGATCAACCGATGCGCAAATGACGAAAAGCCACCTCTGGCTCTCGACGAAAAACTTTTTTCCAAAAAATGTAACCGCCGCCATTTCCGCGCGTCAATGACCTCGAAGCCGTTTCAGTCATCTCTGAAAGCAGCTTGATTCTAATCCATAAAATCCACCCATAACTAAACATCAAATCATGAAACTAACCTATATCGCACTCGCAGCGTTGGCCCTCCTGGGTTCCGCCAATCATGTCTCCGCCGCCGACAAAACCTTCGGGAACGGCACCCTCCCTGATTTTTTGAAACCCTTCGATGTCGATGGCGACGGCAAGCTCTCCATTGAAGAGCGCCAAGCCGCCAAGGCCGCACTGGACGCCAAGAAGAAGGAAAAGCACGAAGACTTCATCACCAAATGGGACACCAATGGTGATGGCAAACTGGATGACACCGAAAAGGCCGCAGCCCGTGATGCTATGAGAGCCAAGCTCATAGAACTCCGCACCAAGCGTTTCAACGATGCTGACAAAGATAGTAACGGCCAACTAACTAAAGTTGAGTTCTCCGCCATCGTCCCGGCGGATCACCTCCCCGCTGGTGCCTTGGACCTCATCTTTGCTCACCTTGATGCCGACGCTAGCGGTGGCATCAGCCTAGCCGAATTCTTGGCTGGCTGCGCCCCTGAAGGCCCACGCCCTCCAGCGCCTCCCGTCCCACCCACTACCGGAGCCTAGAATCTGACGGAAATAGGAAAATTCACTAGACGAATTCCTCTAAGATTTGCTACCCCTCAAGGAGCGATCTGTTTAACGACAGATCGCTCCTTTCGCTTCCCCTCCCTCTCCTTATTTTAGTTATGAAATTTCCTCCGCGCCTCCCTTTCCCGGGCCTCATGCTAGCGTTGCTGAGCCTAGCATGTGAGCCGCAAATATTATTGCAGGCTGCTCCGGTGGTGCAGACGAGCATTTACAGCAATGACTTTGAGGCCGCCATCTGGGTGAAGGGGGACAATACCCTAGCCGGAGTGGATCAATGGGTGGTGAGCCCTGCCGGGCAATTAGTCTATGGCATTGAGAGCGGCTTGGTGCCGGGGTTAGGTAAATTTGGTTTCATCGGCTTTAATGCTCCCACAGGCACTAGTGCGAATGCCACGCTGTTTGCAGCCTTCCGGCCCACGCCATTTAATCCAGGGTCCATGCCCGTGGTGCGTTACTCCGCGATCCTGGGGTTCGTGAAATCTACGAATACTTATACACCTTATCTCACTCCTATTCCCCTCAATGACATCTTCCGCGTGTGGTTTTACAACAATGGAGT
>JAYVOP010000348.1:0-3509 GCA_043757865.1 Verrucomicrobiales bacterium | reverse complement strand
TCCAGATCAATGAAGCTGCCGCCGCTCCGCTGGATTCCACTAGTTTCCCCATGATTACCCGGCCTCTGCCCAGCGCTGCGGACTGGGTGATGCAAACGGATGTCCACCTCGACTCGCGTCACCTGGGTGAATACTTCAACACTGGCCTGCTCGTGGACACCGTGGAAAACGGCCTAGCCGTGCGCTACGTTTACAGCATTGAGACGGGCGACCAGATCCGCGTCCGTCGCGATGATCCGAGCACCGTGTTCTACATCGCAGCATTCACTGGCACGCCCCCACCCATTCGCATTAATTCTGGCGGCCCTCAATTTACAGAGGCCGATGGACTCATTTGGGCAGCAGATAATTCTTTCCTGGGCACTCCCGCCACCACCACCGTGGCTCAGGCTTATAATAGCGCCACTTCGCCAAACTTAAACTATAACAACGTCCTCGACAGCCGCCGCACGGGCATTTCTGGAGGTAGCATTACCTATGAATTTCCCGTCCCAGCTTGGAGTTACAGCCTCAAACTCTACTCCAGCGTCATCGCCAGCACCAGCCAGACCATCAACATGAATGTCTCGATCAATGATGGCGCGGCCGCAGCTTGGTCGGCCAATAGCAGCAGTTCTCTGATCCGCACATTTTCGCTTCCCTCTGTGGTTCGAAATGGTGCCGGAAATATTAAACTGAATCTCGCGCTAGGGTCAGGAAGCACCACTGGAGCGCAAGCCACCGTCAGCGCCATCGAACTCATACCGCTAGCCCCCACCTCCACCGCAGGCCTGCCTGCCATCACCCCAGCCCCCATGACCGCCGATTCCCTCCGCGTGCAGCGCTCAGGGACCGCGCTCATCTTCTCCCGTAAAGTCGCTGGCGTCTGGGTTACAGATCAAACTTATACCCTCCCCGCTGGTGCCACCTCTGTGCGTGGCGGCATCTTCGCCTCTACCGAAACTCCGCAAAATTTGCGCGCCTCATTCGACTACCTGCTCATCGCAGACCCAGCCAAGGCCTCCAGCGTCCTGGCCGGACTACGTTTAACCGAAGTTATGTATAACCCCGCCTCGGATTCCGTGGAATACATTGAATTCAAAAACACTGGCAGCATCCCCGTCAGTCTGCTGGGGGTAAATTTCCCCGCCACCACCCCATTTGCCGCATACACCTTTGGAAATGAATCCCTGGCTCCCGGAGAATTCATCGTCCTCACCGGAAATCCCGCCGGCTTCCGCCAGAAATACAGCGTCAGCCCACGCCTCGCCATCAGCCCGTGGTCCTCAGGATCCTTGGATAATGGGGGAGAGCACATCATCGTCAACGATCCGGACGGCAACGCCATCCACGACTTCACTTACGACGACGTCGCCCCGTGGCCAGTCACGCCAGACGGGCAAGGCCCATCCTTGGAAATCATTGACTCCAATGGCGACTACAACAATCCCCTTAACTGGCGCGCATCCGCCAGCATTGACGGCACCCCCGGCGGCAGCACCCGCCTCACAGATCCAGATACGGATGGCGATGGCGTCCCAGACTGGGTCGAAAACGCCTTTGGTCTCACCGCAAACTCCCCAGGTCAGAAGCCCCTGGCCACCACCAGCATGACCGCTGGGCAAGTCACCATCGCGTGGCCATTTACCGCAGGAAAGACCTACAACGTCGAATGGAGTTCCGATCTCCAATTCTGGCAATCGCTAGGCACCGTAACCGGTGCCGGCACCCTGACAGATCCCGCCAGTCCCACCGAAGGCCGCCGTTACTATCGCGTAACCGCATTGCCTTATCCTTGATCAATTCCCAGCGCGAGCCGACTTCCATCCACCGGATTCATCTGGAAACAGAGCCGGAGGCTCGACAGGAAGGTAGCCGGGGGTGGTGTCCCTGACGATGAGGCGCAAGCCTGGGCCGTCCGCGCGATCCACGTGGATCTCCAGGCTGCGGGCGGGTGGGTTGGCGCCTTGCCAGCCCCAGCCTTGGCGTCCGTCCTGTGGTTGAGGGCAATGGATCTACCGGGCCGCGCCCTTAAGGCGTAGGCGGTGGCACCACGGGGGGCACCGCGGGGGTAGGGTTCTCCAGCAGGCTTTGGCGCATGTAGAGATCCAGCGCCTCTGGGTGGCGCGCATTGAGCCGGGCTATTTCCAGTAGATTGAGAAACAACCGGAGCTGTAGGTTCTCCCGCGCCTGCTGCTTGCCTGCCTCCGTGGTGGTCTTGGAGCCCGTGGAGGATTCACTGGCCGCATACACCACCGTCCACGTGCTCAGCAGCCCTGCGGCATCCGCCGCCGCCTGCGGCCCCAGGGCCGCCGCATGGGCGGCCAAGGCGGTATGCAGTTGGGTCAGATGCCCCTCCAGATGGTCATCCGTGCTGTCTTTATACACCGTCCTCCCCTGCGGGAAACATTCCATATACTCCGCCCCCTGCTTGCCGAACTTAGCCACTACCGCCGCCGCCAGCATCTCCACTTTGCCCACCAACCCCTTGCGGAATGCGTCCTTGGCCAACTTCCGCGCTTTGCGGATACCTAATTTCACTTGGTCATCCGAGGTGCAATTCATCAGCACCGTCAGCAGGGGAGTGGTAGCGGTAATCAGCGCATTAAAGAGCGCCCCCGGATTATTGGCTATCAGCCGCTGCAAGTGATCCGTAGCAAAAGAGAGCAGTTCATCCAAACTGATTTCAGCATCATCAAATGGGTTTATTAAGAAACGACTTAGAGTAATCATTGAGCCATGGTGGATTAAGGGTGGAGCCTCCTCCTCATCATAATGCACCCCGCTGTCATAAAAAAAACCAGAATCATAGCGGGCCATTTGTTTGCGGAGCGGTAAGGATGAAAAAAGAAGCGGGAGAAATAACGACTGGAGAGTGGCCCACCTTAGATCAAAGTCAACTAGACCGCCCAAAACGCCGCGGTGGCAAACCGAGAGCGGGATGGTCGCTCGGTAAATTCCGCGGTGGCAAACCGGGAGCGGGATGGTCGCTCGGTAAATTCCGCGGTGGCAAACCGGGCCGCATCCAAGGAGACGGGGCGTCCCGCCCCGCCCATACGATCATGTCGGGGCGGGACGCCCGTCTCCTTGAGGGTGCTCCATGATACTCTGGGCCGCAGGCCCCTTGGGCTGCGGTGGATTTCGGTTTACAAATTGTCCGCGTTTTCGCTTGTAGCGAGGCGGGGAATTCCGTTCACTGTGCGCTGGTAGATGCTGGCTACTGCTGGCCGCCTGCGCTTCTGATCCCCTTTGTTTCCCATGATGCTTACTTTCCCTGCAATTTGTCCCCGTATCTTCCTCGCTCCTTTCGTGCTGCTGGGGGCGTGTGCTAGTTTAATCGGAAATGCGGCGGCGGAGGTGGCTGGGAAGCCGTTTGCAGCGCGTTCGGCAGCGGTGGGGAAGACGTTGTTTCACACCGTGGAGGCGGCGGATTCCGGGTTATCGCACGTGCCCAAGATTCAGGACGCCAATCCGCTGAGCTACCTGTATCACTCCGGCTTTGTGACGGGCGGCTTGGCTGTGGGGGACAT
>JAYVOP010000347.1:0-3513 GCA_043757865.1 Verrucomicrobiales bacterium | reverse complement strand
GCCGCAAATAGTGCTGGGTGGTGAAGGAGCTAGGTTTTTCTAGTTCCCAGAGCACGGAGTGGAGATTAGGAGATTCGAACTCCTGACCTCTTCATTGCGAACGAAGCGCTCTACCAACTGAGCTAAACCCCCCCGTGCTTTCATTGCTGGAAGCGTCCGCACCTAAGCCGCTTTGCCCATGCCAGCAAGCAGGAAATCCTACATTTCCGTGAGCACTAGCTCCCGGTTATTCCAGAAATATTTCCAGCCAGAATAGACGGTGGTCAGCAGGGTCATGGCGATGAGCACGCGGCCCACGTGCTGCGGATCCAGCCCTGGCCAAGTAAAGAAGGGGCGGAACCACGCCATGCTGCTTTCCTGGCACGCCAGATAAACGATGAAATAACTAGCGGTGGCAATCTGCCAGCCAGTCTTGTGTTTCCCCAGACGATCCGCCGCTAGCACCACCCCCTTGGCGGTGGCGATCAACCGCAGGCCCGTGACTAAAAACTCCCGCGCCAGCACGGCCACCGTGACCCAGCCGGGCAGCATGACTTGGGTGGTGCCGGGATAGACGGTCTCTGTTAGGATTACAAAGGCTGCACACATCAGCACCTTATCCACTAAGGGGTCCATGAGTTTACCGAAGTCGGTGACGAGCTGATATTTCCGCGCCCAATAGCCGTCGAGGTAATCCGTGACGGAGGCGATGCCGAAGATGGCCATGCCCGCCGTGTAAGCCCAGCCTGCCCCCCAGCCATGCGGGCTGGCCGTCACGATGACGAAGACCACCGTTAGGACCAGACGACCCACAGTTAATTGATTAGGCAGATTCATGGAGCAGAAGAGCGGCATCTATGCGCGCGGGCTCTCTGGGCGCAAGCAGGACTTAGGAGAGAACGCGCCCTAACCGTAAGCGGCTAGGGCGGCGGGGAGGTTCACGCCGCCAGTGCCGCCGAGTTGGGCATCAATGGCCTCTAGGCGCTGGATCAGATCCCGCACTTCCTCACGGGCGTAGGGGCCGCCAGCGGCTTTGCAGAAATGGGTGCGACAGCCGAACGGGCGATGTTGGTAGATCATGCAGCGGCCATCTGCCTTCTGGAGTGGGCAGGCCCCGGCCACGCTGGTGGGTAGTTGCCGTCGGCCACTGGCCTTGATTCCCTGCCAGGCCACGGCGGCCTCTCCACGGGTGATGAAGGGGGTGCGGCCCGTGAGTTTAAATCGACAACATTCCCCGATGGACGTGCAATCCCGCGCGATGGGCCTAGCAGCTAGCTGTGCGTAGATCTCCTGCACTGCGCGCTGGGCGGCGGCGGCATCCAGCTTAGGCGTGGCCATGGTGCAGGGGTAAAATTTCCACGATGTCTGCGAACACGAGCCCATCGTGATGGGAGAGCGCATTGCAGCGGCCATACAACTGCGCGCCCACGGTGGCTCCCAGGAGGTCTGCTAGGAAAGCATCCGCAGGGATGGTGAAATAGGCCTTGGGCGCGCTCTCGTGTTGGATTCCGTGCGCCTCTAAGAGTCCACCTAGGGGGATCTGGCCAGCGAGGATGTCCGCGCGGGCGGCGGCAGGAAAGCCCTCGAGTTGAATGCCGATGGCCCCGATCTCCACGGGCCGTTGATCCGTTTGCCGATCCAGCACGACCAGTCGCATGACATAATCCTCACTGAGTTGACGCTCCACCACGCGCAGTCCGATGGGGCTGCCATGGAAGTCCCGCAGGCGAGGGGTCATGTCGCTTTCATGGACTAATAAATGTTGGTAGGGCGCAGGCATGTCTGAGCCGGGAATCAGCCTGGGACAGGGCATGGGCTCTGCCCGGCTGGCGTAAAAAAACTCCAGGGGCATGAATAAATCTAGCAAGTTAGGCGCGGCAGTGGTCGGGGCAACAAGGGGGGACATGGTGGCGGAATTTCTGATGTCGCAGGCCAGTGGCAACCGCGCTTTCACGGCGTGAGGATGACTTTAATCAAATCTTCTTTCCCGCCATGCAGGCGATGGAACCACTCTGAGCCTTCCTCCAGCGGGGCAATGGCGCTGGTCAGCGGCTTCACTTTGATGCGGCCCGCTGCGATCTCTTCCAGCGCCTGCGGGTATTCCCCAGCGGACGCGCAGCAGCCGAAGACGCTGAGTTCCCGCGTGACCACGGTCTGCAACGCGAAATCACAACGAGGCGCTAAATTCCCAATCAAGCCCACGCGCCCGCCCTTACGCACGGCGTGCAGCACCAGATCCACCACCGGGCCGATGCCCACGCAGTCGATGGCCACGTCCACGCCCTCACCGTTAGTCAGGGCCAGGATTTGCTCTTTTACATTGCCTTCTGCGACGGGGAAAATGGCGTCCGCGCCTAGCTCCAAGGCTAGCGCGAGACGTTGGGTGTTCAAGTCCGCCGCATAGACACGCGTGCAGCCAGCGGCCTTCAGCGCTTGGATGGTGAGCAGGCCAATGATGCCCGCGCCCACCACTAACGCGGTGTCTCCCGGGCCAGCTTGGGCGCGTCGCACACCGTGCAAGGCCACGGCGGTGGGTTCCACAAAGACCGCCTCCGCAAAGCTCACTGCATCCGGCACGGCCACCGCCACGCGCTCTGGCACTTTCACATATTCTGCAAAGGCCCCGTGCTGGCGGTATTCCTGACAACTCACGCCTAACACGCTGCGGCTGGCACACAGATTCACTTGGCCGCGCGCGCAGTAATCACATTTCCCGCAATACACCGTGGAATCAAAGGTCACGCGTTGCCCCACGTGCCAGGGTCCACGCACCGCAGAGCCTAACGCCTTCACCACGCCAGCGGCCTCGTGGCCCATGATAATGGGCGGGATGCGGCGGCCCGTGCTGCCATCCATGCCATGCACATCACTGCCGCAGATGCCGCAGGCTTTGACTTCGATCAGCAGATCGTCCGGGCCAGTCTCCGGCAGGGGAGCATCGCCAAATGAGAATTCGTTATAAGCAGTAAGGGTGAGGGCTTTCATGGTGGCTCTGCTGATGGCGCGGGTGCTGGAAAATGCTACGGAAAATTTTCCAGATGCCCGCGCTGGTGGAAGCAAATCCAGGCCGCCGCAGGCGCCCCACCCCCATGGAGCAACGGGCTAAGGCCGCTGTCTGGGGAGCGCGCATTTTAAATCCGCCCCATGGGGCTGTGCCACTGGCAGCGGATGCGGCGCCACGTGCGTGCGGGGATGCCGCAGAGTGCAACTCCGCGTTCCATTCAAGCCACTGGCCATTTGCCGATAGCGGCCTCAGCCCGCCACTCCACGGGCTGGCCACCGCCGCCTTAGCCCAATACCTTGAGGGAGTTGGGCCACGGGCCCCCGAACGGCTGCTGGGAGTAAGCCTCAACTCGATAACCAACTGGGTCAAAAAGCCGGGGCCGAGCAAGTCGTGGAGCAAACTTCCGCCGCAGCCGTAAGCTGGGTTGAGGATGATGAGTTGTGGGCCACCCCGCCGGGTGAAGATATTATTTCAAGTTGGCAGCCGGAGCAGAGCCACTATGGTGCAGACGGTTTGGCCTCGGCCACCTT
>JAYVOP010000346.1:0-13206 GCA_043757865.1 Verrucomicrobiales bacterium | reverse complement strand
TCCAGGTGTGGGCGGCCACGGCATGGGTGATCTGGAACGGGGGCGGATCTATCGGGTGGCTCCGGCGGATCGGCTTGGGAAATCTTGTTCTTCTCTCATGAGGCCAGCTGGGCTCACGGGCACCAGTCCGCAATGGTATGTGCAGCAACTTTGCAGCCCCAACGAGGCCGAGCGTTACCTGGGTTGGATGGGCCTGAAACGCTCTCCTGACAAGGCCCCGGCACTCTTGAAAGTTGCCTGGACTCTAACCACTGAGCCCCGGACCCGCGCCCGCATCCTCTGGGCATGGGGGAAACTAACCAACGATGGCACCGCCGCCGTGGCCGCCGCTCTAGCAGACAAAGACGAGGACATCCGCATCACGGGACTGCGCCTAGCACGTCAGTTGAAGCTGGACCTCATGCCGCTTCTTTCTAAGTTGGTGGCTGATCCCAGCGCATCGGTGCGGCGGGAATGTCTCATCGCGCTGCGTTTCCTGGACACGCCGGAAGCCGCTAAACTCTGGGCGCAGTTGGCCGCTCAGCATGATGGCTCGGATAAATATTACTTAGCCGCTAGCGGGATCGGTGCAGCCCTGCATTGGGAGGCGTGTTGGGATGCCTACATGGCCCAGGTGGGAGAGAAATGGAAAACTCCTGCTGGCCGGGACCTGCTGTGGATCAGCCGTGCCAGCAAGTCTGCCGAGATGATCGGCCAAGTGCTAGCGGATGCCAACCTAGCCGCAGCAGATAAAGTGCGTTTCCTCCGCGCCTTGGATTACCAGCCAGAGGCTGCGCGCCAGTCGGTGTTCGCGAAATTTCTCACCACTGCCACCGACGATGCCTTGGTGCTTTCCGTGCTGCCCCGCGTGAAGGATTTCGATCTGGGCAAAGCCTCGCCTAATGTGCAAACTGCCGTCAGCCGACAACTCGCCAGCCAACGTGGCAGCAAGGAATACTTCGCCTTCCTGGAGCGCTTCAATGTCCCTGCGGAGAAAGATCAACTGCTGGCCATGGGCATCGCCAAACGCGGCACCGTGGAAGCGGCCACCGCATTTAAAACGCTCATCAAAATGGGCGCACTGGACGCCATCACCACCGCCGTCCTAGCCGCTCCTGCGGACCAGACGGGCGCGCTCTTCGACACGCTATCGCTTTCCCAAAGCAAGGAAGCCGCCGCCGTGATCCTGCATTGCTTAAAGGACGCCAAGGCCACTCCAGAGCTGAAAGCAGCGGGCGTGCGCTCGTTAGGCAAGAGCCGCAATGGCGAAAATTTATTGCTCGAAGCGGTCGAGAAAAAGGAACTGCCCGCAGAGCTAAATTTAGCCGCTGGCCAAGTGCTCAATGCTTCCAACGATGGAAAAATCAAGGCCCGCGCAGCCGAGCTGCTCCCGATGCCCAAGGGCCAAGGCGATAAGCCGCTGCCGCCCATCGCCCAACTCATCAAGCGCCAGGGCGATGCCAAGAACGGTCGGGTGCAGTATGCCAAAGTCTGCATTGCCTGCCACAAGGTGAACGAAGAGGGGATCGACTTCGGCCCTGCGCTCAGCGAGATCGGCACGAAGCTGCCGAAGGAAGCTCTCTATGTTTCCATCATCGATCCTAACGCGGCCATCAGCTTCGGCTTTGAAGGCTGGGAAGTGAAGACCAGCAAGGGCGATACCTACGTGGGCATGATCGCTGGAGAGACCGAAGCGGAGCTATCCATCAAGGCTCCAGGCGGCGTGATCGTGAAGACTCCCAAGGCAGATATTTCCAGCCGCACCAAGCTGCCGCTCTCCCTCATGCCCATCGGCCTAGCCGCTACCATGAGCGAGCAAGAGCTAGTGGATCTGGTGGAATATCTGAGCGCGCTGAAGAAGCGCTAGCGCATGATTCCGGCTAAGGCGCTCAGGCGCTGCAGCCCCGATCTCGCGCGCGTGGAAAAGATGGTGGGTGCCGCAGGATTGATCACTTTTGAGACCCCAACTTTTCGGCCAGTGCCAGCACGTCTTGTCGGAGGGCCTTGATCTCTGCCGCCAGCAGTTGAATCTCCGTTTCCTCTTGCTGGATTTCCGGCTCGATCAACATGCTAGCGATGAAACCTGTAAAGGTGCCGAAAAGCCCCACCCCAGCGGTCATTAAGATGCACGCCACGACCCTGCCCTCCGTAGAAATGGGGAAACGATCTCCATATCCTACCGTCGTGATCGTGGCATAGGCCCACCAGAATGCATCCAAAGGGGATTTGATATTGGCTTCTGGCTCATTGGCTTCAAATTGGAGAATGGCCATGGCAGAAAACACGACGAGCATGAAGGAAATGGCCGCCATTGCGGCAAAGGAGTTGCGGCGGTGGCCCCGTAAGAAGAAACCGATAATGGTTTTCGTAGATCGCAGGGCTCGGAAAATGCGCAGGACGCGGATGAGCCGCACCAAGCGGCCAACTCGGAAATATTCGATCACTGGAATACTGGAAATCAGATCAACCCAGCCCCATTTCATGAAGGCCCTTTTGGAAGGAGCCTGTTTAAAGCGGATGATAAAATCGAGCAAGAAGACCCAGCACACCCAAAAATCGACCCGTTCCAGGAACGCCTCTGCCACTGGCTCTAACCGGAAGACCGTCTGCACGAACAGTGCGAGCAGCACGTAAACTGACAGCAGCAGGGTGAGAATTTGGAGTGCAGAGATCCGCTCCGATGGTAGTTGGATGGAGGTGTTAGGTTCGGGTGGACTCATTGCGGTCAATGGAGCGCATCTGGGCCTTGAAGTCAAGATGCGAGAACCGCTAGCGTTGCCACGCCCCGCGTTGCGTGGCGCGGGCGGCGGCTTCCAGTTGGTGGAGGTGGGCTTTGGATTCAGCCTCGGTGGCTGGGCCGGGGAGGTGGGTGCCTTTGGTGAAGATGCGCGCGAGGCCGTGCTCGACGAGGAGTTCGGCTAGGTCGCGTTGGGTGCCATCCGCCATGGTCACCAGGACTTGGGCGTAGCAGCGTTGGGAATCATAGACGCGTTCCCATTTGGTGCGGACGGTGAATGGTCGCTCTAGCAGGGGCAGGGTGAAGGCGGCGGCGGCGGCTCCCACGGTGGCCGCAGCCTGGGGCGAGGGGAGATCGAAGTAGCGCGCTTGATCAGTGAGGCGCTGGGCGCTGAGGCCGGTGGATGCTTTCTCTGGGCAGTCCACGAAGTAGAGTCGGAAGGTGGTCTGACGGGTATCGTGGGCTACGAGGAAGCTGTCACCATCGTTGGGGTGAGCCGGGCGGAGTTGGCAGTTAGGTAAAGTTTCCCAGCCCCGGGCGGCCTTGGCGGTGGGGTGAGCGGCTGGGGGCGGCTGGGGGGAAAGGGTTCGTTCCCGCTGCCGCAGCATGATGAGCGCGATGACGCAGAGCGTGATCGTCAGTGGAAATAAGGCGGAGGTGAGCGGGCGTTTCAATGCGGTTGATTCAGATACTGCTCCGTGATCTGGGCGGTGCCCACGGCCTCGTGGAGGATGCGTCCATCCTCCATGGCGGCAATGCGATCTGCGAAACGATACACGCGCGGATCATGGGTCACGATGATGACGGCCCGCTGGGCATCGGCGGAGATTTCCCGCAGCAGTTCCATGATCTGCACGCCCGTTTCTTTATCCAAGGCGGACGTGGGCTCATCACACACCAGCAGGCGCGGGTTATGCACTAACGCCCGGGCGATGGCCACGCGTTGCTGTTGGCCGCCGGAAAGTTTGTTGGGCCGCACGTTCGTGCGATCTCCCAGGCCCACCTTGGCTAACATGGCGCGGGCAGCGGCCTCCGCCTTGGCGGTGGACTGCCCATTGATGAGCAAGGGCACGGCCACATTTTCCGTGATGGTGAGCGTGGGGATGAGATTGAACTGCTGAAAGACGAACCCAATGTGCTGCGCGCGGAAGCGCGTGATCTGCGCGCTGGGCAGGGTGTGGAGCGGTTGATCGAAGACTATCACGGAGCCGCTATCTGGCTTCAGCGTGCCGCAGAGGATGCTGAGCAACGTCGTCTTCCCACAACCGGAGGGGCCTACGAGCAGCAGCATTTCCCCCTGGTATGCGGAGAGCGTGGAACCCTTGAGCACGTGGACATAGCTCTCGCTACCACCGAAAGATTTCTCGATGTCCGTGAGTTGAGCAGCCAGGACGGGAGCGGACATCAGCAGCGCCTGGAGTTAGGAAAAGACCACCGTCTTATTCGCATACGGCAGCACCTTCCGCCGCACATGCCACATCACCGCCCGGGAGAGCACGATCTTTTCCAGATCCTTGCCTAACCGCACCAGATCCTCGACGGATTGCCGATGGGTCACGCGGATCACGTCCTGCTCAATGATCGGCCCTTCGTCCAGATCCGCCGTGACGTAATGGCTGGTGGCTCCAATGATCTTCACCCCACGTCGATGTGCGGAATGATAGGGCCGCGCCCCTGGGAAGGCGGGCAGGAAGCTGTGGTGAATATTGATCACACGATTGGCAAAGACAGTGGCGAAATGATCACTGAGGATCTGCATATAACGTGCTAAGACCACGGTGTGGATCTGGTGCTCCGCCAGCAGCGCGAGTTGGAGAGCTTCCTGCTCGGCCTTGTTGGCAGTCGTGATGGAAAAGACATGGTAGGGAATCCCGAAACGCTCTGCCACGGGCCGCAGGTGCTCGTGATTACTAACCACCAGGGAGATTTCCGCGCCTAGCTCCCCAGCATCATGGCGGGCCAGCAGATCATAGAGACAATGTTGGTCCTTACTGACAAAGAGCGCCAGCCGATGCGCATCATCAGAGAAACTCAGCGTCCACTGCATCTGCCGCGCCTCCGCCACATATTGGAAGACCCGCGCCACCTCCCCACGCGGAATGCGGAAGCCCGCTAACTGCCATTCCACCCGCATGAAAAAGATGCCCGCCTCGGCATCCGTGTGCTGATCCAGATGGACAATGTTACCCCCGTTCTCATAGATAAAGTCAGCGACGCAACGGACCAGACCGGGTTGGTCTGAGCAATGAATGAGAAGGATAGCAGTAGGCGTGGTCATAAGGAAGGGCGCGATCCATCGCACAGATTGGCGTGGGGGCAAGGAAGTTGGTATCAACGAGGACCATCCCTTAATCTTCCCCCCTGGGTAATGGCCAGGATTTGCTCCGTGGAAAAGGGGGGCGTGGCTAGCGCGCTTCCGGCCTGCTCACCTACTTTTGCGCTGCTTCCTGCTCGGCGGCTTGGCGGTCTTTTATGACGCTTTTGATCCAGGCGGGCAGGCTTTCCCCTTCATGATCGCCAGAATGCCGCGCCCAGGCTCCGCCTGCAAAAGCAAAGAGGGAGAGGATGCCGATGATGACGATGGCGAAGCAGCCGTCCGCAGCTCCCACGGAGGCGGCGGTGGCGGGGGCGCGTCGCACGCCGGCCGCATTGGCGCGGGCTTGGCGGTTAGCCGCTCCGCTGACGGGAGAGGGTGCGGCGGCGGCTACGGGCGGTGGCGCGGCCACGGGCGGGGCGGCATGATAGATTTGCGTGGGGGCATCCTCCACGCGGGGAGCCGGGGCAAACTCTGATTCATAAGCCCCTGCGATGTCGCCAAACTGCACCAGATCTCCATTGCGCAGGTGGGTGGATTTGATCACCTCATGGTTCACGCGAGTGTGGTTTGTGGAATCTAGATCGGTCAGGGAAAAGTCTCCGCTGTCCATTTGCTTGAGCACCGCGTGGTGGTTCGAGCTGGAGCCGCCGGGCAGCACGATGTCGTTATTCTCGGCCCGGCCGATAGTGAAGGTGCGACCATTCAGTCCGTATTTGACCGTGGTGCCGTCTGGATTGGTGATGATGAGCTTCGGCATGAGGAAAATTGTAGTTATGTGAGGGCCGTATCTGCCATGAGTTTATGTGGATGGCAAGTGTCAAGTAGCTGGTCTCGTGGTTCAGTTTCCAGGGATCACGCCTTTGATAATCAGCAGCCCCACGGCCCAGGCTAAGGCCACGCGGTAGTAGCCGAAGACCGCAAAGCCCCGCCGCTTGAGAAAGCCCACCATCCATTTCACCGCCACCACGGCGGAGAGCCATGCGGCTAGGAGGCCCACTGCTAAAGTCGGCCCGCCAAAGCTGGCCAGCATTTCCCGCCCATGCTTCCACGTATCATAACCCGTAGCTGCCGTCAGGGTGATGAGGCCCAGGATAAAGCTAAACTCCACCGCCGCTGGCAGGGACAGCCCCACCAGCACCCCGCCCACGATGGTGACGAGGCTGCGGCTGGTGCCGGGCACCATGGCCACGCATTGCAGCAGGCCGATGATGAGCGCCATGCGCAGGGTGAGCGTCTCCAGGGCTGCGCCTGCTTTCCGGCCCGCAGGTTTGAACCATTCCACCGCCAAGATGGCCACGCCGCCCACCAACCACGCAAAGGTGACGGTCCAGAGATTCATCAGATAGGCATCAATCTTCTTTTTAAATAGCAATCCCACCACCGCCGCTGGCAAGAATGCGACCAGCGCATTGAGCGTCATTTTCAACCCTGCGGGATGTTTGCCCAGCACGCCCAACGTCATTTCCTTGACGCGGGTAAAGTAGATCCCCAGCACGGCTAGGATGGCCCCGGCCTGGATGCAGATGGTGTAGGCATCCAGAGCGGTCTTATCGCCTGTGAGGCCCATGGCGCGCTCTGCCAGGATGAGGTGGCCGGTGGAACTGATGGGTAAATATTCCGTCAGTCCCTCGACAACGCCGAGGAGGATGGATTGGGTAATGGTCATGCGAGGAGAGGAAAGGAGTGGGGGCTATTTACCTAGGCTGGGGAACAGGATCCGCTCCACGGCAGAGCAGATGATATGCAGGCAGACTTGGTGGGCTTCTTGGATGTGGGAGGTGATGGCGGAGGGCACCACGATGGAGATCTCTGCCAGCTCCTTAGCGGCCCCGCCATCTCGCCCTAGCAGGGCCACGGTCCTCATGCCCCGCGTGCGGGCAGAGCGCAGGGCTTCCAGGATATTGGGAGAATTCCCGGAGGTGGTGAAGACCACCAGCACATCCCCCTTGCGGGCCAGGCCATCGATCTGGCGGGCGAAGATCTGGGTGAATTGGTAGTCGTTCCCCGTGGCCGTGAGAAAGCTGCCGTCAGCCGTGAGGTTGAGGGCTGGGAGAGAGGGGCGGTCCTTTTCAAAACGGCAGAGGAACTCCGTGGCAAAGTGGGCCGCCTCCGCCGCGCTGCCGCCATTGCCACAGGTCAGGATCTTCCCGCCGCTGCTCAGGCACTCGGCTAGGAAATCGATCGCCTCCTCAATCTCCTTCTGCAAGGAACGCAGGGAGTTGATGGTGGCAGTGGCATCATCCAGATAGGTTTTAAACATCGCAAGTTAGGGAAATAAGAGGCGGACCCTACCCACCCCGTGGGGACATGCAACCAATCATCGGCTGGCGGCCCACGGAGCGCGACCGGGCTTAACATCAGAACAAGAAAATGCCGCCTCGTTTCCGAGGCGGCATTGCTGAATGATGTGCTAGACCGCTTAGGCCTTGAGTTCCTCACCCACCGCAAAGCGGGCAAAGCGCACGATCTCCACGGTATCCCCCAGCGCCTTATTGGCGGCTTTGACCACGTCTTCCACGCTGTGGTCAGGCTCTTTGATGAACGCTTGTTCCAGCAGACAGATCTGGCTGAAGAACTTGCCCATGGCACCTTTGATGATGTTCGCTTGGATGTTTTCTGGCTTATTCACCAGTTGGCCAGCCATGCGTTCCCGTTGGATTTCGGCTTCTTTGGCGATCACCGTTTCCGCCACGTCCGCCCGGGCAATGAACTCTGGAGAGCTGGCGGCAATCTGCAGCGTGAGGTCTTTGATGAGGCCCTTGAAGGCTTCCGCGCCCTGCGTTTCTGGCTTCCCAGTGGTCACTTCCAGCAGCACCCCCACCCGGCCTGCCATGTGGATGTAGCACGTCACACAGCCATTGGCTCCGGCATGGAAACGACGGAAGCGGCGGAAGACGATGTTTTCTCCCACGGAGGCGACGCGGGCTTTGATGAATTCATCGAAGCTGCCTTTGCCGTCTGGGGAGGCGGTGGTGGCTATGTTTTCCACGCTGTGGTCATGGGCGCTGTCATGCTTTTTCACATGCTCCGTTACGGTGTCCACGAAGGCGCGGAAATCACTGTTCTTCGCCACGAAGTCCGTTTCACAGTTGACCTCCACCAGCACCCCGATTTTGCAGTCATCGCTAATCAGGGCATGGATCACGCCTTCTTTGGCTTCACGTCCGGCCCGCTTTTCAGCACCCACGATGCCCTTCTTGCGGAGGTAGTCGATGGAGGCATCCACATCCCCACCATTTTCTTTCAGCGCGCGCTGACAATCCATCATCGGCGCGTTGGTTTTATCGCGCAGTTCCTTTACGAGTTTGGCGGTTATTTCTGCCATAGGTTTCTTTAGATTAAGGGGTTAGAGGAATGGCGCTTAGCTGCTCTTCTTCGGAGCGCGGCCGGTTTGTTCCAGGGCTACCAGGAGCGGGTCCACTAGGTTCTGGAGCACGATGCGGATACTGCGCACAGAGTCATCATTAGCGGCAATGGGGTAGGCCACGATGTTGGGGTCCGCATTGCTGTCCACTAGGGCCACGATGGGGATATTCAGACGCATGGCTTCGGCCACGGCAATCTTTTCCCGATGGCTGTCCACGATGACTACGATGTCTGGCGCTCCATCCAGATCCCGGATGCCGGAAAGGTTCCGCAGCAGCTTCTCCCGCTCCCGGCCCAGGGCGGAGAGTTCCTTCTTGGACATGGATTTGAACTCAGGTTGCTTGTCCAGCTCCTCCAGCCACTTCAAGCGTTGGACGCTCTTGCGGATGGTGGTTAGATTCGTCAGGGTGCCGCCCAGCCAACGATGATTGACATAAAATTGACCCGTCGCCTGCGCGGCTTCACGCACGGCGTCTTGGGCTTGGCGCTTGCAGCCTACGAAGAGGATGCGTTTCCCATTGCGGCCCGCTTCACTGAGAAAATCTGCCGCAGAGTCGATCTGTTTCGTCGTTTCTTCCAGGTTGAGGATGTGGATGCCGTTCTTTTTACCGATGATGAATTGCTTCATGTGCGGATGCCATTTGCGGCTTTGGTGACCAAAGTGTACGCCTGCTTCCACGAGATCCTTAAGGAGTTCTGATGCCATATTGATGATGTCTTTGCTTGCGTCGTCGCACGGACTGGGAGGCTCCTAGAAAACTAGTTTAGCATCCACAGCACCCGCTCAGGCCAACCCCTGATCCAACTCCGCAAACGGTTTAGGTTTGTTTTACTAACTGGTTAATGTGATTTTCCCCAGATTGGCGGGGAGCGCGGACCGTAGGAGGCTTCCGCCCCTTGGCAACTAGAAATATCTGGGGTGCGCGGCGTGCCCAGCTGTGGTGCCTGGAGGGGGAAATCCCCCAGCCCATCACTGCGGCTGGCCAAGCGGCGCACCAGCGGGGGGAATTCCGCCGTCGGAATGGTCGGGAACGACCTCTGGATTTCCGGGAACGGCGTCGGAATGGCCGGGAACGACCTCTGGATTTCCGGGAACGTCGTCGGAATGGTCGGGAACGACCTCTGGATTTCCGGGAACGTCGTCGGAATGGTCGGGAACGACCTCTGGATTTCCGGGAACGTCGTCGGAATTACCGGGAACGACGGGCCATTGCGCTGCCGGGATGCGTTGATGAAGCGCGGTGATTGATGCCTCCGGCATCCCCAGCACCCCAGACCGCAAATGACAGCGTAGAGTTACTGGGGCCGCTCGTCCAGGCCGCGGATCCTGGTCTTGGGGTCGGCTTGGGATTGGGCATCGGCTTGGGCGTCGTAGGGCACTCCGCCGCTTACGCGCACGCTGCCCTCACGCGTGGCCATGAGTTCCGGTGGGCCGCCGCTGGTCTTATACATTTGTTGCTCTACCACGTTCCCCTTGGGGTCTAGTTTCACGTATTGATAGTGCTGCGGGGTGGCCATGTAGAGCACGCAGAGGTGGCCAGTGCGGTCGGTGCTGGGCTGCGGGGCGCGGTAGTCGAGGATGGGCCCCAGTGGGTAGGTGACGACGTTGAGGTCCGTGGCTTCGTCGGTGATGCTAACGTAGAGGAGTTGCACCTCATTGTTGGAGCCGCTGGGGCCGGGGGTGGTGGTTTTATTGGTAAAGAGGCGGTAGTGGTGGTAGGCGGTGCCGGTGCCCACGGTGCGTTCATAGAAGGGAGCCTTAGGGCTGACCACGCGGGCCAGTCCCTTGTTCGACCCGATCCATTTTTCCAAGTCTGGAAAGTAAGCGCTGCAACTCAGCAGGTAGGAACTGCCAGAGACCAGCGGATAGGATTGGGAAAGGGTGAATTTATGGCGCAGGGTCGCGCCTTCCTTAATCATCGTGGGCTCGATCTTGGGCTCGCCTTCGGTGGCGGTAATGATGTGGCCATCCTCCACGCGTTGGATGTTGAATTGCAGCCAACTCAGCCCCGCCGGGCCGCCTAACGCCAGGTCTTTGCCCGCCAGGTTCTTCACGGTCACGGCGGCGGTAATGGGCTCGTGGGCCACAAAGGTGGTGCGCTCTAAGGTGAGGGTGACTTGCAACTGCGCAGGCAGCGGCAGCAGGCTACTGAGCAGCAAAAGGAGGGGCAGCAGGACGGATTTCATAATGGCGGATGGGGTGGGTTAGGTGGAAGGTGGGGTATCGCTCGCAGTGCGGAAGCCGATGAACGGTTGTGCGAGATTCAGGGACTTGGCGGCCCAGCGTTGGGCGGAAAGGGGGGCCAGTTTTTGGCTAAAGCAGCCGCCCCGGTAAACCGGAGCCTGCAGATCAGGAAAGTCCGGGTGTTGGTCCCAGGTGGATGTCCATTCTGCCACATTTCCCGCTAGGCCCACCACGCCAAAAGCGCTCCGGTCATCCGGCTTAGCGTCCACCTCACACCAGGAGGCGTAGCCGTCCGCCTGCCCGCCGCTATCATTTGTGGCGCTGAAATCTTCTCCCGTATTCGCCTTGCTAGGCGCGGCCTCCCGGCCCCACGGATAGTCCTGACCCTCCGGCCCCCGGGCCACGTATTCCCATTCCGGGTCGTTCGGCAGACGTTGGCCGCGCCATTTAGCGTAAGCGTAGGCGTCCCACCAATCCGCCCAGAGGACCGGGGCATTGAGGGTGATGCGGTGGCCTTTAAACTTCGCTCCGGCTTGGGCGGCGGGGAAATAGTCCGCCCAGTTCTGGGGCGTATGGTCTTGCTTCGTGGTCGGCTGCTCTGGGTGATCGTAATGCGGATTTAAGGTCGGCTCGGCGGCTAGGAACTCTGCGTAGGCGGCTATGGTGACCTCATATTTACTGATCCAGAAGGCCTTGATGGCCACGCTGGGGCCCTCGCCTAACTGAGCCGTGCCAGCGGGGATGGCCAGCATGTCATCCAGCTTCCGGGCCTTCGGTGGGGAGAGCTTAGCATAGCCCAGGACGGCTAGGGCCAGCACGCCCGCCGCGGCTCCCAGGCTGCTCCACAGCCGCGTGCGCTTGGCCGCCGTGGTGCGGATTTTGCCCGTGGGCACGGGTGGCGCGGCGGTGGTTTCTGCGATCTGCTGAAGCGCGGAACCAGCCGCCTGCGCCAGCGTGCTCCAGGTGCGGATGGCGGGCAGTGCGATCCCGCGCATCCTTGGCAGCAGGCTGGCGAGGGCGGGCGCGGGGGCGGCGGAGATGGCGGCTATGGCCTCGGCTAGCACGCGCAGATCTTGCTCGTCATCACGCTTCGCATCCTGGGTGATGGTGGCGAGATTCGCCAGCCGTGGCAGCCCATCATCCCCGTGGAATAAGTGCTGCGGGCGCAGGCGATAGCGGGGGATCTCCCGCTCCGTGTAATAAACCATGGCGTCCCCGGCGGCGCGTAAGAGTTGCAGCAGCTCGCGTTCGCCTAACTTCGTTTCCGCCGCCTGGAGTTCTGGCAAATTCTGCCCCCGCACAAACTCTCGCGTGTAGAAAATTTCCCCCTCCTCTGTTTCCTGCGCCTCAAATACCGTGGCGATGGACGGATGCACCACATTCGCCTGGGCGCGGACCAGCGCGCGGAAGTTCCGCTTGGCATTGATGTCGTGTTGGAATTCCGCCTTCAGCCGCTCTAGCACCACATTGCGATTCATGCTCATCTGCAACGCGTGGTAGCTCTCTGAGCGACGAAACGTGCTCCGCTTCGCTAAGATTTTGTAGTCGCCTAACGTGTGCCCGAGCAGGGATTCTGGCAGCGTGATGGGCTGCGTCTGCGCCAGCACGGGCGGCGGGAGTTTTTCTAATTCATGGATCCAGTTCAGCACCTCGTAGTGGCTGGTGGACGGCCCGAAGTTCCGATCCTGCGGCCCTAACGTCAACGTGCTATCATGATCCACGTCCGCCAGATAGCCGGAATAGAGGCTCGGAAATTTCGTCAACATGGCCTCCTGCACCGCCAGCCCATCCGTGGTGGAGAAATGCCGCGCACACAGCAGCACATCCAGATCTTCCGCCTCCGTGGCCACGTCTTCCACCGCCTCCAGACTCCCTGCCGCCAAGATCTGATGCGGCGTATGGCGCGCGAGGAATCCCTCCAACCCCGAGAGGGCGGCGGCGTCTTCCGTAGCGATCATGATGACCATGGTGAGGGGCGTGGGAGGAAGTAAGGGAGTGCGTTATTGCGGAAACAAGGAGGCGTCCGCAGCGTTATCTGGCGGGCGTTGGCCGGGCTCCACGGGCATTTCCCGGGCGAAGTTCGCCAGCTCCGGCGGGTCGGCTAGGGCGTCTTGGAGGCGGTCTGGCGCGGCGGGATTCGCGGGATCACGCAGGGAGAGTTCCAGCACATAACCGTAGTATTTCCGCTGCCCATATTTAACGATTTCCGCCGGCGTCATCTCTGGTTGATCGTATAAAACTTCCAAGCGCTCCACGCCGCGTTGCTCCCAGTCCTCCGTGTTAGAGATGATGGCGGGCTGGATCTTATTGGCCGTCGTGCGGTCGATACGACGGCCATTTTTCAGGTCAAAGAAATGAATCGCCAGCCCGATGTCCTCCGCCTGGATCGGCTCGGCTAGATTCCGTTTGATGGTGAAACTGAGCAGCCGCTTTTCCCCACCGTAGAAGCCCGGCGGCTTCTCTAGCTTCACGTCCACTAGCTTCAGTCGTCCCTCGTGGTCTTCCACGGGAGCGGCGTCAGGATTGGCTAGGCCTTTGCCTTTGATGCGCATTTCCGCTAGGTCAAAATAGTTTCCCGCCGCATGGCCGAGGTTCCAGAGCGTGAGCCAATGCGGCTTGGCC